>NZ_JXLC01000030.1:0-53901 GCF_001886225.1 Enterococcus silesiacus | reverse complement strand
CGGGATTAGACGCTTCTGTCCCAACCTCTTCCTACGATTAGTCAAGTAGAAAATAAGGAAATAAGGAAAAATCGTTTAAACGTTTGTAAACGAAGGAAGTATTTTAGACTAAACTCCGTAATAAATAACCCTGACGAGTCTGTATTTTTTTCAATCAGGGTGTTATACTCTATTTTATAAGGCTTTGCCTTATTGGTCCTTAGAGGCCGTGTACGCATAGTCGTACTTTGTCTCGTTCTTAATCATGGAATAGAGACACTTCAGTAGTTTGTTCATACAGGCTACGGTCGCAACCTTATCCTTTTTGGGTAGAGGTTGCGTTTTTAATTTGTAATAGTAATCTACAATATGATTCGAAGCGGCAGCTTGTTGGCGGATCATATTTTTTACAGTGAAATAAAGAATTTTCCGAGCTTTCGGGTTTCCACGTTTATTGATATGGTCTTGGGCAAGGTATTTCCCTGATTGATACCTACGGGTATCTATCCCAACAAAAGCATTGACTTTCTTATGGGCTTCAAATCGGCGAATATCTCCAATTTCACCAATAAGTAAAGCGGCAGATACTTCACCGATGCCTGGAACACTTTGATAAAGTTCGAACTCAGATAATGGTTTGGTTTGTTCAATAAGCTGCTTAGACAATGTTTCCTTTGATTGGATAAGCTCTTTTAACTGATGGGCATAATACTGAACCTTCTGCACTTGAATACTCGTTTTTGTGGTCGTTGGATAGGAATTAGAAGCCAATGAAAGGAGCTGTTGCGCTTTTTCTAACACTTTTTTATCAGAGAGTCGTTTGTCTGTGCTCTTTTTCAAGATATTTTTCACCTGCGTTTGACTCAATCCAGCTAAGTATTCTGGATGAGGAAACAGTTCAATAAGATTTAGAGATAGTTTTGATAAGCGGCTCGAAAAAAGGATTTCTAGTTCTGGAAAAGTAAGCTGAAGAGCTGTGTGTAAGTACATTCTTAGTCGCTTGATTTCTGTTTCTACCTCTTGATAAAAGCGAGCTAAATCATGGGATTCTTCATAAATAACTGGTTGGTGTTGTTTGATCTTCCGTTCATATTGACCGTGAGTTTGTGCAAGACGATGAGCGTCTTGCTTATCTGTTTTAAGAACACGCAACCCACTATCAAGCTGTTTTTTTGCCTCTAAGGGATTCAATAGACAATAGGGTAAGTGATTATTTTGACAAAAAGTTTCAATTACTCTTGAGTAAACGCCTGTTGATTCAAAGACGATACTGGGTGTTTCGGGTAACTGTTGAATTTCTTGAAGCAAGTAGTCAAAACCAGATCTGGTATGAGTAATCTCTCCTTGGGAGAGACAAAGCTCCTCTTTATAAAGCACTTTATAACTTTTGCCCATAGAAACATCCAATGCAAGTACATAAGCCATGTTTTCATCTTCTTTCTTTTTTTGAAAGGTTCTTCACTGTTTCATTTCGTTCCTAATTTCCTTTACACGAGCTCGAAGCCCAACATACTTAAACCAGAGTTTAAAATGACAGTGAAGGAGACCGTTTTTTTGTAGGGACTCGAAGTCCAAGAGGTTATGGTCGATCTTCCTTTCACTCCTTACTATAAACCTAAAAATAGGCAAATAGAGGGTAAACTCATCCGTCGATAAGTTTACCCTCTAATCTTGTATGTTTTCTATATTTTTTTCACATGAGCGGCTTGTAAACCACGTGTACCTTCCATTACTTCAAATTCTACGGCTTGATTTTCTTCTAATGACTTAAAGCCATCTTCTTCGATTGCTGTGAAATGAACAAAGATCTCCTCGTCTTCATTGTAACCAATAAAGCCGTAACCTTTTCTATTATCGAACCACTTGACGAACCCTTTTTCCATTCAAATCACGCTCCTTTATTTTCTAAAGTCTAGCATCATTATAAAGTGAAAAAAGGAGCTCGTCAATCTTTTGTAAAAAAGCTATTATTCTGATGGAAATGAGTAGTACTTAACGGTATAATAAGAAATAGCTGAACGAATTCGAATTATATATAATTATAGTTCGGGAAAAGAGGGTGTTTTATGAAGACAGATATAGAAATTTCTCAAGCGATTGACTTATTACCTATCAAAAAGGTAGCGCAAAGCATTGATTTAACAAACAATGATCTAGAATTATTTGGAAAATACAAAGCCAAAATCGATTTTTCGACGATCCAGCGCTTGTCAAAAAATCAAGAAGGAAAACTGATTTTAGTCACATCTATCAATCCCACACCAGCAGGCGAAGGAAAATCAACTGTCACAATCGGGTTAGGTGATGCGCTGAATTTGATCGGTAAGAAGACTGTGATTGCATTACGGGAGCCTTCATTAGGACCTGTTATGGGCATCAAAGGCGGAGCGACAGGTGGAGGATACGCTCAATTATTACCAATGGAAGAGATTAACTTGCATTTTACAGGGGATATGCATGCCATTACAACTGCCAACAATGCACTTTCAGCACTGTTGGATAACCACATTCAACAAGGAAATGAACTGGGCATTGATGTGAGAAGAATTATTTGGAAAAGGGTTGTAGATTTAAATGATCGCGCGTTGCGTCATGTCAATGTAGGCTTAGGCGGTCCAACTCAAGGGATGCCACGTGAAGATGGCTTTGATATTACCGTTGCTAGTGAGATTATGGCGATATTATGCTTAGCAGCAGATTTAGAAGATTTGAAGTTTAGACTGGGAAATATCGTTATCGGCTATACGTTTGATCGTGAACCTGTGTCTGTTAGCGACTTAGGCGTTCAAGGAGCGTTGACCTTGCTATTGAAAGAGGCGATCAAACCTAACCTAGTCCAAACTATATATGGCACGGCAGCATTTATTCATGGCGGACCATTTGCAAATATTGCTCATGGCTGCAATAGTATAATAGCAACGAAAACGGCATTGAAACTTGGGGATTATGTTGTGACTGAAGCTGGTTTTGGTGCTGATTTAGGTGGAGAGAAATTCTTAGATATTAAAGTACCTAACTTAAAAAAAGCACCAGATGCAGTTGTAATCGTCGCGACGATTCGTGCGCTAAAAATGCATGGTGGGGTGGATAAAAAAGAGTTAAATACAGAAGATGTTTCGGCTATGGCCAAAGGGTTTTCAAATTTACAAAAGCATATTGAGAACATAAAAAGTTACGGATTGCCAGTCGTAGTTGCTATAAACGAGTTTATCAATGATAGTGAAAACGAAATTGTTGCCTTACGTGAATTATGCCAATCAATAGACGTGCCAGTTGAATTGACGAGTGTTTGGGAAAAAGGTGCGCAAGGTGGCGTAGCATTAGCAAAACGTGTTACTCAAGTGATAGAAGAGCAGACTGCTGATTTTAAAACGATTTATCAAAATGGTATGAATTTAGAAGATAAAATTAAAACGATCGTGACGAAAATATATGGCGGAAATCATGTAGTATTCTCCAAAAAAGCACGAAATCAACTTGCCACTTTTGAAAAATATGGCTGGGATCGCCTACCTGTGTGTATGGCGAAAACCCAATACTCTCTATCGGATGATCCGCAAAAACTAGGACGCCCAGTAGGATTTACGATCACGATTCGTGAGTTGGTACCTAAAATTGGTGCAGGTTTTATCGTAGCGCTGACAGGAGATGTCATGACGATGCCAGGTTTGCCCAAGAAACCTGCTGCACTGAATATGGATGTTGATAAAGATGGTAACGCAATCGGGTTATTTTAATCTATAATAAAAAACAAACGGCTATTTTTAATCGCTGTTTGTTTTTTTATGTCACTTATTTTTATTCCAGTCAACTTCTTTCTTCCAGTCTGGTAGTTTTTGTTATATACTTTAAACTAAAGCTCGAGGAGGGATCAGCATGAATATTCGTTGTACTAGAAATACCGGATTTTATGGAATGGGTAGTCCGATCGAGGTCAGAAAAAATGAGGAAAAATGGTTTTATTTGAACCAAAATGAAACGAAACAAGTCGAAATAAAGGAATCAAAGTGTACAATACAAGTGAAGTTTTTCTTCTTAAAGAGTGCACCTTTTGTGGTGAACGATCAGGGACACACGCTTGATTTAGAAATAACAATGAATCCAACATTGATCTTAGTTTATGTTATACTCTTTGTTGGAATGTTTTTAATTCCTGTATTGCATTTGAATATTGTTGGAATTATGTTGTTACTCGTTATTTATTTTATTTTTGTGTTTTCTATGTTAAACAAAGCGTATGTCATTAAGGAGAAAATGTGATGGGTGAAAGAGCGGAAGAATTTTTAAGCAGTTTCAATCGTATTGAGAAATGGTTTCGTGAACAATTAAATAACCCAACGAATATGGGTTTTAGTGAAATGGTTCGCCGACTATCTAGAAAAAAAGACAGCCAAATCTCGCTTTTTCAAGATGACCTACTGCAAATGGCTCAATTAAGAAATGCGATTGTTCATGAACGGATTTCAACCGATTTTGTGATAGCAGAACCCAACGCGTGGGCAGTCACCCGAATGTTGGAAATCGAACAAGCATTGATCAGTCCAGAAAAAGTTCTCCCGCGTTTTGCGAAGAAAGTGACAGGATTTGATATAAATATTTCAATCAAAGAAATCTTATCGATTGTTGCTCGTAAGCAGTATTCACAATTTCCAATTTATGATGATGGCATTTTTAAAGGCTTGATTACTGTTCGCGGCTTAGGAATTTGGTTAGCGGTCGAAAGTTCAAAAGGAGACATTCAATTAGAAGGAAGAAAAGCTTCTGAACTTTTGTTGAGTAATTATAAGCAGAGTAACTATCAATTTGTCAGTAAAGAGACGACTGTGTTTCAAGTTGAAGAGATGTTTGTGACCCAAGTCAGACTAGAGGCAATCCTGATCACAAAAGATGGGAATCCAAATGGCAGTTTACTGGGCATTATCCGTCCAAGAGATTTATATAATAATTTAGAGAAGGAATGAAAGCCGTTGCTAGCAGTTTATCTAATTATCAGTGCAGTTCTGGTCGGTTTAGATCAGTGGGTCAAATATTTAACGGTGACCAATATTCAATTAGGAGAAACAAAGGAGTTTATACCTGGATTTATGTCATTTACGAATCTTCGTAACACTGGGGCCGCTTGGAGTCTTTTAGAAGGAAAAATGTGGTTCTTTTATATCGTCACAGTGATCGTAGTTGCTGTAGTGTTGTATATTTTAGTTAAAAATATCAATGGAAGTAAGTGGTTTACAGTTGGTTTGAGCTTAGTCTTAGCTGGAGCAGTCGGAAATTTTATCGATCGTATTCGTCTAGGTTATGTTGTTGATATGTTCCAAACAGAATTTATTAGCTTTCCTATATTCAACGTCGCGGACTCTGTGCTAGTTATTGGTGTGATATGTATCTTTATTTATTTAATTTTAGACGAAAAAGCAGCGAAGGATGGAAAAAATGGAGCAAATTAATGTAAAAATAAAACAAGAAAAGGGCCGGATTGATAAAGTTTTAAGCGATTTATTGAAAAATCATTCCCGTTCACAAATTCAACAATGGTTAAAAGATCAAAATATTACAGTCAACGGTGAAATTACCCGCCCAAATTATAAAGTCAAAGAAAATGATGAAATAAGTATCAATGTACCTGAACCAGAAGAACTTGATGTTCTGGCAGAAGATATTCCAATTGAAATCGTGTATGAAGATGACGATGTTTTAGTTGTCAATAAACCTCAAGGTATGGTAGTTCATCCATCTGCAGGACATCAGCATGGAACGCTAGTTAATGCGCTGTTATATCATATAAAGGACTTATCCTCGATTAATGGCATCATTCGTCCAGGCATTGTGCATCGTATTGATAAAGACACATCAGGCTTATTGATGGTCGCTAAAAATGATAAAGCACATATTGCTTTAGCTGAACAATTGAAAGATAAAACCTCACTTAGAAAGTATGTTGCTTTAGTCCATGGCGAAATCTCTCATGATAAAGGTGAAATCAATGCACCGATCGGTCGTTCAAAAAATGATCGGAAAATGCAAGCTGTAATCGAAGGTGGCAAGCCAGCAGTGACTCACTTTGAAGTGTTAGAACGATTTGAAGGTTATACGCTTGTTCAGCTGCAGTTAGAAACAGGACGTACTCACCAAATTCGTGTTCACATGAAATATATTGGATTTCCAGTTGCAGGCGATCCACTGTATGGACCAAGAAAAACATTAAAAGGCAATGGTCAATTTTTACATGCTGAAGTACTGGGCTTTAAACATCCTACAACTGGCCAAATGATGGTTTTTGAAGCCCCTTTACCAGATCTTTTTGAAAAAACTTTAGAGCAATTAAGAAATAATGATTGATTTATTCTATCAGAAAAGGTACACTGTTTTAGAAAGAAAATTAAATAAGCAATCCTTTAAGAGTAGTCCTGTGAGGCTAAGAAGGAAACATGCAGAATACTATCTAGGTGCGCTTAGAAAAAATCTGTGTGAACTGAATGGTATCTTTGTATAGATAAATTCAATCCTCCTATCCGAACACGGGTAGGAGGATTTTTGTTTTTCATCATTGTGACTGGCTAAGAAGCTGACCGAGCAGATAATGAAAAATACTTGGCCAACGAAGTGAGAGAAGCAATCTTACTAGTGGCCCCAAAAAAGGCTCAACTACTTATAATTAGGAAAAACAGGTATACATGAAAAAGAACAAATGTAACGCCTTGAAACTGAAAAAGGTTGTTCATAAGGCTTTAGCAAAAATTACATTTTCAGGAGGAGATAAAAATGCAAAGAAAAGAAGTCGTTGATGCAGTCACAATGAAACGCGCATTAACAAGAATTACGTATGAAATCATTGAAAGAAATAAAGGAATCCAAGATATCGTTTTGGTAGGGATCAAAACCCGTGGAATCTACATCGCTCAGCGAATCGCTGAACGTTTAAAACAACTGGAAAATATTGAAGTCCCAGTAGGTGAGTTGGATATTACGTTGTACCGCGACGATATGGACGGACAATCAATGAAAGAACGTTCATTAGAAGAACCAGAACTACACTCGTCTGATATCCCCGTTTCATTAGAAGGCAAAGAAGTGATTTTGATCGATGACGTTCTTTTTACAGGACGAACGATCCGAGCAGCAATGGATGCCGTAATGGATCTTGGTCGACCTAGAAAAATTTCATTAGCAGTCTTGGTGGATAGAGGACATAGAGAACTTCCGATTAGAGCGGATTATGTTGGGAAAAATATTCCGACTTCAATGGCAGAAGAAATCATTGTTGAAGTGGAAGAAAAAGATGGCGCAGATCGGATTTTGATCGCAAGTACAGAAGAGTAGTCAAATACAATAGCAAAGATAGGGTAGGTTGAGATGACAGAAAAAGAATTTCGCAATGAAGAAGCAGTGCTAGATATTCACGATAGACCAAAGACAGCACATTGGATCGGTTTAAGTTTACAGCATTTATTTACAATGTTCGGTGCCACAGTTTTAGTGCCAATTTTAGTAGGAATCGATCCAGGAATTGCCTTAGTCAGTTCGGGGCTTGGAACGATCGTCTACTTATTCGTAACGAAAGGAAAAATTCCAGCTTATCTTGGAAGTAGCTTCGCATTTATCGCAGCGATGCAGATGTTGATGAAAAGTGATGGCTATCCGGCAATCGCTCAAGGTGCAATCACAACAGGTTTGGTTTACGTGATCGTGTCGATCATCATAAGTAAAATCGGTTCAGCTTGGTTAGATAAAATCTTACCACCAATCGTAGTAGGACCGGTAGTCATGGTTATTGGATTAGGGCTTGCTTCCAATGCTGCTAATAATGCTATGTTCAACAACGGAGAGTATGACTTTAAATTCATCGCAGTTGCTTTAATTACACTTGGATTAACAATCTTTTATAACATGTTTTTCAAAGGATTTCTCGGCTTGATTCCAATTTTACTGGGAATCGTCAGTGGGTATCTCGTTGCGTTGTTATTTGGCATCGTAGACATCGAACCAATCAAAAATGCGGCTTGGTTTGCTATGCCAAACTTTGAAATACCTTTTGTTCAATACCAACCAAAGCTACATTTAAATGCTATCACAACAATGGCACCAATCGCATTTGTAACAATGACTGAGCATATCGGACACTTGATGGTTTTAAATAAATTAACGAAGCGAAACTTCTTCCAAGACCCAGGTTTATCAAAAACATTGATGGGTGACGGTGCTGCGCAAATCGTAGCTGGCTTAGTCGGTGGACCTCCTGTTACAAGTTATGGTGAAAATATCGGTGTTCTAGCAATTACACGAGTACACAGTGTCTTCGTTATTGCAGGAGCAGCAGTCTTCGCTGTTGGACTTGGTTTTGTTGGGAAATTAAGTGCCATCATTTTAAGTATCCCTGGTCCAGTTATCTCAGGTATCAGCTTCGTCTTATTCGGGGTAATTGCAGCCAGCGGGTTGAAAATCCTGATTGACAATCAAATCAACTTTGATAAGAAAAAGAATTTACTGATTGCCTCTGTGATCCTAGTTATCGGAATTGGCGGTTTAGTCTTTAAATTAGATACCTTTGAATTATCATCAATGGCATTAGCCACAGTCTTAGGAATTATTCTAAACCTGATTTTACCTGAAACTGCACGTAGTGAAGAAAAGTCTAACTAGCGAAGCGGAACGTTGTTACTATTGTTATCTAGCTTCGCAGGCTAACTCCTCGAAAAAAAGATAAAATCCGATTGTGGCGAAATGCGCCACCTTCTGATTTTCCTATTTTTCAGTCGGAGTTGAACGAGCCTGCTCAGTATTTGCTTTGAAACACAGTGAATAAAATGAACTGATGTTGAAAAGTACAAGGTGAAGCGAAGCGGAACGTTGTTACCTATATATAAGGAGGAAAACGAATGATCATCACATCTGAACGTATCAGTTTAAAACATCTTTTAACTGTCGAAGCATTAAGCGATCAAGAAGTTATGGGTTTGATCCATCGTGCGCAAGAGTTTAAACAAGGAGCGACCTGGCAGCCTGAGAAGAAACAATACTTTGCAACAAACTTGTTCTTTGAAAACAGTACGCGAACGCATAAGAGCTTTGATGTTGCCGAAAAAAAATTAGGGATCGAAGTGATCGAGTTTGAAGAGAGTATGAGCTCGGTAAAAAAAGGTGAGACGCTTTATGATACAGTGCTGACAATGTCAGCAATCGGAGTTGATGTGGCCGTCATTCGGCATGGAGAAGAAAATTATTATGATGAACTGATCCAAAGTAAAACGATTCAATGTTCAATCATTAACGGTGGAGATGGTAGTGGTCAACATCCCACCCAATGTCTACTAGATTTGATGACAATCTATGAAGAATTTAAACACTTTGAGGGATTAAAAATTGCGATCGTTGGTGATATTACGCATTCTAGAGTCGCCAAATCAAACATGCAGATGCTAAAAAGGCTAGGTGCGACGATCTTTTTCTCAGGACCAGAAGAGTGGTACGACAAGCAATTTGAAGCGTATGGACATTATATGCCTTTAGATGAAGTAGTTGAAACAGTCGATGTGATGATGCTGCTTAGAGTGCAGCATGAACGTCATGATGGATCTGAAATGTTTTCAAAAGAAGAGTACCATCAGCAATACGGTTTAACTGTTGAGCGAGCCAAACGACTTCAAAAGCATGCGGTCATTATGCATCCAGCGCCTGTCAATCGTGATGTTGAACTGGCAGATTCTTTAGTTGAAGGAATTCAATCCAGAATTATCCAACAGATGAGTAACGGCGTGTATATGAGAATGGCAATTTTAGAAGCAGTATTACATGGAAAGGCATAGGTGAACAACATGAAAACACTTATCAAAAATGGCAAAATCATAAAAAAAGACAATCAATTGATACCAGCAGAAATTTGGATTGAAGATGGCAAGATCAGAGCAATCGGAGAATTTTTTGAAGAAAGTACCTTTGAAAAAGTCTATGATGCTAAAGGACAACTGATAGCGCCAGGATTAGTTGACGTGCATGTTCATCTAAGAGAACCGGGCTTTACTTATAAAGAAACGATCGAAACGGGGAGTAAATCAGCTGCAAGAGGCGGATATACAACTGTTTGCGCGATGCCTAACCTAAATCCTGTACCTGATACTGCAGAAAAATTAAAAGAGGTTTATGAAATCATTGAAAAAAACGCTGTGGTAAAAGTGCTACAATATGCGCCAATCACAGAAGAACTACGAAGTGAAACATTAACCGATCAAAAAGCCTTAAAAGAAGTTGGCGCTTTTGCATTTACAAATGATGGTGTAGGTGTACAAACTGCAGGTACAATGTATCTTGCCATGAAAGAAGCTGCAGCAAATGGCATGGCGATCGTGGCTCATACAGAAGATGAGTCACTCCTTTTTGGCGGAGTGATGCATGAAGGAGAGATTTCGGAAAAATTAGGCTTACCAGGAATTTTAAGTTCTACGGAAGCTTCACAAATCGCTCGAGATGTTGTTTTAGCCGGTGAAACAGGCGTACATTACCATGTCTGCCACGTTTCAACAAAAGAAAGTGTCCGTGTGATTCGTGATGCAAAACGTGCTGGAATTCATGTGACAGCCGAAGTTGCGCCGCATCACTTGATTTTGATCGATGAAGATATCCCAGAAGATAATGGTTTTTGGAAAATGAATCCGCCACTTAGAGCAGTATCTGATCGTGATGCCTTGATCGAAGGGCTAATGGATGGCACGATTGATTGTATCGCAACAGATCACGCGCCTCATGACTTAGAAGAAAAAAATCAAACTTTCTTAAAAGCACCATTCGGAATTGTAGGAAGCGAGACGGCATTCCAATTGATTTATACACACTTTGTTGAAACAGGAAAATTTACATTAGAGCAAGTAATCAATTGGATGGCAACAAAACCTGCTGAGATTTTTGGTTTAGATGCTGGGACACTGACAATCGGTGCTCAAGCAGACATCGCAGTTTTTGATTTAGAGTTGGAAGAGGCCATTAATGACAAAGACTTTGAATCAATGGGCGTCAACACCCCATTTGTTGGCTGGAAAGTTAAGGGAAATACATTAATGACGTTTGTTGATGGGCAATCAGCTTGGTCTAAGGGAGATGCATAATTTTGAAGCGACTATTGATACTAGAAGACGGAACCGTTTTTGAAGGAAAAGCGCTTGGGGCAGATGTTAATGTTGTTGGAGAAGTTGTCTTTACAACTAGCATGACAGGCTATCAAGAAACAATCACTGATCAAAGTTTCAATGGTCAAATTATTACATTTACCTATCCAATGGTTGGTAATTATGGTGTCAATCGCGATGATTATGAGTCAATCTCCCCAACGTGTAAAGGTGTAGTTGTCAAAGAACATGCCCGACTTGCTTCAAACTGGCGTGCTCAAATGACATTGGATGAATTCTTGAAAAGAAAAGGAATTCCAGGCATTTCAGGAATTGACACGCGTGCGCTAACAAGAAAACTGCGCTCCGTTGGAACAATGAAAGCTGCTTTTGTTGATGCAGATGATGATTTAACTCATGAATTTGATCAGCTAAAAGCAACGGTTTTGCCTAAAAATCAAGTAGCTCAAGTATCAACAACAAAACCATACCCAAGTCCAGGCATCGGCCGTAATGTAGTTGTGGTTGATTTCGGTTTGAAGCATAGTATTTTAAGGGAGTTATCAAAACGTCATTGTAACTTGACTGTTTTACCATACAACACAACGGCTGAAATGATTTTAGAGCTTTCGCCAGATGGCGTGATGTTAACAAATGGACCAGGAGATCCTAAAGATGTGCCAGAAGCAATTGAAATGATTCAAGCTATTCAAGGAAAAGTACCAATTTTCGGAATTTGTCTTGGGCATCAACTATTTGCTTTAGCGAATGGAGCAGATACCTACAAAATGAAGTTTGGTCATCGGGGATTAAATCATCCTGTTAGAGAAATTGCAACAGGAAGAATCGATTTTACTTCACAAAATCATGGCTATGCTGTCGATGAAACAACGGTCGATCCTGAAAAGTTATTAGTGACCCACGTGGAAGTAAATGATGGTTCTGTTGAAGGCGTAAGACATCGTCAATACCCAGCTTTTACAGTGCAATATCATCCTGATGCGGCGCCAGGTCCGCACGATGGACTTCATTTGTTTGATGAATTTATGGAATTAATGGATGCATGGAAGGAGCAAGACTAATGCCAAAAAGAACAGATATCAAAAAAATCATGGTTATCGGTTCAGGTCCAATCATTATTGGACAAGCCGCAGAATTTGACTATGCCGGTACACAGGCTTGTCTTGCTTTAAGAGAAGAAGGATATGAAGTTGTTTTGGTCAACTCAAATCCAGCAACGATAATGACAGATAAAGAAATTGCAGATCAAGTGTATATTGAACCCATCACGCTAGAATTTGTTTCTCGTATTTTACGAAAAGAACGTCCAGATGCATTATTGCCGACATTAGGTGGCCAAACAGGACTGAATATGGCAATGGAATTAGCAGCTTCTGGTATTTTAGATGAGTTGAAAGTGGAATTGTTAGGAACAAAATTAGACGCGATCGATCAAGCAGAGGATCGTGACTTATTCAAGAAATTAATGGAGGACTTAGATCAGCCAATTCCTGAAAGTGAAATCGTCAATACTGTTGAGCAAGCCGTAGCGTTTGCCAATACAATTGGTTATCCAATCATTGTACGTCCTGCATTTACCTTAGGTGGTACAGGCGGTGGCATGTGCGATAATGAAGAAGAACTGCGAATCATCGCTGAAAACGGTCTGAAATTATCTCCTGCTACTCAGTGCTTGATTGAAAAAAGTATCGCCGGATTTAAAGAAATCGAATATGAAGTGATGCGTGATTCTGCTGATAATGCAATCGTTGTTTGTAACATGGAAAATTTCGATCCAGTTGGAATTCATACAGGTGACTCGATAGTATTTGCACCAAGTCAAACGCTATCTGATCATGAATATCAAATGCTTCGCGATGCTTCTTTAAAAATCATTAGAGCGTTAAAAATAGAGGGCGGCTGTAATGTTCAATTAGCTTTAGATCCGCATAGTTTCAATTATTACGTGATTGAAGTCAATCCACGTGTTTCCCGCTCCTCAGCATTAGCGAGTAAAGCAACAGGCTATCCAATCGCTAAATTGGCTGCAAAAATTGCTGTAGGTCTAACGCTTGATGAAATGAAAAATCCAGTCACAGAAACGACTTATGCAGAGTTTGAGCCAGCATTGGATTATGTTGTTGCAAAAATCCCGCGCTGGCCATTTGATAAGTTTGAAAAAGGTGAACGCCGTTTAGGGACTCAAATGAAAGCCACTGGCGAGGTCATGGCAATCGGTCGTAACATTGAGGAGTCGCTATTAAAAGCAGTGCGTTCTCTTGAAATCGGTGCCTATCACAATGAACTGAAAGAAATACAAGAGGTCAGTGATGAGTTATTGACTGAAAAAATCGTGAAAGCTCAAGATGATCGATTATTTTATCTATCAGAAGCGATTCGTCGAGGTTTCACAATCGAAGATTTAGCCATGCTTACCAAAATTGATTTATTCTTCCTAGATAAACTACTTCACATTTTTGAGTTGGAAACCGCATTAGCAAATAACATCAAAGATGTCGAACTTTTAAAAGAAGCCAAACAAAACGGGTTTACCGATAGAAAAATTGCTGAACTATGGCAGTTGAACGAGCAAGCCGTTGCAGACTATCGTCACGAACAAAAAATTCTTCCTGTTTATAAAATGGTTGATACCTGTGCTGCAGAGTTTGAATCTCAAACACCGTATTTTTACAGCACTTATGAATATGAAAACGAAAGTATTCGCTCGGAGAAACCATCTGTACTAGTTCTGGGTTCAGGACCAATCAGAATTGGGCAAGGTGTGGAATTTGACTATGCAACAGTTCACTCAGTAAAAGCAATCCAAGAAGCAGGCTATGAAGCAATCATTATGAATAGTAATCCTGAAACAGTGTCAACAGACTTCTCGATTTCAGATAAACTTTATTTTGAACCATTAACATTAGAAGACGTGATGAATGTGATCGAATTAGAACAACCAACTGGAGTGATCGTTCAATTTGGTGGTCAAACGGCCATTAATTTAGCTGAGCCATTAGTGAAACAGGGTGTGAAAATTTTAGGGACATCGATTGAAGATTTAGATCGAGCTGAAAATCGTGATTTATTTGAGCAAGCATTGCAGGCACTAGATATTCCTCAGCCGCCAGGAGATACTGCAACGAGCGCCAAAGAAGCGGTGGCAGTAGCCAATAAAATCGGTTATCCTGTCTTAGTTCGTCCTAGCTATGTCCTTGGCGGACGAGCAATGGAAATTGTTGAGAATCAAAAAGACCTAGAAGATTATATGCGTAACGCCGTAAAAGCTTCACCTGAACATCCAGTATTAGTTGATAGCTACTTATTAGGTAAGGAATGTGAAGTTGATGCAATTTGTGATGGTCAGACAGTCTTGATTCCAGGTATTATGGAACATATTGAACGTGCAGGAGTCCATTCAGGAGATTCAATGGCCGTTTATCCACCACAAACTTTAGCGAAAGAGATTCAACAAACGATTGCTGATTATACAAGAAAACTGGCAATTGGTTTAAATTGTATCGGTATGATGAATATTCAATTTGTTATTCACGAGGAAAAAGTTTATGTGATCGAGGTCAATCCTCGAGCAAGTCGAACAGTGCCATTTTTAAGTAAAATCACAGGAATTCCAATGGCTCAAATAGCAACAAAAGCCATTCTTGGTAAAAAACTGACAGATTTAGGCTATCAAGATGGGCTATATCCTGAAAGCAAACAAGTACACATCAAGGCGCCAGTCTTCTCATTCACTAAACTCCAAAAAGTCGACACATACTTAGGTCCTGAAATGAAATCAACAGGTGAAGTAATGGGTTCTGACTATAGTCTAGAAAAAGCATTATATAAAGCTTTCGAAGCTTCAGGATTACACGTGCCAAGTTTCGGCGCAGTCTTGTTCACTATAGCTGATGAAACGAAGGAAGAAGCGCTAACTTTAGCAAAACGCTTCAACAAAATCGGTTATAGCTTGGTTGCAACAAAAGGTACAGCAGATTTCCTAGCACAAAATGGATTGTCAGTGAAAACCGTTCTTAAAATAAATCAAGGCGGGGAAACGGTTCTAGACCTGATTCGCCACGGTGAAGCTCAAGTTGTTGTGAATACAATGGATAAAAATCGTTCAGATCTAAATCAAGATGGATTTATGATTCGTCGTGAAGCTGTAGAACATGGCGTTCCATTGTTTACTTCATTAGACACAGCTGAAGCGATCCTGAAAGTACTTGAATCACGAGCATTTTCAACTGAGTCTATCTAAATTTAAATAAACAGTGAGAAAAAAGCAGACCTTTTGGGACGTAAGAGAAGATAGAGGCTTTTTTCTCAACCACATGTTGTAAAGGAGTGGAATGAATGAAACAGGAAATAATGACGATCATCTCTCAACAACAATTAGCGCCTAGAATATTCCAAATGACTTTGACAGGTGATTTAGTCAATGAAATGGAAAAACCTGGTCAGTTTATCCATATAAAAGTTCCTAGGGCAGATATGCTTTTAAGAAGACCAATCAGTATTAATCAAATAAATAAAGAAGCAAAGACCTGTACGATCATTTATCGAACAGAAGGTGATGGAACCAAAGTTTTTGCCGAACTTTCAACAGGTGATACATTAGATGTTATGGGGCCATTAGGCAATGGTTTTGACGTTGATTGTTTGACTGCTGGACAAAAAGCCTATGTGATTGGTGGTGGGATTGGGATTCCGCCAATGTACGAGCTGTCCAAGCAATTAAAGCAAAAAGGAATCGAAGTTGTTCATTTTCTTGGCTATGCTTCTAAAGAAGTCGTCTATTTTCAAGATGAATTTATCGCTTTAGGGGATACGCGTTTTGCGACTGACGATGGTTCATTTGGCGTTGAAGGAAATGTTGGTAATCTTTTATTGGATGCGGTTCAAAAAGAGCAGCCTGATGCAGTATATGCTTGTGGAGCCAATGGAATGTTAAAAATGGTCGCACAAGTATTTTCTGACAACCCCAATGTTTTTCTTTCTCTAGAGCAACGAATGGCCTGCGGCATGGGCGCGTGCTACGCTTGCGTGTGTCATGTGCCAGATGACGAAACTGGCACAAAAAGTGTCAAAGTATGTGATGAAGGGCCGATTTTTAGAGCCAGCGAGGTGGTATTATGATGAAAAATCCGTTAGCAATCAGTATACCTGGTTTAGAATTAAAAAATCCGATTATGCCTGCTAGTGGTTGTTTTGGGTTTGGTGAGGAATATGCTAAATATTATGATCTAGGAAAACTTGGTTCGATCATGATCAAAGCAACGACGCCGCAAGCACGTTTTGGTAACGCAACACCAAGAGTGGCAGAAACACCGAGTGGCATGCTAAATGCGATTGGCTTACAAAATCCAGGTTTGGATGTAGTCATGAATACAAAACTCCCTGCTTTAGAAGCATACGATGTACCGATTATTGCTAATGTTGCCGGAGCCTGTGAAGAAGATTATGTTGAAGTCTGCAGTAAAATTGGGGATGCCCCGAATGTTAAGGCAATCGAGCTAAATATTTCGTGTCCAAATGTAAAACATGGTGGTATTGCTTTTGGAACAGATCCAGATGTGGCTTTTCAATTAACGCAAGCAGTGAAAAAAGTGGCAAAAGTGCCAATTTATGTGAAACTCTCTCCAAATGTGACGGACATCGTGCCAGTTGCTCAAGCAATTGAAGCAGGTGGCGCAGATGGTTTTTCGATGATCAACACATTGTTAGGGATGCGAATTGATTTAAAAACTCGTCGTCCGATTTTAGCTAATCAAACAGGTGGCTTGTCAGGTCCTGCAATCAAGCCAGTTGCCATTCGCTTGATTCATCAGGTTTCTCACATTTCTAACTTGCCGATTATCGGTATGGGTGGTGTTCAAACAGTAGATGATGTTTTAGAGATGTTTATGGCTGGAGCGAGTGCGGTGGCTGTTGGAACGGCTAATTTTACAGATCCGTATATTTGCCCTAAATTAATTGATGAGTTACCTAAAAGAATGGCAGAACTGGGCATCGAATCACTGGAACAACTAATCAAAGACGTTCGGGAGGAAAAAAATCTATGAGTCAACGACCAATCATCGCTTTAGATTTTCCTTCAAAAATAGAAGTAGAAGATTTTTTAGCTAAATTCCCTAAAGAAGAATCCTTATTTGTTAAAGTAGGAATGGAACTGTTTTATCAAGAAGGACCAGAGATCGTCCGTTGGTTGAAAGGATTAGGTCATGCTGTTTTTCTTGATCTAAAATTACATGATATTCCAAATACAGTTGAAAAATCAATGATCGGTCTGGCTAAACTTGGTGTCGATATCACGAATGTCCATGCGGCTGGCGGCATCACGATGATGCAAGCGGCAAAGAAAGGTCTAGCAAAAGGAACACAAACTGGAGCCAAAACACCTATTTTAATTGCTGTGACCCAACTTACGTCAACAAGTGAAAAAGAGATGCAACAAGATCAATTGATTGAGGTGCCTTTAAAGGAAAGCGTGATCCACTATGCGAAATGTACCGAAAAAGCAGGGCTGGACGGTGTCGTTTGTTCTGCATTAGAAGCCTCTGACATTCACAAGGCGACAAGTGATGCATTTGTGTGTTTAACTCCAGGAATCCGTCAAAGTGGCAGTGAAGTTGGGGATCAACAACGTGTTGTGACGCCAACTGATGCTAGAAAAATCGGTTCAACATATATTGTAGTTGGCCGACCAATCACACAAGCTAAGGAACCTTATAAAGCATACCGACAAATAAAAAATGAGTGGAATGGAGCAAACAAATGACAGAATCAGCAAAAAAAATTGCCAAAGATTTATTGGAAATCGAAGCCGTCTTTTTAAGCCCAAATGAACCATTTACATGGGCGAGCGGCATCAAGAGTCCAATTTATTGTGATAACCGAATTACCATGAGTTACCCGGTTGTACGTAAAGACATTGCTAAAGGTTTAGCAGAGAAAATCAAAGCCACTTATCCAGATGTGCAAGTCATTGCAGGAACAGCAACAGCTGGGATTCCTCATGCCGCTTGGGTAGCAGATATTTTAGATTTACCAATGGTTTATATTCGCAGTAAAGCGAAAGAACATGGGAAAGGTAATCAAATTGAAGGGCGTATTTTTAAAGGCCAAAAAATGGTTGTGATCGAAGACTTGATTTCGACTGGAGGCAGTGTATTAGAAGCCTCTGCTGCAGCACAACGTGAGGGTGCTGATGTTCTTGGTGTGGCAGCGATCTTTACTTATGAATTGCCAAAAGGGAAAGCCCAATTTGAAGAGCACAAGATGGATTTGATTACCTTGACGAACTATTCAACATTGATCGATGCAGCGTTAGAATCGAACTATATTGAAGAGAAAGATGTCGCACTATTAAAAGAGTGGAAACAAGATCCTGAAAATTGGTTAAATAAATAGTACGTACTATAAAAAGTATAATTTTTGATCGTTGATTCAAAAGTTATGCTTTTTTCTTGATCGCTCGATTTATTCAGATATGTTATAATTTGAAGTAAAAAAGAACAAAGCAGTTATTGAAAATTGACTGTTAATAATAATTAGTATACAGTTATTCAAACGATAAAATCAGAAGGTGGGGTTTGATGAAAAATATTCGAAATATGGACGTGGAATGGGGATACGAAGGAGAGCGTGGACCAGAACATTGGCATACACTTTGTGACTGGTTTTCACTTGGAGCTAAGTACCCGTACCAATCACCCGTCAATCTATCAAAAAATTTAATCAATGGCGATGCCACGAATAGAGCAATTGATTTTTGTTATAAAACGGAAGAATTTACAGAAAAAGAATTTAAAAATACGTTTCACTTTGTTCCACCGAATACGGAAAGCTATATCGTTTTTGAAGATGAAAAGTATTATTTGACTGATATTCACTTTCATACACCAAGCGAGCATACGTTTGATGGAGAACATTCACCTTTGGAATTTCATCTTGTTCATATGAATAATTCTGGTGATAATTTGGTTGTTGGGTGCCTGTTTACGATTACAGCACAGGAAAATAAATTTTCAAAAAATCAGACTACCCTTGAATGGAACGCAGAAACCCATCAGCAATGGTTTAATCCTTCGATTTTTTTACCTGAGCAAAAATCACATTTTCATTATTTGGGCTCACTCACTACGCCGCCGACAAAAGGACCTGTTCATTGGTTTGTATTTGATTCTATTCAACAAATGGACCGTGACTTCTTCGAACGAATCGACGAAGGGATGTTGTCATTCAATAATCGTCCTGTCCAAGCATTAAATGGGCGTAAAATTTATTTTTCTGAATAAAACGGAGGATATCGATGAATATTCAACAGATGAAATATGTGGTAGCTGTTGCGAACAATGGTAGTTTTCGGGAAGCAGCGAAGAAACTTTTTATCACCCAACCAAGTCTTTCTAATGGGATTCGTGAATTAGAAGAGGAAATTGGGGTAACGTTATTTATACGTACGAATAAAGGTGCTTCTCTGACAGAAGAAGGATTGACCTTTTTAGAGCACGCAGAAAAAATATTGACCCAAATGGAAATGATTGAAAATCGTTATCAAGAAGTGACGAAAAGTGAGCGTTTTTCGATTTCTTCTCAACATTATGATTTCTTGGGTGAGGTCATAGGAAAAGTGATTCAGCAATTCAAAGACCAATATAAAAATTTTCGCGTATTTGAAACAACCACACTAAAAGTGATTGAAGATGTGAAAAGTTATCATAGCGAACTAGGTATTATCTATTTAAATAGTCAGAATCAATCTGGAATCGAACGCTATTTAGAGCAAGCGAACTTAACCTACGAAGTTATTGGAAGCTTCAAAACACATATCTTTCTTGGTAAAAATCATCCTTTAGCTAAGCAAAAGGAAATTGAATTAGAACAGCTCTGTTGTTATCCTCAAGTTCGGTTTACCCAAGAAGGGAGTAACTTTGCCTATTTTTCAGAAGATCTGATTGAAAATCAAGAACAAGAAACAGTGATCTATACAAATGATCGAGGAACTTTGATGAATTTACTGGTAGAGACAGATGCCTATGCTTCAGGCTCAGGTGTTGTGACAGGTTTTACTAAAAAAGAAATTCGTTTGGTTCCATTGGCAGATAGTACGAATAATAAAATCTGTGTCCTCTATCAAAAAAATAAGACGATCAGTATGATTGGCCAATTTTTCATAAAAGAACTGAAACAGTTGTTTTAAAGGAACAGTAATATAACTAAGAATGAAATAAGTTTGACTATGTTTAATTAAAATAATAACTCCAAGATATCCGGTTTCTTGGAGTTATTTCAATTACGCTTTATTCCTGTCTAAATAGCTACTTAGCAATTGATACACCTGTTCCATTTCTTCTTGTGTCCCGATCGAAATGCGTAAGTAATTGTTCAAACGTTGGATTTCTGGAAAATAACGGACAAAGACATTCTGTGTTTCTAAATAATCATACAGCTTTTTGATTTTTAAATCTGGATGGGTCATCAATACAAAATTTGTTTTTGAAAACAATGAAGAAAAACCTGAGTTCTCAATTTTTTTTGCAAACCATTCTCTTGTTTCACAAATTTTTCTAGTGATTCCTACGTAATACTCTTCATCTTCAACGGCAGCAGTCGCTAATTTTTCAGCCAACCTATCAACAGAATAGGGATTGAAGGATGACTTAATACTTGCTGCAATTTGAATATAGGGTGGATTGCCAATGGCATAACCAACTCTTAAACCTGCTAAAGAATTTGATTTTGAAAATGTTCGTATAATGATCAGGTTTGGGTAACTATCTAAAAGTGTGACAGCAGATTGATCGGCAAAATCAATATAAGCTTCATCGATGATTACAATAACTTCTTGATTTTCTTTTAGTATACGTTCGATTTCTGCAAGAGGTTTGAATAAACCTGTAGGTGCATTGGGATTAGCTATGATTATACCGCCGTTTAGCTGTTTGTAGTCTTCTTCAACTAGTTCGAACTGATTGTTTAACGGTATCTCTTTAAATGGAATTTGAAATAAATCAGCCCAAACTTTATAAAATCCATACGTAATATCTGGAAATAAAATTGGATCAGGACTATTGAAAAAAGCGAGGAAACAAAAAGCTAAGACTTCATCTGAACCGTTACCGATTAAGAAATGATCAGGAGATAAGTTGTGCTTCACTCCTAAAGCTTTTTTTAAAGAGAGGGTATCAATGGAGCTGTAACGTTTTAATTGCCCAACATCGAAATTTCTTAATACCTCGGCGACTTTTTGGGACGGTGGATAGGGATTTTCATTAGTATTTAACTTGATCATATCCGAATAATTTGGCTGTTCTCCCGGAACATAAGGTGTAATCTTTCGAATACCTTTCATCTGGCTCTCTCCCTTCATTTCACTTAACTATAAAGAAGAGGAGAGGCTTTCGCAAGAGTAAAATGTGAATTTAGAAAGAAAAAACAGGGAATTGAAATACAAATTTCATTTTAAGCGGAATTATGCTATTATAATTCCATTAAGAAAAATAACATTGGAACACAATGATTCGATTAGATAAGAGGGGATGGTTTGATGGATTTAACAAAAAGATTTAACAAACGAGTAGATAAAATCGCTGTTTCGATGATTCGCCAATTCGACGAGCAAGTAACAGATATCGAAGGAATCATAAAATTAACGTTAGGAGAGCCAGATTTTAACACCCCGGAACATGTAAAAACAGCTGCTCATGATGCAATTAAAGCTAATTTTTCACATTATTCTGGTATGTCAGGTTTGACTGATGTTCGCGAAGCAGCCACATTTTTTATGAAAGAAAAATATGGTGTTAGCTATCAACCAGCTTCTGAAGTCTTAGTAACAGTAGGTGCAACCGAGGCAATTTCAGCAAGTTTATTAGCTATTTTGGAACCAGGTGATAAAGTCTTGATGCCGGCACCAATATACCCGGGGTACGAACCGGTAATAACGTTAGCTCAAGCAGAACCTATTTATATTGACACTACTTCAAACCATTTTGTTTTGACCCCTGCGATGATTGAAGCGGCAATGTTGGAGCATGGTGATCAAGTTAAAGCAATCATTCTAAATTATCCAAGTAATCCAACTGGGGTGACGTATAATCGTGAAGAAGTGAAAGCAATTGCAGCTGTACTGAAAAATTATCCGATTTTCGTAATCAGTGATGAGATATACAGTGAATTGACCTATGAAGATCAGCACGTATCAATTGCGGAGTTTATTCCAGAACAAACGATTTTGATCAATGGTTTATCAAAATCACACGCGATGACTGGTTGGCGGATTGGATTTATCTTTGGTCCTGAAAAATTGATTGCTGAAATAATCAAAGTACATCAATATTTAGTGACAGCAGCGTCCACCATTTCTCAAAAAGCTGCCGTTAGGGCATTAGTTGAGGGGATGAACGATGCGGCTGTGATGAAAGAAGAATATCGTGAGCGCCGAGATTTTGTTTATGAACAAATGACTTCTTTTGGCTTTGAAGTCGCTCGACCGAATGGCGCATTTTATATTTTTGCTAAAATTCCTAAAGGTTATGAACAAGATTCAATGAAGTTTTGTGTGGCGCTTGCGCATGAACAAGCAGTTGCAATTATTCCAGGAGTGGCATTCGGGAAAGAAGCGGAAGGATATGTCCGTATCAGCTATGCGGCAGATTTAGCTACTTTAAAAGAAGCGATGAAACGAATCGGTTATTATATCAAAGAAAACAGTTAAACGAGCAGTCGTTTGACTGTTTTCTTTCTCAACATAACCTTTACATTCCTTTACTCATTATTTACAGAACGTTGAAACAGAATTAACACACCGCTGTTAAACTGATCTTGTAACTAATTGAAAAGGACGTGTAAAGATGAAGAAACGTTTATTATCAGCAATTGTATTAAGTGTAGGACTTTTAGTCGCAGGATGCGGCAATCAAGGAGCCGCGACTAGTGATAGTAGTAATAAATCAAAAGATAGTGGTGCCAATAGCACTCAACCTGTTAAAATCGTAGCGGTAGGCTCAACGGCAGTACAGCCATTAGTGGATGCAGCGAAAGATCAATTTACAGCGGATCATCCAAATTATACGATTTCAGTACAAGGTGGCGGCAGCGGAACAGGACTTTCTCAAGTCTCCGATGGCGCTGTAACAATTGGTAATTCTGATGTTTTTGCCGAAGAAAAATCAGGTGTCGATGCGGCGAAACTGGTTGACCATCGTGTGGCAGTAGTTGGTATGGGGCCTGTTGTCAACAAAGACATCGGTGTGAAAAATATTACCAAACAAGAATTGATCGACATTTTTACTGGAAAGACCAAAAATTGGCAAGACTTAGGTGGTAAAGATCAAGAGATTGCTGTGATCAATCGTCCTAGCGGAAGTGGTACACGAGCAACCTTCGAAAAATGGGGTCTAGATGGGGCAACAGCTATCCAATCACAGGAGCAGGACTCTTCAGGAACAGTGCGCCAAATCGTTGCACAAACACCTGGAGCAATCAGTTATCTTGCTTTTTCATATATGGATGATTCAACAGTAGCCTTAAGCATTGATGATGTAAAACCAACTGAGGAAAATGTTGCAGATAATTCTTGGAAAATTTGGTCTTACGAACACATGTATACCAAAGGACAACCGGATGATGATGTTAAAGCGTTTTTAGATTTTATGCTGACAGATGATGTACAAGAAGGCGTTGTGAAAGAGTTGGGTTACTTACCAATGACCGCGATGAAAGTTGAAAGAGACGTTTCTGGAACAATCACTAAAAAATAAATTCTTCCCCTAAAGAGTCAAAAAGAGGCTAAACGTAAATAACGTCAGCCTTTTTTTGTTTACTAATTTTTTGGTAGCTTCACTGTAAAAGTTGATCCGAGACCTAAATGACTATCGATCGTTACCGTTCCACCTAATAATTCCGTATAATTGTGTACGATCGATAAGCCCAAACCAGTCCCACCAGAATGACGACTACGCGCTTTATCAACCCGATAGAAGCGTTCAAAAATCCGTTCCTGGTCTTCTAAGCTAATACCGATGCCTAAATCTTTCACTTCAAAAAAGAAGGTCTCAGCATAACCAAAATCGATTGTAATTATTCCATCTGATTTAGAATATTGAATCGCATTTTCAATCAAATTTTTAACGATTGGATAGAACAGTTCATATTTGGTCGTATAAGTTGTTGTTTCATCGCCAAGAATTTTGATCGTGAGCTGTTTTTCTTTGATTGTCTTGCGATACGAGCGTAGCAGCTCTTGTGTAAAAGGAAGTAAAACAACTTCTTGATCATCATAAGAGATATTTTTGCCATCCCGAGAAAGCTGCAAAATTTCTTGAATCAGTTGTTGCAGACGCAACGCATCTTTTTGCATGATTTCTAGAAATTGCGATAGTGTTTCAGGGTCATCTTTCGCTCCATCTAATAAAGTTTCCGTAAAGCCTAACAGAGAGGTAACAGGTGTTTTTAATTCATGCGAAACGTTACTAACAAAATCTTTTTGCATTTTTTCCAACTGTCTGACACGAGTCAAGTCATAAGCGATTCCAAGAACTTGATAGTCATTGCCATCTTCTTCTATAAATCTTAAAGACATATCTAAAATAGTTTCATTCAATGAATCAGTCAACTTGATTTCTTGATGTATCGAACTTTTTTCAGTGATGACTTGATGAATCAAATGGATCAGAGCGGGTTCATTAATCACCTCAAAATACTCTTTACCAGCATCCTTTTCAGCGATCATTAAAATATCCACCATTTTAGGATTGATCAGTTGCAATTTGCCGTCCACATCAATAATAAACACACCGATCATCAATTCATCCAATAAAGCATGAAATTGCTCTTCAGTGGAGGTATAAGCTAAATACGTTTGACTCATTTGCTGGCTCAAAAGATTGACTGTTTGATACAGTTCGTTCCATTCAGGAGAATCTTGAATGATCGAGCGGGCTTCATCCGGATATTTCACGATTTTTTTTAATACGGGTAGGACAGTCACGAGCGGTTCGTTTTTTTGATGCAGCAGTAGAAAAACAAATGCTGTAATAATCAAAAATAACAGCCCGAGAGTGAATAAAATATATCGTTTGAATGATTGGATACTATTGGAAAACTGTGTTGTTTCTTCTGACATGCGTAAGATACCGACCAGTTGTCCGTCTTTATCAACTGGCAAAGCTAAATAGAGCAATTCTTCTTTTAAAGTCGTACTTTTTCTCAAAGCAGAACCAAAATCAGCCCCTGAAAGAATCGCTTTTATTTCAGGTCTGTTATTTCTTGAGTCATGCAGTGTTGGATCGATACTATCATAGAAAATCGTTCCTTTCCCGTTCATTAACGTCAACCGCTCATTTTTGTCTGTTGAATAATGCTCAATGAGCTTTTTTTCTTGCTCTGAAAAGTGTTGCGTTAAAAACAAGTCGGGTGAGAGCTGATCGAGAATCAAGGTTCCCTTTTTTTGTAAGTACTCTTCTTGCTGTGATAATAATTCTTTTTTGAAAAAATAATTTGTTAAAAAAATACTGCCGACAAACAGGCCAAACATCACGATTCCGACGATCCAATATTCAAAACGTTGCCGTTTTTTCATTTTTTAGGCTCCTGAAAACGATAGCCAAATCCTCTAACTGTGGTCAAGTAAGCCGGACGCTTTGGATCGATTTCTATTTTATCTCTTAAATGACTGACATGCACATCAACAATGCGGCTTTGACCTGCAAAATCATAATTCCAAATTCGGTCTAGCAAAGTATCACGATCGATCACACGATCTTTCCGTTTGATAAAGTAGACAAGTAATTCAAATTCCTTTGGCGTCAGCTCGATTTTTTGACCTCGGACTGTCACTTCGTAATTTTGTTCGTCTACACTGATTTCACCTAAGACCAGTGGTGCTTTAGTGGCTTCCGTCATTTCTTCAGATTTATTTGAAACAGGTTTTAATCTTCGGAAAATAGCCTTCATTCGGGCTAAAACTTCTCTGGGACTAAATGGTTTGGTTAGATAGTCATCCGCACCGATTTCTAGTCCAATGATTTTATCAACTTGATCATCTTTAGCAGTCAAAATCAAAATGGGTGTATCGATTTTTTCTCTGCGCAGTGATTTCGTGATTTCTAAGCCATCCATATTCGGCAGCATAACATCTAAAATAATAAAATCAAATTGGTTAGACAAAGCCAACTCATAACCGACTGCTCCATCAACAGCTGTCATTACTTCATAGCCGTCTTTTTCTAAGTTAAATGTCAATAGCGTGACAATTGACGGTTCGTCATCAACGACTAGTACTTTCTTCATCTATTTAGCTCCTTTAAATACGAAATAAACACAAGGTTATTTTAGCACAGATTCACAGGTATCAAAAACTTTATGGAATGTTTCTAAAACTACTTTCAAAGCCAAAGAAATGGTATAATAATAAAGATTGAAATGAGGGAAGCAAATGATAGGAATCAGTGCATGTCTTGGTGGGGTTTGCTGCCGCTATGATGGACAAGCAAAAGAAATCACTGCCTTAAAACAATTAATAGCGAACGGTCAAGCAATCAGCGTCTGTCCTGAAGTTCTAGGTGGTTTACCAATTCCTAGAGAACCTGCTGAAATCAAAGGGGGAGATGGGTTTGATGTCTGGAATGATAAAGCCGTAGTCCTCACTAAAACAGGGGAAGATATGACCCAATCATTCAAACAAGGAGCGATCATTGCCTATCAAAAACTGGTTGAATACAATATCACAACAATTATTTTAAAAGAAAACAGTCCGTCCTGTGGCAGTAAGAGTATTTATGATGGTACCTTTTCAGGAAATCATCGTGATGGGATAGGTGTTGCTACGGCTTATTTTGTCTCCCAAGGACTTGAAGTGATTTCAGAAAATGATTGGCAATCTGTGATTGATCGTGAGGAATAAGGATGTCAGAAAGTGAAGTACTAAAAATTTTTGACAGAAATTATCAGCTAATCGGCACGGCAACACGGCAAGAGACTCATGCCCAAGGCCTTTGGCACGAAACCTTTCATTGTTGGTTTTATACAATGAAAGAAAATGAGCTGATTATCTATTTTCAAAAACGTTCATCCGTAAAGAAAGATTTTCCCAATCAATTGGACATTACAGCTGCTGGACACTTATTAGCGCAAGAAACTGTGATTGATGGTTTTAGAGAAGTACAAGAAGAATTAGGAATGGATATTTCGAGTGATCAGGCTCATTTTTTAGGTATTTTCCCTGTAGAAATCCATTTGGAGAATTTTATTGATAATGAATTTACGAATGTTTATTTGGTAGAACGAGAAATTTTATTAGGAGAATTTAAACTTCAGGAAGAGGAAGTAGCAAGTTTATTTCCGATCTCTTTAACGCTTTTAAAGAAATTGTTCACTGATCCAAGCGCTGAAGCTACTTTGACAGGCTATACTCAGGAAAATAAACAGCAAAAAATCATAACAGAACACTTCTCTAAAAAAGATTTTTGCGTAAATGCGCAAAGTTATTATGATCGATTGATCGAATCTTTTGAAAAAATCCTTGAAAATCAAATAAGAACTATTGACTAATCACTCTGAAATCGGTAACCTAAAAGGGATTGAAGATAGGAGCAACAACTATGGAAATTGAAAAAACCAATCGAATGAACGCATTATTTGAATTTTACTCCACTTTGTTGACAGAAAAACAAATGAATTATATGGAGATGTATTATGCGGATGATTTCTCTTTAGGTGAGATTGCTGAAGAATATGATATCAGTCGCCAAGCGGTTTATGATAATATTAAACGGACAGAAAAAATTTTGGAAGAGTATGAAAAAAAACTTCATTTATTTTCCGACTATATCGTACGCGGAGAATTACTAGAGACATTAAAAAGCTACGTAAACGAAACCTATCCGAAAGATACAACGATTGCCCGTTATATAGAACAAATACAAGAAGTAGAGGAATGAGATTATGGCTTTTGAAAGTTTAACAGATCGCCTGCAACAGGCAATGAGCAAATTACGTCGTAAAGGAAAAGTATCTGAAGCTGACGTAAAAGAAATGATGAGAGAGATACGTTTGGCTTTATTAGAAGCCGATGTAAATTTACAAGTAGTCAAAGATTTTACTAAACGTGTACGTGAACGTGCAATAGGGGTGGAAGTGCTAGAGAGCCTCTCACCAGCGCAACAAATCGTTAAAATCGTCGATGAAGAATTAACAGCGACATTGGGTACCGAAACTGTTGGGTTGAACAAGTCTGAACGGATTCCGACCGTGATCATGATGGTTGGTTTGCAAGGGGCTGGTAAAACGACCTTTGGTGGTAAATTAGCGAACCATTTGATTAAAACTGAAAATGCCCGTCCACTGATGATTGCAGCCGATGTATACCGTCCAGCGGCGATCGATCAGTTAAAGGTGTTAGGACAACAATTAGATGTACCTGTTTTTGATATGGGTACTGATGTTAGTCCAGTTGAAATAGTTCGTCAAGGAATGGCACTAGCTAAAGAAAAGAAAAATGATTATGTTTTGATTGATACGGCAGGGCGTCTGCATGTCGATGAGGCATTGATGGATGAATTAAAACAAATTAAAGAAGTAGCACAACCAGATGATATTTTACTTGTTGTTGATGCAATGACAGGGCAAGATGCGGTCAACGTTGCAGATAGTTTTAATCAACAATTAGGGATTACAGGGGTTGTAATCACAAAACTTGATGGGGATACTCGAGGCGGTGCGGCACTTTCTATTCGCTCTGTGACGGGTGCACCAATCAAATTTATCGGTTCTGGTGAAAAACTAACAGATTTAGAAATTTTCCATCCAGATCGTATGTCTAGCCGAATCTTAGGCATGGGCGATATGCTGACATTGATTGAAAAAGCCCAACAAGATTATGATGAGAAAAAAGCTGAAGAACTTGCAGTAAAAATGAAAGAAAACAGCTTTGACTTTAATGATTTTATTGAACAACTCGATCAAGTAATGGGCATGGGACCAATCGAAGATCTCTTGAAGATGATTCCTGGTATGAATAATATGCCTGGTTTAGAAAATGTCAAAGTCGATCCAAAAGATGTGGCTCGTAAAAAAGCGATGGTTCTTTCAATGACGCCAGCTGAAAGAGAAAATCCGGATCTTTTGAATCCAAGTCGCCGTCGTCGAATTGCTGCTGGTTCTGGTAATAATGTTGTTGAAGTCAATCGGATGATCAAACAATTTAAAGAATCTAAAAAAATGATGCAGCAAATGTCTAAAGGGAATATGGATATCCCTGGTATGGATCAAATGCTTGGTGGCGGTATCAAAGGTAAATTAGGAAAAATGGCCATGAATCGTATGGTGAAGAAAAACAAGAAGAAGAAAAAGAAGAAAAAATAATACAAAAAAGTTGAGCAAAGTCTAATGACTTTGCTCAACTTTTTTATGAATGTGACTGTAACGCTATGATTTAACGTTACTGCTATTTTTCACCTGTCTTCTCCGATTGATTGATCCGTGGATTTCTTTCCTAAAAACAAGGTAGCTTCCGATTAAAGCAGTAATTATTCCGTAAATCAACAAACCAGGAATTGGGGAAGCGCCATTTTCATAGCTATAGTATCCGTGGTTAAATACAAGAACAATAGGAACATAAATGACCATAGCAATAACAACTGGGATTTTAAGCGTGTCAAACAGCAAATAGTTTCCTTTTTTCTCCAAAGTAAGCGTAGGAAACAGATATGAACCAACAGCGAGTACCAACAATGGCAAGACAATAGCCACAATAACTGGCAATATCGATATAGGGGCCTTTTCTACAGTATATACAAAGAATTTATTCGTTACATAGAGATCCGTTGTTGTCTTGGTAAAATAATACCATGCATTGATGACAGCTGTAATGAAAAATTCTAATGATAAACAGAAGCCAAGAGCAGTAAGAGGACCTAAAATCAGATTGCCTGTTACCAAACCGATAAATGCCGCGATAAAGAAGTAAAGAATGTATGTCGTCCAACTAGCTAAAACATTCGCTAACAAATCCATCATACTTATATTGACATACTCAGCTGGAATTCCTGTTGTAATAATACTAACAAACAAAATCTTAGCTAGAAGTATGCTGCCTAATAGCGGTAGTGAGATCAAGGCAAACTTTGAGAAATAGATTCTACGTTTGGAGACACCTAGTGAAAAAAGAAATTCATTGAAGGATGTTCTTAAATCAACAAAAAATACAAAAAATCCTGCAGCTACAACAATCGCTAGCAAAAGAAGCGGATTTTCATTGAAGTACATTGTAAAGTAAGAATCATCGTTTGGAGAAGTAGTCTCTAGTTTTCCCTGTTCATCATACGAATCTACTTGATAAAATAAATTCAATCCTTCTTTTTTATCTAACTCTTGGCGCTCTTTAAGCGATAGTCCAGTATATCTTGGATTATCATCTTCTGACATGCCTCTCAAATCATCTAAGTATTGCTCGGAGTTATAATAAGTGTTCGTATCCTTCCAATGATTAAGATCACTGACACCCATATAGGTATAAAACAAAATAATTGAAAGACTTGTAATCATTAGAACCAGTCCATAACGTTTTTTCAAAATAGTCATTAATTGTTTATTCATAACGTTTCTCCTTGTAAAGAGTAGTCGGTTTCTTCATTGGCAAGGTTCGCTTCAAAGACGTCTTCTAAGGTTAAAGGCAGTTCTTCGAATAAAATCGGTTGTTCTGCTTGAATCAACGTTTTTAATTCGTGGGTATAGTTTTCAAAGATCGCTGTAACGACCCGTCCTTGAAAGTGAAGCAGGCGGCTATTTTCTTTAACAAGTTGAGGCACTTTCTTTGTTTTAAAGACCATTTGTATTTTGCGAGCATGTTCTCTTAGAACTTCTAAGTGATAATCAAGTTGGATGTGGTTTCTTTTCAAAATTAGCGCACGATCAATAATACTTTCCAGCTCATTTAAATTATGAGAAGAGATAATGATTGAACGACTATTTTCACTGACATCATCTAAAAGAATGCCTAAAACCTTCTTTTTAACAATAATATCTAATCCATCCAAAGGCTCGTCTAGTAACAAGTAATCTGCATTAGAACAGATAGCTAAAATCATCTTATAAAGTCCTTGCATCCCTTTAGACATCGAACGATACTTAAAACGAGGATTCAGATTATTTTTTTTAGTTAAAGTTAAATATTTTTCTTTATTAAAACCAGCATAGGCATTTTGGTAAAATAGCAGCAATTTGTTCAATGTATAGCCTGAAAGAAAATTGTATTGTTCATCAATATAAAAAATTTTTTGCTTGAGTAATTTATTTTCTTGAATGTCTTCCTGGTCAATAAGAATCTTCCCGTGATCCAATTCATAATGTCCTGCAACGGATCTAAAAAAAGTGGTTTTACCAGAACCGTTTCGACCAATCAAGCCAGTGATTTCTCCTTTATTGAATGTCAAGTTGAGCTCTTTCAAAATAACTTTTTGATCAATTCTTTTTTCTAAATTCTCTATTTTCATATTTACTCCCCCTTCAAGTGCTGATCACTTTCATCCAACCATTGACTTAGTTCATGTTTAGAAACGTTTAAATAATTTGCTTCAATAATCAACTCATTAAATTTCTTTTTTATTTTTTGAATCTGATAGTCATCGCGGAGCTCGGTATCGATTTTTTTCACGTAAGTTCCTTTACCTTTGACAGTAACGATCACTTCTTGTGTTTCTAATAATTTATAAGCTTTGCTGACTGTATTAGGATTCATCATGAGTTGGCGGGCCATTTCTCTGACAGAAGGTAGGCGGTCACCAGACTGAAGTATTCCACTTAAAATGTCTTCTTTGATACCTAGCATGAGTTGCTCATAATAAGGTTTACTACTTGTTTTATCAATAGAAACCATAAATGTCTCCTTTCTAAAAAAAGTGTGTTTGTTGTGTACTAGTATACATAGTACAGTTGAGGTTGTAAACATTATTTCAGAAATTTTGTTAAAATAAAGAAGTAGCATAAAAAATTGAGGCTGAATGGTTGGAGGGGAAATGGTGAAACAAAGATGTTCTTGGGCAGAAGCTAACGACGAAATGAAACACTATCATGATACAGTTTGGGGCGTTCCAATACATAACGACCAGCGTTTATTTAGAAAACTAATCTTAGATATTCACCAAGCTGGACTAAGCTGGCAAACTATTTTAAATAAAGAAGGTCATTTTGATGAAGCTTTTGATTATTTTGACATAAAAAAAGTTGCTGCTTACGATGAAAAAAAGGTTGAGGAATTGTTGGATAACCCAGGAATCATCCGTAATCGCAGAAAAATCGAAGCAACAATCCATAATGCTCAAAAAGTTATTGAAATCCAAAATGAATTTGAGACTTTTTCCAACTATTTATGGGCGTTCAATAATCATAGTGTTTTAAAAAATTCTTATCATGACCAAATAGATATTCCAACAACGAATGATTTATCTGATAGAATCACGGGAGATTTAAAGAAAAGAGGCTTTAAGTTTGTTGGCAGCACGATTATCTATGCTTTTTTGGAAGCGGTTGGGGTCATCAATGATCATGTGACGAGTTGCTTTAGATATGAAAATAGCACCCATATTTTAGACGAGGATGGTACAAAGTGATCAAAAGAGGGGAGTTTAAAAATTACGCTAACGGCTGTATTACAAACCAATTATTCGATATTAACATAGATAAAACCGATGAGGTAGACAGTGCGATTTAAATGAATTAATCGATTCCCCTAATAAAAAAATAGCGGCTAAAAAAGAACAAGCAACAACAGTTAGTTAGAAGTTGAATCAACGAATGAAGTAGCATTTCATCTCTATCGCTCCATAGGTTTTGAGGAGCAGACGTTATTTGATTATTATGTCTATGAGCTATCAAATAAGAACGGATAAAAAATAAGCTATGAACTAGAGAAAAAAAACTTCAATATTGTTCATAGCTTATTTTTGTTAAGCAACTGTTGATTGCCCCTGCCAAGGTAAAATAAGTATAGCATATTTAGCTTAAAGTGCCAAAATTCAGCGGTTTAATGCTTTTTTTAGGGTGTAAAGAAAAAACTCTTTACAGCTTGCTTTAAATCTGGTAAACTAACATTTGTGATTAAGTTAATGGAGGTGTAATATATAAAATGTCAGTAAAAATTCGTTTAAAACGCATGGGTTCTAAAAAGAGTCCTTTTTACCGTATTGTAGTCGCAGATTCTCGTTCTCCTCGTGATGGACGTTTCATCGAAACTGTTGGAACTTACAATCCTTTAAAAGATCCTGCAGAAGTAGTTTTAAAAGAAGATTTAGTTTTAGACTGGTTGTCTAAAGGTGCTCAACCTTCAGATACTGTTCGTAACATCCTTTCAAAAGAAGGCGTTATGAAAAAACACCACGAAGCTAAACTTGAAAAGAAATAAGGTGACCGATGATGACAGATGTGAAAGAGTTAGTCTTAACTATCGTTCGCCCATTAGTCAGTCAACCTGAGCTAGTTAAATTAGAAATAGAAGAATCTGATGTTTTTCTAGAGTATAATTTGACTGTATCACCTGAAGATATTGGTCGTATCATTGGCAAACAAGGACGTGTTGCAAAAGCAATTCGTACGATTGTATACAGTGTACGTGTGGATGGGCCGAAAAAAGTTCGTTTGAATATCGTCGATGGTAAATAGCACAAAGTAAAACACCCAAATTTTTTGGGTGTTTTTTTATCCATTTTGACGAATTGTTAAATATCAGCTACTATAGATTAAAATAGAGGACAGAATGGAGGAAAAGTAAGTGAGTGACTTAAAAAGCTATCAAGAACAACTATTACAAGGTCTTGAGGAATATTTTGCACAAACAGAATTAGAAACAGGTGACATTTTTGTACTTGGTTGTAGCAGCAGTGAAGTTGCTGGAGGCATGATTGGTAAAAACTCTAATTTGGAGATCGGCAAAATGATTGTTTCAATAATCAAAGATATTTTAGATGAAAAAGGGATTCATTTCGCAGTGCAAGGTTGCGAGCATATCAATCGTTCGCTCGTTGTTGAAAAGGAAATCACCAAACGCCATCAGTTTGAGATCGTTTCGGTTGTACCTGCTCTTCACGCAGGAGGAGCTGCGGCAGTTGCCGCGTTTAAACTATTCCAAAATCCTGTCGTTATAGAAAAAGTCACGGCGCAAGGTGGCATAGATATTGGAGACACCTCGATCGGTATGCATATCCAACATGTCCAAGTGCCAGTCCGCACTTCAATCAAAGAAATAGGTGGAGCTCATACTACTTATTTACGCACACGGCCTAAATTAATTGGCGGCACTCGTGCGGTTTACGAATGAAAAAAGACGAGATAGCCGATCCATTCACAGGTTATCTCGTCTTTTTTTATTCAATGGTTATTTTTTTCTAAATACGTTAATTTCAAAATCAGGTGAATCAAAACTAATTTCTGCTTCGTCAATCATTAAACCTAGCAGGTGATAATCTTCTTCTTCATGATGGGTAATACCGAGTAATTCATCATAATAACACTCAATACTTAGATCTCTGGGTGTATTTAATAACTCTAATAAATGTAGGACATTCTCTGGTTCTTCTTCAGTTTTACCTTTAATTTTGATACGAAAACCTTCAGAAGTAAAATCCAGTCCAATCTGAATCTTGGTTATATCATTCGAAAAAAAGTAAGTCAATAATTCGTCTACAATTCGTTTAGCCTTTTCTCTTTCTTGCATGTTGTTTCACCTTTCTAATCTGTAAAATATTATCAAGTAATGGTACCATGACAGCCGCCACAAAACCAGTAGAAAACCCATTATTATAAAGATTCAGTCCACCGTGGAGATAGCTAACATTTGTGACCAGCGACATATGTAAAAATCCTGCAAGCAAACCAAAAGTAATACCATAATATCCAGCAATCGGGGCTAGACCTGTACCAAAGATTCCTGCAAGTACGACAGTCGTTTGATCTACTTCGAAAACAGAAGACAACTGGGCCGTTAAAAAGACACTCACCAATAATGGTAAGCTATTTAAAAGATGATTACCGAAAGCACTGAAGCCAACTGCAGATAAAATGGCACCTACGATCGGTCCGTTGAGTGTCGAGTGACTAATCTGCGTATAACCAACAAGTAACAACCCCATCAGCGCCATATTCATCATAGTGGCTCCAACACCTGCGATAGAAATAAAGTCAGTGATTAATTTCCCAGAAGTTTTGCTGATTTCTTTTAAGCCTTTCAGTGAAAAATGATTGACCAAAAAACCAACGAAAAACAGTAATAAAAACAAAAATAATAGAAAAATAAGCAGTTTTGAATGATAATCAACTGAAACTAAGTTCTTACCTTCGATTTTCCAACCAAACATTCTTAAAATCCCTGTAAACATCATTGCAATAAGGCCAGAAGTGAAGCCAACATTATACAATGAGAAGCCCTGATGAAAAGTCAGAACATGTGAGGCCAAAGGTGGTAAAATCATGCCAATGAAAATACCAACGAAACAGCCTAAAGGAAACGAAAGAACTAAGGGCAAAGAAAGACCAAAGGTGAGATAGCTGATAATAGGGGAGAGAGCACTACCAAACAGGCTAACGACGATAAATTGTGAAAATGGTTTTTTCACAATTCTTGCATAGCATAGTCCACCAATAATAATTGGAATTGAATTATACAAGTTTTTCCCAAAAAAAGAACAGCCAGATACAGTAAATAAAGCGGCGATCATAGGGCCGTTGATCGGAATTTTTTCTTTTTTTGCCAGCAGAACACTGATGAGTGTAAGTAGACCGCTATTTAAAAATGCACTGCCAAATGTGCCAAGTTCAATATAATCAGTCAATAAATTACTAGGCGAAGTTAAAATTCGAACCATACCAGCTAATAAAGTTGAGATAGGTTCACTAAGAAGCCCAATAATAATTAAAATAAAACAATATCCTATCAGTAAAAAATAATTTTTATTCGTATCCATTATTTCCAACTGTTTTTTGTCAGTATGTAATAAAAGTCTTTGGCTGTTATTTTTAGCCATAAAAATACCCCCGTTTTCTATCAATAATATAACTATAGCCCGTGAAACAAGCATTGGTCAATAAAATTCCGATGAAGTTTGACAAATTATCATGTTTTTTACAGATACACATAATTATTGAGAAAACGAACTACTAAAAGAGTGTAAAATGAAAGAATAAATACAAAATTAAAAATCATTGTTTAGCTTTACCAGCTGATCTCTGGAAAAATGAACATTGGTTTCGTGACATAACGTATGCTCAATTTCTCCGAAAGGATAGCAAAGCTCGTTTAGGTTTTAAATAAAAAGGAGGGTTTATTTTGGTAAGAAAAAAAGTATATAAAAAACAGCACATTTTAGCGTCTGCACAAGAATTATTAACAGAAAAAGGTTTTTCAGCGATCACAGCGCGAAACGTAGCAGAGCATATGGGAATCTCGACGCAACCTATTTATCTTGAATTTAAAAACATGGAAGAGTTGAAGTTGACGTTATTGGAAAACATACATGAGTTTTTAGACACTGAATTCTTTTCTAAAAAGCAAACCTCAAATAACTTAGCAAATTTTGGATTGAACTATATTGACTTTGCACAAACAAATACCAATTTATATCTATTTTTATTTGTCGACCATCATTCTTATGGACAGGAATTACAAAAATTATCGTTTGATTCATTTCAGAGACTCATTCAAGCAGATGAGAAGTATGCTGCAACATCCAAAGAACTGTTGGAGAAGCTTCATATGAAGTTATGGATTGTAGCAACTGGAATGGCCTCACTTAGTATTTCAGGCATATTAACGTTATCAAAAGAGCAATTGATTTCAGCATTTGAGGCTGTTGAGTGAGAAGATATGTTAGTGTTAAGAGCAGAGCATGAGGTGTTTAGCAGATACAATGTAGGACGGAAATCATTGATATAACTACATTCTATATACAGCGACCGATAATTTTCTATGCCAAAAGTATTAAGAAGAGTTCGTATATTTGACTGATTTGTTTTAGTTATTTTGTTGCTAAAATAAGTTTATTAAATGAATTTTGGAGGAAATAACTTGAAAATAATCAAAGCAATCGTTGTACTAGCTATACTTTCTGGTGCTGCTCTTTTTGGAGCTAAACTATACACGCAAAATAAATCAGATGAGCTTTCAGGCACCATCGATCAATTAAACCCTTTAGTCACAAATGGAGAAGTTTATGTCAAAACCAAAAGAGCTGATAGTATCAATAAATATGGGATTACAACTTACACACAACAAACAGTTGACAAGAATGGCAATAGTAAAGAGCTGACCTTTACTGCAGATCATGAACTAACAACGGATCGCTATTTGAAAATTTACAATAAAGGTGCACACGTAGAAACCTATGAGGAAGTTACTGAAGAGACTATTCCTAAAAAGGCACTACAACAATTGAATAAATAAACGAAAAGACTGCCCACTTACAATCCGAACTTGTTTTGTCGGAATATAAATGGGCAGTCTTTTTTTTGCAATCAATTTGTTCAAATAGCCTGAGGTATAAAGTCAATTGTACATAAATCATTATAATGAAAATGGATTGTAGCTTGAATTCGTCCATCATCAATTAATTTTTGTGCAGTGTCTTTTACGTCTTCTTGGTCAAATTGCTGGAAATTGATTACGTTTGCTACAAAGTGAGGGGATTTCCGATTGGAAGCCTCAAGAATGAGCGTTTCAATTTGTGGATTAAACGTCACTAGCTTTCACCTCTTTTGTTAACAGTACCACGTTATCATCAGAATGGATAGCATTTCAGTGATATATGAAGATATGGAAAGAAAAAATTTCACAATTCATTTGTTTTAAGAATCTCACGTTTATAGCAAGAATAGGCATCAGAGTCTCTTAAAATGGTCAATTTTTTATCCGATAGGTCGGCCAATTTTTTTAATTCAAAAATATTTTTTGTTTCAAAATGGTGATTCCAAACAAACATCATTCTCAATAAATTAAGTGTAGGCTTATAATGAGCTACTTCTTTATTCGTTATTTGTTTGATGAAGCGACTGAAGATTCGGTAAACTCGAGTGAAATAAGGTGGTAGCAATAATAAAACAATATCTGCATCATCTATCGCCGGTTTGATCCACTCTTTCGTTGCCGTCCCTTCGATGATCCAACTTTCTTTCGCCAAAATAGTCTGCAGCTGTTTGGTAGACTCTAATTCTGAGTAAGGTTTATCTCCAGTTGGCTGACGATTCCAAATAAGATTATCCAATTCATAGTAGGTAATCTTTTTTTCTGTCGATAGTTGTTTGGCAAAGCTTGTTTTACCACTGCCAACAGGTCCAGCGATCAAGATTTTTTTCATAGCTTTCCTCCATACTTTAAAGAAAAAGCCCTGAATAAAACTAAACGTCAGTTTTGTCCAGGGCTCTATATCCGAATAAATGCTTTTGTTCTAGCTACTTATTACTCTATTTTTTTGCTTCTTGTAAAATATTGATTTTTTCGATTCGGATGTCTTTTTTAGGTTTGTCTTGATCAGCAGTTTCAGCTGAAGCGATTTTATCTACAACGTCCATCCCTTTTGTTACTTGACCAAAAACAGTGTGTTTACCATCTAAGTGGGGTGTACCACCTTTTTTGTAAGCATCAATGATTTTTTCTGGATAATCATCTTTTAGTAAGCCATCGGACATGTCATCAGTATTTTGTACAATAAAGAATTGACTGCCATTCGTACCATTTCCTTTTTCATCTTTACCAGCATTGGCCATTGATAATGCACCACGGATATTATAAAGTTGATTTGAGATTTCATCATCAAACGAACCATTCCAAATGCTCTCTCCACCAGTTCCATCCCCCTTAGGATCGCCACCTTGAATCATAAAATTCTCGATAACACGATGGAAAAGAACATTGTCATAATAACCATCTTTGGCATGTGTCATAAAGTTTTCAACGGTTTTCGGTGCTTGTTTAGGAAATAGTTTGATTTCAATAGTTCCTTCAGTCGTGACCATCTCAACTAAATCTTCATCTTCGTTAACAGTATCTGATAGTTGTGGTAATTCTAGGGAATTCAAATCAACCGATTCAGATGATTTTGTTTCAGTTGAAGAGGTAGCAGAAGAATCTGCTGCTTTTTCCTTGTTAGGTCCACAAGCTGCAAATAATACTAATGTTGCTAAAAGAGCTGTTGCAGCAATGAATTTTTTTGTTTTCATAAAGTTAAGTCTTCCTTTCAAAAATAGTTACATCTCATAATAACAAATCATCTATCGAACTGCCAGCCAAAATGGGAAATTTTTAAGATTCATAAAAGGTGTAGACCACTTTTTCTTATTCTGCTATAATGAAAATGGATACATTATAATCAATACAAATCTTAGGAGGCAGTAATAATGGGAAAATTAGGTATTTCTATTTATCCAGAACGTTCAACTTTTGAAAAGGACAAAGCTTATCTAGACTTAGCACATAAATATGGTTTTAAACGTGTCTTTACAAGTTTACTTCAAATTACAGAAGACAAAGAAAAGGTATTAGCAGAGTTTAAAAAAGTTGTTGATTATGCCAATAGTCTTGGAATGGAAGTCATGGTTGATATCAATCCTGCCTTATTTGAACAATTAGAAATCTCTTATGATGACTTATCATTTTTTGACGAGATGGGCGCTTACGGCGTACGTTTGGATGTTGGCTTTACTGGCGCCGAAGAAGCAAAAATGACACGTAATCCTTTTGGCATTAAAATCGAAATTAACATGAGTACAGGAACAAGCTATGTTGATAATATTATGAGCTATTCACCGAATACGGATAATTTATTAGGTTCGCACAATTTTTATCCGCATCGTTATTCTGGTTTAGGCTACGATCATTTTGTTTTTTGTTCTGAAAAATTCAGGAAATATAACTTGAATACTATGGCTTTTGTGAACTCTCATGATGCAACTTTTGGTCCTTGGCCAACACAAGATGGATTATGTTCATTAGAAGACCATCGTGATCTAGAAATCGCTACTCAAGTGAAACATTTAGTATTGACAGGTTTAATCGATGATATCTTAGTTGGAAATGCTTATGCATCAGAAGCAGAACTTAAGGCAATGGCAGAGGCATTTAATGCGGAATACCCATCTGTAAAAGTCGATGTTGCACAAGACATTACAGCCGACGAAAGAGAAGTCTTGTTCACAAGTCTTCATTCTTATCGTGGTGATCGTTCAGAATATATTTTACGTTCTACTATGACAAGGATTCATTTTAAAGATCGTGCATTTCCAGCTCATAATACAAATGATATGACAAAAGGAGACGTATTGATTGATAATGTTGATTATGGTCAATATAAAGGCGAAACCCAAATCGCGTTAAAGGAAATGAAAAATGACGGACGAGTGAATGTTGTGGGTCGTATCTCTGAAGATGAGTTATTCTTATTAGACTTCTTAAAACCTTGGTCTAGTTTTAAATTGATTGAAAATAAATAATAAAGTAAGTTTGAGATTGAGTGAAAGGAGCTAATCCTTTTACTTAATCTCTTTTTTCTTTCTTAAGATTTTTCCTAAACTATTTTAAATAATTACTCTATCGCTAAAATAGAAGAAAACGAGGTGTATCGATGGAAAAAGAATTAAGTCTGCTAGTAGCAAAGCTTCAAGGTATTGCACAAACAGGTAAAAAGTATGGAAAAGATATTTTTGATCAAGAACGCTACGAAGAACTATCTCAAGTAACCAAAGAACTAATGAGTATATTGTATCTTAATCTATCAAATCAGGATTTAGCAATTCTTGTTGATCAAGATGAAGGGTACGCTACGCCAAAAGTAGATATTCGAGCAGTTGTCTTCAATCAAGAAGGAAAATTATTATTAGTAAAAGAAAAAAGTGATAACGCTTGGTCTTTGCCAGGCGGCTGGGCTGATATTGGTTATTCACCAAGCGAGATTGCTGAAAAGGAGACCTTAGAAGAAGCGGGTTTAACGGTTAAGGCGAAGAGGCTCATTGCTGTATTGGATAAATCAAAACATGACTTTCCGCCAGCACTGACGTATACTTATAAGTTTTTCATTCGATGTGAACCTCAAAATGAACTATTAGCCACAGGTGTCGAGACCAATGATGTGGGGTACTTTTCACTACAAGAAATTTATTTGCTTTCTCTTTCTAAACATCGAAATATCATTGACAATTTTGAAATGATTTTTGCTGATTATCAAAACGAGAAAAAGACCATAATTTGTGATTAATATTGCGAAAATCCCAATAAAACATTATACTATTTAAGAATTTGAAAAAAGTTAGTATTATTTATGGTGTTTGAGTTAGACTAAGCCCATTTGATCAAATAATACTATTAAATAGGGAGCAGTGGGATGAATCGAATCGTAAAAATTTTGATAGCTATAGTCGTATTGGTTGTAATTGTGTTGACGGGAGCTGGGATGTATTTCTACAATTACGCAGTTGTTCCATCAGAAAAAGATTTTCTAGCAGGTGGTACTCCTGGAACAGATGTTGAAGCGAAAACACCACAGGAAAAATGGTTTAAAGACAAAAATAATCGAACCTATTGGACAATGACATCCAAAGACGATTTAAAGCTAAAAGCAATCTATTTACCAGCTGATAAAAAAACAGATAAAAATGTTATTATGGCTCATGGCTATATGGGTAGTGCTGAAACAATGGCCAGTTTTGCTAAAATGTACCATGATTGGGGCTATAATGTTTTAGTGCCGGATGCTAGAGGACATGGAGAAAGTGAAGGAGATTATATTGGTTTTGGTTGGCCAGAGCGAAAAGACTACCTTCAGTGGATCGATCAAGTGCTAACTGAAAACGGTAATGATGCACAAATTACTTTGTACGGTATTAGTATGGGTGGTGCCACAGTGATGATGACAAGTGGCGAGAAGTTGCCGAAAAATGTCAAAGCAATCGTTGAAGATTGTGGCTATTCTAGCGTAAATGAGGAATTAGCTTATCAATTAAAAGATATGTTTAATCTTCCCTCATTTCCATTAGTTCCTGTTACAAGTTTGATCACTAAAATTCGTGCTGGTTATTTCTTCGGGGAAGCAAGCTCAGTTGCGCAACTGAAAAAAAATAAAGTTCCAATGCTATTTATCCATGGTGATGCAGATAAGTTTGTGCCATTTGAAATGTTGGATGAAGTCTATAATGCTACAGATGTACCAAAAGAAAAATTGGTTGTAAAAGGTGCTGCTCATGCAAAAGCCTATACCGTTGATCCAAAAGCGTATAAAGCGAAAGTTGAGAGCTTTTTAACACAATATGTAGATTAACCATTATCGTCACACAGTTTAAACAGCTGGTGGCGATTTTTTCAAGCAGAGAAGTTTAATTGTTTTAGAAAGAAAATTTTATTTAAAAAATATTCTCACTGATTTTACTATACATTTGTTAGAATTCTTTGATATGATAATAAAAAGAAATGAGGTAAAATAGATGGAAGAACAAGTGATTGACTATCTGCATTACTTACAAATAGAACGCGGGCTTTCTCTTAATACAAGAAAAAGCTATGAACGGGACTTATATAAATATATAGCTTTTCTTATAGAGCAAAAAATCGACTCTTGGCAACTGATTGATCGCTATATTATTATGGAATACCTGCAGATACTACATAATGAGAATAACTCGTCGGCAACAATCATCCGTATGATTTCCAGTTTAAGAGGTTTTCATCAATTTTTACGACAAGAACAAATCACGGATCACGATCCGATGCAGCATATTGATTCACCAAAAAAAGCTCAAAAGCTTCCAAGTACACTTTCAGTTGAAGAAGTTACTTTATTGATCGAAACACCTGATACCACAAAACCTTTAGGGGTAAGAAACCGAACGATTTTAGAAGTCATGTACGCAACTGGTTTGCGAGTGACTGAATTGGTAGACTTGAAAATTGGTGACCTGCATTTAGCAATGGGGTTACTTCAAACAATCGGCAAGGGCGATAAAGAACGTATCATTCCTTTAGGTGATTATGCCATTCAGTGGATCGAAAAGTACTTGGAGGAAGCACGCCCTTTTTTAATTAAAAAAAATCAAAATGAAACGCATTTATTTGTCAATCACCACGGCAAACCTTTGTCTCGTCAAGGGGTTTGGAAAAATTTGAAACAAATCGTTCAAGCGGCTGGAATCAATAAGAATATTACACCGCATACGTTACGGCATAGCTTTGCCACACACCTATTGGAAAATGGTGCTGATTTGAGAATTGTTCAGGAGCTTTTGGGCCATGCTGATATATCTACAACTCAAATCTACACGCATATTACCAAACAGCGAATGGCTGACGTGTATAAACAGCACTTTCCAAGAGCCTAACTTGTAAAAATTGGAAGAAAGAAGGTGAGATCATGTTAACGTATTATCGAAAAGAGCAACGAAAAATTGCAATGGGATTATTAAGCTTCCATCAAAAACTGACTGAATATCAGTCACAGTTGAAAGAAATAGATATGTATGAAACAGAAGCTGATTTGCATTTGCTTTTTTGGATACCTGCGGGCGAACAAAATATTCAGGGGATTGTGGGAATTGAAGTAGAAACGTCTGAAGCAATGATTATACATGATATATCGATCAATCCTTCTTTTAGAGGTGAAAAGGTGGGCTTTGATTTATTAAATGAAGTGGTAGAACTGTACCCAGAAATGAAAATTTACGGGACCTTAGCCACATCTGCTTATTTATCTAAGTGGAAAGAACACAAGTCATGAATTTTATGGTAAACTAAAGAGCTGAAAAAGAAAGTTGGATGAACTTGCAGGAAATTAATGTAAAATTAGATGTATTCGAAGGACCGCTGGATCTTCTTTTGCATTTAATCCAAAAATTGGAGATAGATATTTACGATATCCCGATTGCTGCAGTGACGGAACAGTATATGAACTATATCCATACGATGAAAACGTTGGAGCTAGAGATTGCTGGAGAATATATCGTAATGGCAGCAACCTTGATGGCCATTAAAAGTAAGATGCTTTTGCCCAAACAAGAGTTGGAAATGACAGAAGACGATGAAATCTTTGATGGCGAAGACCCACGGGATGCTTTGGTTGCCCAGTTATTAGAGTATCGTAAATTCAAATATGCAGCGGGCCTTTTACATGAAAAAGAATCGGAAAGAAGTCTGTATTATACAAAAGAACCAATGGATATTGATGAGTATAAGGACGACAATCCTTTACTTACGCCGAATCAATTAAATACGATTGACTTATTCTTAGCGTTTCATGCAATGTTGGAAAAGAAAAAAAGCCGACAACCAGTTGAGACAACAGTTGCGGGTGATGATGTATCGATTGAAGAAAAAATTACAGTAATTTCACAAAAAATGCGACAAATTGCTCGTGATACACCAATAAATTTTGAATCATTTTTCACTTCATATTCTAAGCAAGAGGTTGTTACTACTTTTATGGCTTTGTTGGAATTGATGAAAAAAGGAGTTATTCACGTAGAGCAAGAGGACAATTACGGTACTATTTTATTATACAATACGTCTGAAGAAATTGAATCAAGTACGGAGGAAACAGCGTGACCACAATCAGTCAAATCGAAGCGATTTTATTTGTTGTTGGTGAAGAAGGAATCGGTTTAGAAGAGTTATCTTATTTACTAGAATTATCCACTGCCAAAACATATGAAGCCTTGACCGCTTTAAAAGAACGCTATGCATCAGATAAACAAGCAGCATTAAATATTTTAGAAGTTGGCAATCATTTTGTCCTATCTACTAAAAAGGTATTTGCACCATTGTTGAAAAAATATGCGCAATCACCGATTTCTAATTCTCTATCTCAAGCAGCTCTTGAGACCTTGTCGATTGTTGCCTATAAGCAACCAATTTCAAGAGTAGAAGTAGATGAAATCAGGGGAGTACAGTCAGCTGGCTCCATGCAAAAATTAGTTGCTCGTCAATTGATTGAAGAAAAGGGGCGAGTAGATGGTCCCGGCAGAGCTATTTTATATGGAACAACACCTTATTTTATGGATTATTTTGGCTTGAAATCTTTAGAAGAGTTGCCGGACATCCATCAAATGGAAGAAGAAATCGCAGAAGAGTTACCTTTAGACCTCTTTTTCGACCGTTACAAAGAATTAAATAAAGAAGAACCAACAACGGATACAAAGGAAGCGGAGGAAGAAAACTAAATGGAAAGACTTCAAAAAGTAATTGCGCATGCAGGAATTGCATCACGTAGAAAAGCAGAAGAGTATATTGTCAATGGACGTGTAAAAGTAAACGGGAAAATCATTCGTGAATTAGGAACTCAAGTCGGAAAAAACGACAAGGTTGAAGTAGACGATGTACCGATTTATAAGGAAGAGTATGGTTATTATTTATTCTATAAACCTAAAGGGGTTATTTCGGCTGTCTCTGATGATAAGGGTAGGAAAGTTGTTACGGACTTTTTCTCTCACATTAAAGAACGGATTTATCCTGTTGGTAGATTGGATTATGATACTTCAGGATTGTTATTACTAACGAATGATGGTGAATTTTCTCAAAAATTGACGCATCCAAGTCACGAAATCGATAAAGTGTATGTAGCAAAAGTTAAAGGATTAGCTAAGAAACATGATTTACTTCCGCTGACTAAGGGCATGAAAATCGAAGGGTATAAAACTGCGCCAGCGGCTTTTGAGATCATATCCGTTGACCTTAAAACAAACACAAGCATAGTGGAATTGACAATTCATGAAGGGCGTAACCATCAAGTGAAAAAAATGCTACAGGCTGTGGGTTACCCAGTTCAAAAATTAAAGAGAGAAAAATATGGCGATCTAACGTTAAAAGGATTACGTCCAGGTGAATACCGTAATCTAAATAAAAAAGAAATCAGTGTTTTAATGAATCAATCAAAATAATTTTTTAGAGTGCGTTAAGACGATAGGTTCGTTTTAACGTACTCTTTTTTGCAATAAAAACAGCGAGTACAGATCATTTACATGTGACGTTCTGAACATAAATATTGCTTTTTTCTAAAAAGGTTGTATACTTGAGTTGTACAAAAATTTAATAAAGGTTCGTCTTCAGGGGCAGGGTGCAATTCCCGACCGGTGGTTATAGTCCACGACCTACTTCATTTGAAGTGGCTGAATTGGTGAAATTCCAATACCGACAGTAAAGTCTGGATAAAGAAGATAGGGCTTATTTGAATTGGCATTTTTCAGATAAGATAACTCTACTCTATTTTCCCTGCTGGAAAATAGAGTTTTTGCTGTGAAACACTGCGATTGACCAAAGGACAGAGCAGATGTTGAACAGTACTTGGCGAGCAAAGCGAGAGAAGTCACCTTCATACTGAAACACTGCACTTCGTTTCGATCTCATCAATCTCTAAGAGCTAAAGCTCTAAGAATTGAAGGACCGCGATTGACCAAAGGACAGAGCAGATGTTGAACAGTACAAGGCGTACAACGTGAGAGAAGTTTCCTTCGTATTGACACACCATACTTAACTAAAACTAAATATGGGTGAGTTGTCGTACGTTCAATAACTGTTAAGCACTTACCAATAAAATTGGGAATAGCTTTGCAATCTATAGCGATACAAATCATATCGTTCGACCAAGCAACATCTCACAGCAAATCAAGAGCAATCACTGAAAAGTCAATTTAGAGAAGTTCGTTTGAAGATGGGTCCTTAAACAGGAGGATTTCATATGCGAAACAACAAGGTACAAAAAATGGTAAGTGTAGCAATGTTAGCAGCAATCGGTGTGGTATTACAGTTTGTAGCGTTTCCGATCATACCGTCGTTAAGTTTTTTGAAAATTGATTTTAGCGACATTCCCGTTATGATCAGTATGTTCTTATTTGGGCCATTAGCTGGAATCAGTACGGCTTTTATAAGATCTGCACTGCATCTATTTACAACTGGAGCATCACCACAAAATTTAGTAGGGGACACCGCTAGCTTTTTTGCAACGATTGTCTTCACATTACCAATGTATTATTTTTTCAGACGAGGAAGCGACAAGCTTTCAAATAAAATTTTAGGTATCGCTACAGGAATAATCGCTTTAACTGTTTTCATGGGTGTCGCAAATTATTTTGTGATCACACCTCTTTATTTAAAACTGTTTGGCGTATCAGCAGGTCAATTCTTAGGAATGTCGTTAGCAAAATATGTTACGATTGGCATTGTTCCTTTTAACCTGATCAAAGGTGCAATTGTGAGTGCTGTTTTCTTAGTCCTGCATGCAAAGCTTTTACCTTGGCTTTCCAGAAAACAATATCAGCTGAGTAATAAAAAGACAATAACGAAATAGAACATGCATATAAACTGAATAAACATAGAGTAGAACGATTTGTTTTGCGCTATGTTTTTTTATTGTCAAAACAAAAAATTCTAGTTATAGAAAAATTTCTGATAAAATAAATGAATCAAAAACGAAAGGAGAAATAAAATGAAAAAATGGCAAAAACGACTACTTTGGTTTTTAGGAGTATTTGTATTAGTGATTTTGGTGGGATTATTCTACATAAAAACCATTACCTATACACCTACGACAATGGCTGTAGAAGCATCTCAAAAAGCAAGCAATGAAAATGGTACACTATTTTTCAAAGGGGATAAAGAGAAACCCGCTCTGATTTTTTATCAGGGAGCTTTGGTTGAAAGTGCCAGTTATAGCATTTGGGCTGAAAAGGTAGCAGAGGCCGGATTTTCAGTCTACCTAGTAAAAGAACCGTTGAATCTAGCTGTTTTAGGCCAAAATAAAGCAGAAGAAGTTATTCGCTCTAATCATCTAACCAGTTACGTGATTGGCGGACATTCACTAGGTGGTGTTATGGCTAGTCGCTTTGCTGCTGAGCAAGACAATAATGCATTAAAAGGTGTATTTTTCCTAGCAAGTTATCCTGACGAAAAAGGCAGTCTTACAAAGTTTAAAGGACAAGTACTGTCAGTGACAGGTTCTGTTGATGGTGTTTTGAATTGGCAATCCTATGATCAGGCAAAAAAAGACTTACCTGAACAAACTATTTTTGAAGAAATCAAAGGTGGAAACCATGCTGGATTCGGCAGTTACGGTGAACAAAAAGGCGACAAGCCAGCTCAGATTAATAACGACGAGCAACAACAAGAAGTCGCCAATCTGTTGATTGAATGGCTAAAAACGATCAAATAAAACAATAAAAGGAGAAAATAAAGTCTTTCGATAAGTATTTTCTCCTTTTACTATTGAGTTAAGAAACAAGCTGATTTTCATTATTTTTCTGTAATCTCTATTGCACGAACAGGACATTTGCGGTACGCTGTTAAGGCATTGTTTCTTTCACTTTCAGGAACAAACTCCTGATAAGCTTCGTTATCATTTTTTAAAATGACGATTCCATCATCATTATAATCGAAAATTTCTGGTGCATATACTTGGCACAGACCACAAGCAATACATTTTTCAGGAATTATTTTACATAACATATGAGCACATCCTATTCTATCATTGAAAGAGGTGGAAATATGGAACCTTTCTTTATTTTAGCGTTATTTCAGCACGGATACAAGGCACGAACCTCAACATTGTATCATCTTTTAAAAGGCAAACGGACTAGTTCAGTGTTACTATATGGTTTTTTATATGAAAATTTACATTTTTTTCAGCTTTTTCCAGCGTTATCAGAAGTGCAATTCAATAATATAATCGCTGACCTGATTAAGCAAAAATTATTGCGACAAACGGTCGATGGCGAAGTTCAAATCACAACCAAAGGGCAGCTAGACACGCATCGGTATCTAACCAATTTTTCTTGGATCAACAATTATCATTTTGGTAAGACAGACGAAATGATTTGGCGATTGCTACAATTTACGGTACAAGTCGTCTCTCATTTATCCTATACAAATAAAAACTATATCCCTCTTGAGCAATCGCCATTGTACCAAAAACAAGTAAAAATGTATATAAAATCAATGCCAAAAGTCGAATTGATTAAAACGGTCAAGCAAGAATGGACTCAAATTTTTTCTTGTTTATCTGATGAAGAAGCAAATTATTTTGTAAAGCAATTCTCTGGTTATCAACAAATCGGCAAAACAGCGTTTCAATTAGCTGATGATCAGGGGAATCCGTTTGACCGATTTATGTTTTCAAAAGAAAAACTACATCATTTATTGTCTACAATCGAACAGATGCCAGATGGTAGTTTTTTAAAAGCATTAATCCTACAAATGATTAAGCAAAATGAAAATAAAAGTATGAACGAAACAAAAGCGTATCTAGAGCGGCTAGATTCAGTAGAAAAGCTAGCTGAACAGAGAAAAATAAAAGTCAGCACGATCAAAGATCATCTGATGGAACTAGCGTTAACAGGTGACTTTCCTTTTGACTCTTTTATAACAACAAAGACCTCTGATTTTTTATTAGAATGTTCACCTCCTTATCAAGACTGGTCCTATCGATCGTTAAAACAACTCAATCCTGCACTAGATTATTTTGAGTTTCGTTTATATCAAATCCAAAAACTGAGAGAAGAAAGAGAAGCGAACCGATGAAGATGGATTTAGAGCAACGACTATTTGAAAATTTTGGTTTTCACACATTTAAGCCAGGTCAAAAAGCTGTCATCGAGCATCTGTTAAAAAAGCAAGACACACTAGCGGTTTTGCCTACAGGAACGGGAAAATCTTTATGTTATCAATTTGTTGGTCAAATGATCGAAGGAACTGTGCTGATTGTTTCCCCATTATTATCATTAATGGAAGACCAAGTGACTCAACTACAAAAAAAGGGTGAGACACGAGTAATCGCATTAAATAGTAGCCTGTCTTTTTTAGAAAAGCAATATGTATTAGCTCATTTAAGCGAGTATAAGTTTGTTTTAATTAGTCCAGAAACCTTGACACAAAAAGAGGTCAGACATAAAATCGCCAGCTTGAAAATTGCTTTGTTTGTAATAGATGAAGCTCATTGTGTGTCCCAATGGGGCGTCGATTTTAGACCAGAATATACCAAGTTGGCTGGAATACAAGAAGAATGCGGTTATCCATTGACTCTGGCATTGACAGCAACCGCGACGCCCGCCGTAAAAAAAGAGATACTTCAGCAAGTATTTACGCAGCGTAAGGAAATTTCTGAAGTGATTTTCTCAGTCGATCGGCCGAATATTGGTTTGATTGTGGAACAAATCGCGGAAAAAGATGATAGGTTGATTTCTTATCTGACACAACTACGCAATAAAGGCATCATTTATTGCGCAACAAGAAAAACAGCTGAGAAGATCCATCGATTAATCAAAGATACGACAAATGTAAAATCGGCATTTTACCATGGCGGTTTAACAGCAAATGAACGCAGTCTTTTACAACAGCAATTTGTCTCGAATCAATTAGATGTTTTATGCGCAACAAATGCTTTTGGTATGGGGATCGATAAACCAGATGTACGTTTTGTGCTTCACTATGATTGCCCTGATAGTCTAGAAAACTATGTTCAAGAAATTGGTCGTGCAGGGCGCGATGGGCAAGCAAGTTTAGCGATTTTGCTTTATCAAAAAGGGGATGAATCCATCCATTACTACTTTCAATCAGAAAGTCGTTTGGATCGAGAACTTTTAAATGAGCTGAATGTCAACAATTTGCAAAAACACGAAAATTTATTACCTGAATTAAATGAAATTCAACAAAAATGGCTACAAGGATACTTAGAAAAAGAATACACAATCGAAGAGTTGGAACAGAGATTATTAAGAAAAGAGAAAGAACGTCAGCAGCAGTTAAGCGTTATGTTAAACTATATTAACGAAGAAAAGTGCCGTCGTACATTCATTCAGCAGTATTTTTCAGAAAAAATAGATCAAACTAAACAAGAAAATTGTTGTGATCGATGCGGCTTATCCTTTGACAATTACAAAGAGCAAATAGTACAATCACCAGAAGAAAACGAAATCTCCGAACAATGGGAGGACATTTTGATAAGATTATTTAAAGAATGAAAATAATCTTTTTTTAGACTGCAGTTGACAAAAAGCTGTGGTATAATAGCAAACGAGAGAATTTTAGGAGGAACGATACGTGAGTAAAAAAGATAAGAAAAAGCCATCAGGAGCTCGTGAACCTTGGGAGCAATCAATTTATGATACGGATAAGAACAGTGGAGGTTCCCGTTCAGAAAAACGTCAACAAAAAAAAGGCAATACGGTTTTTCTGACAATTTTAGTTATCTTATTACTATTGATCATCACCTTACCCGTGGGAACGTATCTTTATGTGATGAGAGACAAACCTAACGACAACAAAGAAACAAGTAAGCCATCATCATCTGTCGTGGTACAATCATCAACAAAAAACAGTTCAACGCAACCATCATCACAAGCATCAACATCAGCGTCGTCAGAATCTGTAGCTGAGGGACAAAGCAGTGTAATACAAGAAACAACGCCAACAAGTGAAGTAGCTGAAGCTTACACAGAAGTTCTGAATGGAGAAGGACCAAATCAAGTTGCAGCAAGAAATGGTATCACAACAGAAGAATTATTACAATTGAATGGGTTAAGCATGGATTCAATGTTACAACCCGGACAATCATTGCGTATTAAATAGCAAATTAAGTAAAGAGTGAGACGGTACCAATTTTTCGCTCAGTCTTTCCTTTTAAGGGTCTGAAGCAAAACACTCGATGTTTTGTACCAGACTCTTTTACTATGTGATAAACAAAGGAGTTCGTTATGAAAAAGATCAGTATTGCCATCGATGGGCCAGCATCTTCTGGTAAAAGTACAGTAGCTAAGATTTTAGCAAAAAAAATGCATTACATTTATTGTGATACAGGGGCGATGTATCGCGCACTAACCTATCTGGCAATCCAACAAAACGTCGATTTTGAAAATGAACAAGAATTAGCAACACTATGTCTTGAACATACGATTTCGTTCAAGCAAGCGGAAAAAGAGCAGCTCGTTTTTATTGATGGAATCGAAGTGACGGAAGCGATTAGACAACCAAATGTGACAAATGCAGTTTCTATTGTTGCAAAACATGCGGCTGTTCGAAATAAAATGGTGGAAATACAGCAAGAAATCGGACGTTTAGGCGGAGTCGTTATGGATGGTCGAGATATTGGCACAGCAGTATTGCCTGATGCACAGGTTAAGATTTTTCTAGTTGCCAGTGTAGAAGAACGCGCTGAACGACGCTTTAAGGAAAATCAAGAAAAAGGAATTACGACTGACTTTGACACCTTGAAAAAAGAAATCGAACATCGGGATTATCTCGATTCAACTAGAGAAGTATCGCCTTTAAAACAAGCAGCAGATGCTGTGAAAATCGATACAACTGGAATGAACATAGAAGAGGTTGTACTAGCGATCGAAGAAGTCATCGCAGCAAAAAGTTAAAGGTTTATATGTTGTAATAAAATAGCTGCAAAGAAAGTATGACTGAGTGAAAGTGATACTTTCTTTGTCTTAAAGCAAGAAAATAACTTCTTATTTCAAAGAAAAAAAAGAAAATGAGAGAAATCGCTTTATTTTTTGACCAAAATCCCGTACTATTAAAGGAGTAGGTCAGTTTTTTACGAATTTTTTGGTGGCATAGGAGGATAATTTCATGACAGAAGACAAAAAAGTGGAAATCAGCAACGAAACAATGGAAGATGCAATGAATAGTGTCCAAGAAGTAAGTGTTGGCGACATCGTTAAAGGTGAAGTACTTGCAATTGAGGACAAACAAGTTGTTGTTGGTATTGAAGGTGCAGGCATTGAAGGGGTTGTACCAGCAAAAGAATTATCAACTACACAAGTAGAAGATATCAACGAATTAGTAAAAGTTGGTGACATCTTAGATTTAGTTGTCATTACATCAATTGGTAAAGATAAAGAAAATGGCAGTTATTTACTTTCTAAACGTCGTTTGGATGCTAAAAAAGTTTGGGAAGAAATCGAAGCAGATTTCCAAGCTGGTAAAATCATCGAAGCCCCCGTTACAAATGTTGTAAAAGGCGGTTTAGTTGTTGATGTTGGTGTGCGTGGATTTGTTCCGGCATCAATGGTAGAAGACCATTTTGTTGCTGATTTTTCAGAATACAAAGGACAAACATTAACATTTAAGATTATTGAGATTGAACCTTCAGAAAACCGTTTGATTTTATCTCATAAAGCTGTTGTAGCTGCAGAGAAAAACTCGAAGAAAAAAGATATCTTAGCAACTCTTCATGATGGCGATATCGTAGAAGGAAAAGTCGCTCGTCTAACTGATTTTGGAGCATTTATTGATCTAGGTGGTATTGATGGATTAGTCCACGTTTCTGAAATTGCACATCAACATGTTGGGAAACCAAGTGACGTGTTGACAGTAGGGGATGACGTAAAAGTCAAAATTCTTTCAATCAATCCTGACGAAGAACGTGTTTCTCTATCAATCAAAGAAACTTTAGCTGGACCATGGGAGGATATCGAAAACAAAGCAGCCGTTGGATCTGTTCTTGATGGAACAGTCAAACGTTTAACTAGTTTTGGAGCATTTGTTGAAGTATTCCCAGGTGTTGAAGGGTTAGTTCACATTTCTCAAATTTCACACAAACATATTGCAACACCTCATGAAGTCCTACAAGAAGGTGATGCAATTCAAGTGAAAGTATTGGAAGTTAATCCTGATGAACACCGTATTGCATTAAGTATTAAAGCTTTAGAAGCAAAACCAGAATCTCAAGAAGAACCCAAAGATGTTCAAGAATATGAGTTACCAGAAGAAAATACTGGCTTCACAATGGGTGATATCTTAGGTGATGCTCTAAAAGCACAAGATACTGATTCAGAATAATTTTTAATGGCTCTTTGTCAACTAATGTTGGTAAAG
>NZ_JXLC01000003.1:0-222111 GCF_001886225.1 Enterococcus silesiacus | reverse complement strand
TACTAACATAATTGTTTTTTTAGCCATTTTTTTTACACTCCTTCTAAATTTGTTGTACTTACACTTTTATATAAAGCAAGAAGTGTGCCAAAAAGATGTATAGACCAAACCTAGTCATAACAGCGTTTTGGTCTATACAGATTGTGTACACACTGTTTAATCTTTTGTTACACACTGCATTTTGTGTGCGCTTTCTTTAAATATATACTCAATTTCTCGCTATATTTAATCCTAGTTTACTTTCAGCGTTCCTATACTCTATGAACCTAACTTACTACTACCTTGCGTAGTTCATTCTGAATATGTGAGCAACTCAAACACTTATTGCGCTGAAGCTATTTTTGCTTCTACTAGATAGGTTAGCACCTAGTAGACTTAGATACCTCTATAAAAACTCATCATTTTTTACTATTTTATTCATTATCCATACGGCGGTATAGATCGATAATCTCTTTTGCCAAATCGGTAAAGGCAATTGCTGTCATCAAATGATCTTGGCTATGAACTGTCAATAAAGTCACTTGGATATGGTTCCCTTGTGCTTCTTGCGTTAACATACCTGTTTGAGAATGATGTGCTTGGACTAAAGATTCCTCTGCATCAACAATTTTTTGATCTGCTAATTCAAAGTCGCCTGCTTTGGCTGCCGCGATTGCTTCCATTGCGTCACTTTTAGCATTTCCTCCGTACATGATTAGTCCCATAACCGCTTCTAAATTTTGTTGCTCTTCCATTTTTGTAACGCTCCATTCATTTTTTATTTGCGTATATTAATTGTCCATCAAAGCAATTGCTTGATCTAATACTTTTTCACCATTCATCATGCCGTAATCTGACATGTTGATGACGTCAAAGGGAATTCCTTTTGGTGCTAATTTTTGTTCGAATTGTGATTTCATAAAACGAACTTGCGGGCCTAAAAGTAATACGTTTACATCTTTGGCTTCTAAGTTGTTATCTGCATCTGATGCGGATACCGCAAAGATATCTGCTTCCATCCCACGATCTTCTGCTGCTTTTTGCATTTTTGTTACCAATAAGCTTGTACTCATTCCTGCTGAACATACTAACATAATTGTTTTTTTAGCCATTTTTGACACTCCTTTGAATTTGATTGTATTTACACCTTTATATAAAGCAAAAACCGTGCCAAAAAAATATATAGCCCAAATCCCTTTAGAATTAGGGTTTCGGGCTATATCTATACTGTACACACTTCATTTTTTAAGGATACACACTACTCAATTTTGCTTGTATTCTGCGATTGCTTCAATTCTATTTTCCAAGAATAGTTGGGTCAGATGCGCGATATCAGACTCAGTAAAGGCGATGCGATACGCTTTTTCGATCACCATTAGATTAGTTCTAGCGACATCTGTTTCCAAACGATTCTTCTTCATAAATTCAGCAAGGTTATCAAATTCTTTTGATTTTTCACCTTTTAAGATCGCATCTACTAAGAAGGCTAGATGGATCACAATACCTGCATCCACACCAGGTTCTACAATAATATGCATATCTGTTTGAATTTGGTGAATTGTTTTTTGCAACATAACAATCAGTTTTTGCAATGAATCCACTGCGGTGATCGTTCCACCTAATGATTTTACGATTTTCTCCGTTGGAACTTCGTCGCCTGCAATTCGTTTGAGTACATTTAATTTTTCATCATCAAAAATATCATACGCTGAAAAGAAAGGAATATTTTGGTATTCAACATCGACTGTTCCAGCAATAGCCTTGATTTCATATTCTTCCATTAAGCTATCGATATGTTTTTTAAAGGCTTCACGTTCTAAAAACTGCATTTGAATGATTTCTACTTTATTTTCATCAATAACTGGTAGAATTCTCTGGTATAATTTTGCTGCAACCCCTTCACCTGTAAAACAAGTTACAACTACAGCTTTTTTCACTTCATCTCGATTTTGTGGACTTGTTCTAAACTGCTCTCTAATGATACTTTCAAATGACATCTGGATATTTTGATAAATGTCTTCTAAACTTCTACCAACACTTGCCATCCGAATCGCTTCTAAAACTATCATCGTACTGGTCATAGTGATTGCTTTTGTCCGAATACCCGTTTCTTCAAAAATCAAATTTCCAAACGAATTCAGCGACCCCATATCTGTTAAAAGCAACATACCATTAACCAATTTTTCACGATGATCCAGCACAAAACTTTTCAACTGTTCATACATCGTCTGAACTTCCATCGTCAGTGGCATATTCATAGCAACGCCTGTTTCTGTCCCAAGTAGTTCTTGCGCTGTTTTCAACATACTTGAAGCAGTAGAGTCACCATGCATCAAAACGACTACGCCCACATTATTTTCGTGAACCTTTTCTTTGCTGCCAACATTGATCGATAAAAACATACTGATAAAACCAATTTCATCAAACGGAATTTCAATATTATTTTCTTCTTCAATGATTGCAGATAAATCCATAGCTACTTGAAATTCTTTTTTCATTTTCTTGCGAACATTATTTAAGTTAGGATGAACAATCACATGTCCTTCTCTCACTCGATCGATCGTACTTTGTAAATGTAGTGCAAAAGCAAAACGGGCTTTTTCGTTATAGCGGCGTTCCAATCGTTTTTCTGCAATATCATATAACTGATCTGTTAATTTCCAAATAGGCTCTGGCAATAGCTCTTTATGCACTGGATTTTGTGTCAATTCATCCACATAGGTTTGAAAATAAGCATCCATATCACTAGAAATCAGCTGTTCTAAATTGACATTTTCCAATTCATTCGCTGATAACGTTGCAACTTTTTCTTCGATTTCATTATAGACTTGCATATCTCGAGCTGGATCTTGCGACCAGACGACTTCATTAGTCCCTGGTTCGAAACTTAAGTAATTACTTTTACTATCAACAAAACGATCCAAACGATCAGAAACTTCTTTGATTTTTAATAAGCCTTTTTGAACTTGCAATGGCAAGTCTCGTTTTTGAATCACTAAACTAGATTCATCATGCGTACGATAGTGTAGAAAAGATTTAGCACACACGAGTTTTAAATCCCGCTTGACTTGACCGATATTTCCTTCTGCATCATAGAGCATAAACGCTAAAATTGCTTCTCTTTTAATATCGATCCGTTGATTTAAACGATTTGCTTCTTGTTTGATAAACAAAGAAATAATATCATACCGTTCATCCAGTGAACGAGAATCTAAAGATGGCAATGTGATGGCCATCGGAATTCTACGATTAAAAGTTGTCAAAAAACTTTCCGAAGATTCGGTTGTCGCTCCAATGATTTGAACTGATGCTTCATACGTTTGACCACTTTCACCAAGCGGACGATAAATCCCTTTATCAATAAATGTAAACAGCATCTCTTGTCCTTCAGGCGGTAAACGATGAATTTCATCCAAAAAAAGAATTCCACCGTCTGCTTTTGACATCAAGCCAGGACTATCTTCATTGGCTCCTGTATACGCACCTTTTTTCACACCAAAGATATGCCCAAACAACAATTGCGGGTTCTGAGCATAGTCGGCACAGTTAAAAGAAACAAACGGAGCGTTTGATGCTAGTGTTTGAGAATCTACTGCAAAATGATACATACATTCCGCAAACAAAGATTTTCCCGTACCTGTTTCCCCAAAAATAATAGTATGTAAACCGCGCGGCGGATATAAAATCGCCGCTTTGGCCTGTTGGATGCTGATTTTTAAAGAATCTTGCGCTCCTACTAAGTTATCAAATGTTACCTCACTGGAATTATCTACGTGCACTTTTTCTTCTTCTGTTACAACTGAATAGATCACTGGACGGCCGTCACTTTTAATGATCTTGTGTTCTTTGAATAGCTCACTTAAATAGCGACTGGCATTGCTTCTATCGATTACTAATTCTTTTGCAACATCTGCAGCTGTCATACCTTGTTTTTTTAATTCTAATACTGCTAAAATCTCGTCTTTTCTAGATTTCATGGATAGCTTCCTCCAATCATGACGTTCTTCCTTATTCTTTATCCCTCTGGATTAGGCGTTTTACGTCTAGCCCCTTTGTTTTTGGTATTTTTTAGACGTTTTTTAGGTTTTACAATTTGTTTTTCTGCTTCTTTTTTTGGTGCTTGTTCTTTTTTGGCAGGTATTGCTGGGCTTACTTTTTTTTCTTCCAGAGAGCTTTTTTCTTTTCTATTTAAATGGATTGCTCCATCGTATAAAAAGATTTCCTGTGAAGAGGTCTCGATTTTTTTCATCAATCGTTGATAATCTCTCTTGGTTGCATCATTGACAAAAGTAATGACCGATCCTGCTGCACCCATTCGTCCAACACGCCCAGCTCGATGGATATAGCTTTCTTCAGATAAGGGAACCTCGGCATTCACAACAAATGGAACCGCCTCAAAATCTAATCCTCTTGCAGCGATATCTGTCGTTAAAAGCATTACAGCTCTTTTTTTAGAAAATTGATCAATCGCTAGTTTACGTAATGTTTTATTCTGATCAGAAGCAAGACCGACCACTGTCAGTCCTTCATAGATCAATTTTTCTTCTACTGAACCTAAATCAGCTACTTGATTGAAAAATACCATTGCCCGAAAATCAGGTGTATAAGCTAGGCTTCTTAAATAATCACTTTTCTTTCTAGGAGACAACGCCATAAAGTAATGATTCACAACGCCACTAGATTGATCTTCATCTGTTACATCAATAATCGTCAGTTGCTCCGTTAATTTTTGAGCTTCTTGCGCCACTCGATCGGCCGTTGCTGAATAAAAAACTAATTGAAATTCTGTTGGTGCACTGGCTAGAATTTGTTTCGTTAAATTTAATTCTTTTTCATGAAATAGTTGATCTACTTCATCCATTACAACCATCTGTAGTAAATGACTTTTGATTTTCTTGGTTTTGATTAGTTCCAACACACGTCCTGGTGTTCCGACTAAAATTTCTGGTTTCTTTTTTAGTTTTTCGATTTGACGGCCGACATTAGCCCCGCCAATCAAGCTTTGGGTTTTCAATTGAAGCAGTGCTGCCCAATCGCGTACGACTTGGCTGATTTGTACTGCTAATTCTTGTGATGGCGCCAAAATCAATAGTTGACTACCTTGATCTTTTTCCACATTTAAAAGTAAGGGTAACACGTAAGCCAAGGTTTTCCCTGAGCCTGTTGGCGAAATACCCAAAACATTTTCTTTGTCTTTTAAAGGTTGGAAACTTTTTTCTTGAATTACTGATGGCTCGCTAAAACCAGAAGCTTGCCACTGTTCTTGCAAAGCTTCTGGTAAATTTTTGATAAATGTCATAATAATCCTTTCCTCATTAAAACTGTTTATTCTTTATCTGCATCAAAAACAATGCCGGCACTTTTTCTTAAGGTTGTTACTACTTTATTCACATTACGTGACAACTCTACCCATTCTTCGTAACGCACACCCATAGTTGGATCGTTAGGATTTTCAAGCACATCTGCAAAATCATGGGCTTCTTCGATCATTGGGTTTTCTTCAGTCACAAGTTCAATGATCTCACGTTCTTGATGGTTGCGATCGTGAAACTCGGCTTTAGAGATGGCATTTACACTATCTAAAATTAACGTTCCACCATCAAAATAAATTTCAGAATCTAAGAAAGAATCAGCATTTTTCCCTGTCTGCAAGGTCACATCAAACAAATCATATCTCAAAATCGCTGTCCCGATCCCATCAACGTCTGTCGGGATTTTTCTTGCGAAATAATGGCTTTCATTTGGCATACCAAACCAACCCACAGCGGCATAAACTAAATAGACACCAAGATCGGCCATTGCCCCTCCTGAAAAATGTGGTGAAAAGATATTTGGCTCTTTTCCATCAAGTACTTGGTCATAGCGTGAAGAATATTTCATATAGGTAAAATTGGCACCTAAGATTTGATTTTTTAACGGCAAGAGATCGCCAATTTTTTTGAAGCTCTTTTCATGGATATTGCGGGCTGCTTCAAAAAAGAAAACTTTTTGCTGATTTGCTAACGCGATGATTTCCGCCATTTCTTCTTGTGTTGAGAAGGCTGGTTTTTCGACAATAATATTTTTCCCTGCCAAAATTCCTTGCTTAGCTTGTTCAAAATGTAGTGAATTAGGTGAAGCAATATAAACTGTATCCATATGAGCAATTCCGAAAAATGTGTGTAAATCCGTTGCATATTCAACATCACCATACTCTTCACCAAACTTTTGTGCTGTTTCAAGCTTGCGTGAATAGACTGCCGCCAAATCATAACGATTTGTTTCTAGCGCTGCGTTGACAAATTGATGACTAATCCAGTTTGTTCCAATAATACCTAAGTGAATCATGTTTACCCTCACCTTTCTGAATTTGGATCTTCAAACGTTTGTGTAACATCAAATGGTACCTGATGTTCTATTGCTATTGTAGCAGGAGTAACCGAACAATTGTAAGCAATGACACTTAGTCCTTGTTGTTGCCCTGATAGAATCATTTGCGCTAAAGCCGGCTGCATAGCTGTATGGATCGTTGCACTTGTAATTTTTTCAAACTGAACCACAAATAACACATAACTTTGGTAGCCTGCTTCTATGGCTTCGATCAATTCCGTTACATGCTTCAATCCCCGCAGAGTCGGTGCGTCTGGAAATGCGCCTATACCTTCGTTTTCTAAGGTCATCCCTTTAACTTCGACAAAGGCCTGATTTCCCGTATCTGTTTCTACTAATATATCAAATTGTGACTGGGCAAAGCGTTGCTCTCTTTTGACTGACATAACCGCTCCTTTTAGCCCTGGCAAAACGATCGTACCGTCTTGAATTGCACGAGCTGCTAAAGCATTAGGCACTTGGCTGTCGATATTGATCCAAGCAGCCGCTTTTTTTACAGCGATCAGATCATAGTCTGTTTTTCTTTTTGGAGAAGGCTGATAAGATAAAGCAACTTCAGCTTCTGGATGAAACAGTTCTTTACAGCGGCCAGTATTTTTTACGTGAACCGTTACCATTTCACCCGTTTCCTGCAAACGACACTCTGCAATAAAACGATTTGGTCTATCAATAAAATGTGCTAAATGCACGTTAGGATATGTAATCATTGTAACACCCTTTCTTCAAAACAATACCATATTTTGAACGAAAAAGCATCGTCAAACTTTTCAAACAAATCTGCCTACATTTAATGATAAGTTTAATGAAAAAAATAGTTCAATCAAAAGAAAGTTACGACTTCATTAAGATTTTTTATAGGAAGAGATTTTCGAATAGTTTGTTTTTTAATTTCGTGCTATGATTGATATGGAGGAGATTCATACTATGAAAAAACATTGGTCATTATTTTTAGGTGCATCACTTATTACAGGTATTGCGGGTTCCTTGTTTTTGAAAAAGAAGCAAGAGAAACAGCCGATTGATACAGATATTCCTAATTTATATAAAAGTTATTTGGGGAGCTGGTGGTTTGTCAATAAACAAAAAGCCACTCAGCATACCTTGAAGATTGAAGATGATTTACAGATTGTGATCGACGGTAAAAAATTGAACTACATGCTTGTTGAGCTAACGAGTAAGCGGTTGGTCGCTCAGGATGAATTTGGCTATCATTTGATCGTGCAATGCTTAAACGACAAGCCAGCTTCACTATATGATGAAGCAGATGATGCTACCTATGTTTTAGAAGCAACTGACTCATTAGAGCTAGACTGCCCAATAGAAAATTAAAAGAAGCGGTTCCCGTAATGTTTTGATGCGGGGCGCTTCTTTTAATTATTTGTTATTTTAAAGATCGTCGATTTGTTTACGCTCTTTGGCTTCACTTAATTTTCCTTCGCGTTTTTTTAGTTCATTTTTGATTGCTTCTAGAGAAACTCCTTTTTCAACGAGCAGAACCAACATGTGATAGATCAGATCTGAGGTTTCAGAGATTAATTCTGTTTGATCGTTTTTTGCTGCAATAATCACTTCTGTCGCTTCTTCTCCGACCTTTTTTAAGATTTTATCTAGCCCTTGGTCAAATAGATAATTAGTGTAGGAGCCTTCTTTGGGATTTTGTTTACGAGCAAGTAGTTCTGTATAAAGTGTTTCAATCACACTGTTCCCTCCATTCTGCTAGATAATTACATTGAAAAAACAACTATGCTCGCCAGTATGGCACGCAGGTCCTGTCTGTTCCACCGTAATCAGCAACGTATCTTTGTCGCAATCGGTCACGATACTGTTGACTTTTTGACTGTTACCACTCGTTTCGCCCTTATTCCACAATTGTTGACGGGAGCGTGAATAAAACCAAGTGGTTCCTGTTTCAAGTGTCTTGTTATAGCTTTCCTCATTCATATAAGCCAGCATCAAAACTTCATTCGTTTTTGCTTCGATGATAATTGCTGGCAGTAAGCCTTTAGTAAAATCAGGTGTCATTTTCGTACCTCCATTCCTTTAAGCGCCATTGCCGTTTTTAAGTCAGGAATGCTTACCTCACCATAATGAAAAATACTCGCAGCTAAAGCCGCGGATACTTTTGTTTGTTCAAATACTTCCACGATATCATTTGCATTGCCACAGCCACCTGATGCGATCACAGGGACATTGACAGCCGTGCTTACTGCTTGATTTAACGCAAGGTCATACCCTTTTTTCGTCCCATCTGCATCCATACTTGTCAGTAATAGCTCACCTGCTCCCAACGCTACAGCTTTCTTAGCCCAGCTAATCACATCTAATCCTGTATCTTCACGGCCCCCTTTAACAAACACATGCCAGGAATCACCCATTCGTTTCGCATCGATTGCAACAACAATACACTGGGAGCCAAATTTTTCAGCACCGGCTGTAATCAGTTCTGGCTGTTGGATCGCTGCAGAATTAAGAGCAATTTTATCAGCACCTGCTTGCAGCAATTTTTTCATATCGAAAACGCTGCGGATACCACCGCCTACTGTTAAAGGAATAAACACCGCGGTCGCTGTTCGTTCAACCACGTCGATCATGGTCTCACGATTATCACTAGTAGCCGTAATGTCTAGAAAAACCAGCTCATCAGCTCCTTGTTCATTATAAGCTCGTGCTATTGCTACTGGATCACCAACGTCTTGTAAATCAATAAAATTAACCCCTTTAACCACTCGACCAGCGGTTACATCTAAGCAGGGAATAATACGTTTAGTAAGCACTTTGTTCCACCTCCAGCATATCAGCTAACGTGATTGCACCATTATAAAAAGCCTTCCCAACGATTGCGCCGTATAAGCCTAATTCAGCCAATTTCACTAAATCGGCTTTACTGCTGACACCACCAGAAGCAATGATTTGTACTTCTGGGACAGCTTTCGCTAACTTTTCATAATCTTCAAAGGTCGGCCCAGTTAAAGTGCCATCTTTTGCAATATCTGTATAGATGATTGTTTTAACACCGATTGCCGCCATTTCCTTAGCCATTTGCAGATAGTCTGTTTCACTAACATCCAACCAACCGCTGATGGCAACTTTTCCTTTTTTAGCATCAATCCCTACAGCGATTTTATCCCCATATTTTTTGACTGCTGTCTTGACTAATTCTGGATCAGTCAACGCGGCTGAACCAATAATAATTCGATCAATGCCCAGTGCGACATACTGGTCGATTTGTTCCATTGTGCGAATGCCTCCGCCTATTTCAATTTTGAGATTGGTGGCTCGTTTCATTTGTTCGATCAATGAGGCATTTTCAGCTTTCCCCATCAAAGCACCATCTAAATCAACAACATGTATCATTTCCATACCTGCCGCTTTAAATTCTTGTGCCTGAGCAATCGGATGATGATTTACGATCGTCTTTTGTAAAAAATCTCCTTGAACCAAACGAACAGCTTTTCCTTCTCTAATATCAATTGCTGGTAAAATTCGCATGCTCCACCACCTCCTTAAATCCTCTTAAAATCATCAGACCTGCTTCACTGCTTTTTTCAGGATGAAACTGCGTTCCGTAAACATTTCCTTTTGAGATCATCGCTGGAATTTTAATGGAATACTGCACGAGTCCATCAATCACATCAGGCTCACAATCCGCATAATAAGAATGAACAAAATAGACATATTCGCCGTCTACTGCTTTTGTTAACAACGTTTTTTTGGTCACCACTAATTTATTCCAACCCATATGTGGAACAGGCAAGTCTGGATCATCCGGTAATTTTTCACAAATCCCATCGATCAGACCCAAGCCTTCTGTAAACCCATTTTCCATACTACCTTCTAGCAATAGTTGCATCCCTAAACAAACACCTAAAATCGGTGTGCCTTTTCCAGCAACCTCTTGGATGACATTAACTAACCCGCGCTGTTTTAATTCCTCCATAGCTAGTGAAAAAGCACCTACTCCTGGAAGAATCAATCCATCGGCCTCACGAATTTCCTTAGGATCAGCGGAAATCTTATTTGTTAAACCTACGTAATCTAACGCTTTTTGAACATTTCGTGTATTGCCCGTATCATAATCAATGATAATAATCATCTACAAAATTCCTTTCGTGGAATTGACTCCGTGAATAGACGGATTTTCAGTAATTGCTTCTCTTAGTGCGCGACCAGTCGCTTTAAATAACGCTTCTATTTTGTGATGCGTATTTTTCCCATGTAAAATTTTTAAGTGAAGATTCATTTGAGTATTAAATGCCAACGCTTGAAAAAATTCTTCTGTCAGTTCTGTGTCAAAAGCTCCAAGTTTAGGATTAGCAAAGGTCGCATCAAACACTAAATATGAACGGCCGCTTAAATCCAAAGACGCCATTGCCAAAGACTCATCCATCGGTACAAAACTAGTACCATATCGGTTGATACCAGCCTTATCGCCTAGCGCTTCCCGAATACATTGACCCAAAACAATGCCTACATCCTCTACCGTATGATGGCTGTCTACTTCTAAATCACCTTCTACTTTCACTTCTAAAGAAATACGACTGTGACGGGCAAACAAAATCAACATATGATCAAAAAAGCCAACCCCAGTTTGAATCGTTACAGGTTCTTGACGAGCTAAATCAAGTGTCAACTCAATTTTTGTTTCTGCAGTTGCTCTTTTTAAAGTAGCTGTTCTCATGATATTACTCCCTTCAATTTAAATGCTGATAAAACTGGCACAATAAACCTTAACTCATAGTTTCGTTGTTCTCTCTAGCAAAACGACATTCAACTGCTCTGGCATGTGCTTCTAGCCCTTCTTTTCTCGCTAAAAGCGCAACTGCATCCTTAGCTTGAGCCAGCGCATCTTTTGTATAATAGGTGACTTGGCTATATTTCACAAAATCATACACACCTAATGGAGAATAAAATTTAGCCGTCCCGCTTGTCGGTAAGACATGGTTGGTGCCTGAAAAATAGTCTCCTACAGGTTCTGAGGCATATTCTCCTAAAAAAATCGAGCCGGCATTTTTTATATCGTGTAAATAGCTGATTGGATCATTCAATTGGACTTCCAAATGTTCTGGCGCAATTTTATTCATGATCAAAAACATCTCAGCGACAGATGAGGCGATAATGATCCGCCCATGATCTTCAATTGCTTTTTCCGCGATTTTCTTACGGGGTAACGTCTCTAGTTGTCGGTAGAGTTCTTTTTCTACTTGCTCTGCAAGTGTGACTGAATCAGTCACAACGATTGCTCTGGCAAGCGTATCATGTTCTGCTTGGGACAGCAAATCCGCTGCGATATAAACAGGATTTGCATCTTTATCCGCTAAAATCCCGATTTCAGAAGGTCCAGCGATCATATCAATACCCACTAAACCGAAGACTTGCTTCTTGGCAGTGGCCACATAGATATTACCCGGTCCTACAATTTTATCGACTTTTGGAATCGTTTCTGTTCCTAAAGCTAGTGCTGCGATTCCTTGAGCTCCACCAACTTGGAAAATCTTATCGACACCTGCAATTTTGGCTGCTGCTAAAATCACATCAGGAATACCAGTAACAGAAGGGGGGGTGATCATAATGATCTCCTCAACTCCTGCGATTTTAGCTGGCAAAACATTCATCAATACAGAAGATGGGTATGCAGCAGTGCCTCCTGGTACATAAACACCTACTCGAGCTAATGGTAAAACTAATTGTCCGCGTAGCACACCTGGTCTTTCTGTATCCATAAAATCATATTGTTTTTGCTTTTCGTGATAGCTTACAATGTTTTCTTTCGCTGCTTCTAGGGCTTCGATTACTCCTTTCTCCACTCGTTGATAGCCTATATCGATCGTTTCCTGTGAAATCGATAAGTCTTGTAGTTCAACTTGGTCGAATTTTTTAGAATAGGCTCTCAATGCTTGATCACCATTTTCATTGACTTGCTGAATAATTTTTTGAACTTGCTCTTCTACCTGTTGATTATCTTCAAGTGTCAGCTTGTTTTCCTCACTCAAAGCGGATAAAATTTCTGCAGTATTCCCCGTTAACCACTTCATGTTTTTGCTCCTTTCTCAATCACAGACTCCAATGCATCAAACAATTCAAAGATTGTTTGGCGCTTACGTTTCAACATCGCCTTATTTACAATGACCCGAGCTGAAACCAGACAAATATCTTCAAAAATTTCTAAGCCATTTTCTTTCAAGGTTGTTCCTGTTTCAACAATATCGACAATCGCATCGGCCAAACCTAAAACAGGCGCAATTTCAACAGAACCTTCAATTTTAATAATTTCAACATCTTCACCTTTTTTACGGAAATAGTCAGAGGCCACAGTTGGATATTTCGTTGCAATGCGTTTTCGTTTGTAATCATCCGGCTGATAATTTTTAGTGGAGGCGACAGAAAATTTACATGTACCAATCTTTAAATCCAGCATTTCATAATAGCCGAATGGATGCTCAAACAAGACATCTTTGCCAACGATTCCAATATCGGCCACACCATGGCGGACATACGTCGTCACATCCGCCGCTTTGACTAAAAGAAAAGTAAATCGTTGATCAGGACTAGTAAAAATCAGCTTTCGTTGTTTGTCTTGCATAAATGAAACATCGATTCCAGCTTGCTCAAATAATGCTAATGTTTGTTTTTCCAAACGTCCTTTTGTCAACGCAATAGTTAGTTGTGTCAAGTTGGATCACCTACCTTTATCACTTGAATTTTATCTTGCGTTACCTCGATAATCTGCTGATACTGCCATTTTTCTCCATATTTTAGTGCTTCGTCTAATGTTTCAAATAGTGATAATTGATAATCAGGATGCTCTTTTACTAGTGCTTCTGCTTTTGCAAGTTGTGTTAAAGAGCTGTGGACTAATGTCGTTGGTTGGTCTAACGAAGCCAGATTATTGAGTTGATATTGCAATGCAACCAGCGTATCCAAATTAATGCCTAATCCAACTGCTGGAATCACCGGATGTCCAAATTGTTCTGCCAAATGGTCATAACGTCCACCTCGCAAGAAAATATCTGGAACTAAATCAGCATAGCCACTAAACAAAATACCGGTATAATAATCCATCAAAGCAACCAATCCCAAATCTACAGTCAATGAAATGTTTTGATGGTATGACTTAACAATCCCCATTAACTTTTCCAATTCATCGATGACCTGTATAATTTTTGACTCCTTTGGCAAAAGACTTTTGGCAATTGGAAGCACCTCATCGGCTTCTCCAAATAGCTTTGGAACTGCACAGATAAATGCATCTAACTCACTTGGATACCTCTCTACAAATTGTTTGAGATCTGTTAAGCTTTTATGATTAAAATAATTTTCAAGTTCTGTCTTTGCCACTTCATCTAAACCAAGTGACAGCACAATCAAACGAAAAATTTGAGCATGCCCTAATTCAAAATGAAAATTGGGGATAGTTAGTTCTTCCAAAATTTCGACAGCACAAGTAATACATTCAACTTCCGCTTTTAAAGAAGAGTACCCAACTAATTCAATGCCAGCTTGGGTCAGTTCATTTTGTTCTCCTAGCATGTCATCATTTGAGCGAAACACTTTGCCACTATAAGATAATTTAAGCGGTGGCGAAATACCGGTCGTTGCAATCACACGACCAATCGGCATTGTCATATCAGGTCTTAACACAAGTAGGCGCCCCTGTTTGTCGAAAAAACGATACAATTCTTTTTCATTTTTTTCTTCAGTGTAAAACACATCTTCAAACTCGATCACAGGTGTATCAATGCGTTGATATCCTCTTTTTTTTACGATATCATTGACTTGTTTTTCTAGTTGATACGCACCATTTGCTTCCCGAAATAACTTGTCTTTTGTTCCTGACGGTAAACTACGATTCCATTTCATTACGTTCCCTCCTAAAGTTAAAAGCTGAAAAAGCTAAATAGTAATCTCCACTAACAAATAAAAAACGTCCCCTTGGCAAATAAGCCAAGAGGACGAGAAATTTTTCACGTGGTCCCACCTCAGATTTGCTTTTACTTCACAGTAAAAGCCTCTGTTAGTTAGATAAACTAAGGAGTGATAACGGACTCTCCGATTTTTCCTACTGAATTTAGCAAGCGCATAAATTTTGCTACGCTGACCTTCTTCGTTCAAAAAAACAACTTACAGGCGTGTTCGATGCTGGTTCGTTATTTCCTTGCAGCAACCGGAAACTCTCTAAAGCGAATCGTTTCATCTACTCTTCTGATCATCGTTTTTTCATTTAATTCTCATATATTTCTAAACAATTTATCACGAAAAACAAATATAGTCAATAGTTTTATGGAAATTTCATATTGCGCACTAGAGGAAATCTTTTTCTTGTCAGAATCATGTTTACTCTGATTATTCATTAAAAAGGAGACAGAGTATACCATACGAAATAGCAGCTGGAAAAAAGCGGTTGATATTGTCTTTTAATCTCAAATATAGCATAAATCCTATTAAAATAATTCTCAAGCCCTATTTTAAACCTTTTTTTGATACTTATAAATAAAAAAACAGCAACCCTGCAGAAAAATTATCTGACGAATTGCTGTTAAAAGATATTACTTATTTTGTTTTACTCAAAGTGTTACTGGAAAATAAATCTCCACAACATTCTTCTCAGGGTCTGTAGTGTTTGGATCGGTTTGATAAATTTCAAATGGTGCCCCGTTCATTGTATATCCTTGTTCCTCTATCCATTTTAAAATCTTACTGTACACTGAAGACAATTCTGTGTACGGTCCAGTATACGTAGACATAGCACAGAGAGTTGCTGGAAAAATTCTTGTTTGTTCATTTTGTTCTGCAATAGGAACAGCGAGTTCCATATCACTATTTTCAGGATTAAAATCTGGACTATGATAAATTGTTAGTGGGGCTCCCGTTGGCGTGAATTTTTCTACAGTCAGGCGTCCAAATAATTCTCCTATATATTTTCCATACTCATTTATATTCATTTGTTTTCTAAGGTATAAAATATTCATTTCAGGGACCTCAGCAAGTTTAACTTCGATTTCATTTAGATAAGACATTAGTTTATTTCCCCCTTCTAGTGTTGTTAAATCATCAGTGATCCGCTTCAGCAATAGGGAATAATTATGCATTTTCTGTGAGATTTCGGCTTTTTTCTTATTGATCGTTAGTTGAAGTAATGCTTGATCTTGCTCACTTTCAAGGACCTGCTTGATTTCATCTAAAGAAAATGTATACTCTTTTAAACGCTTGATCAAAAGAATTGTTTCAAGTTGTCTAACATCATAATATCGATAACCACTTTGAGCATCTATAAAATTTGGCTTCAGTAGATTGATTTCATCATAGTAACGAAGCGTTTTAGGTGAAACTTGTGAAACCTTTGAAAAATCACCAATCGATAGCATAATTACCTCCTAAATTTAAATGCATACTGAACTCGTTCAGCCTTGACAGAAAAATAGGCTAAATCGAGGGTAGTATTCTTTCCACAATCTATTTTTACCTTTTTTCCGAAGCCTTCAATCCTTTGAGCTTTTAGCTCTTAGGAATTGTTGAGATCAAAGCGCAATGCAGTGGCTAGCTCGTGTTGCTAGATAATGTTACAAGCTGAAAAACTCGTTTCACTCTTTTTCCTGAAGACCTAGCCCGCGAAGCTAGATACTTTATTCGTTGTCTCGAGACATTCTTATCATATAGCTTCCAGTAAGGGGAGAGTCAACAATTGTTTTACCTTTTCTATTTACTTTTTTCTAAAGTGACAACAGCATAATTGAGCAATTCAATCACTCGTGAAACAAATAAAGCCTTTCTTAGCGGTTTATCCGCTTTAAACACACTATAGGCCTCTTTAAAACGTTTATCGATTGCTTTGTAGTGAGGAGAAGCAACATGAAAATGGCCGTTTTTTTCAAAGATTCTATGATATTCAACTTCAAAATCAAGACTTTTTGCTAACTTTGTTGCCATTTCTGTTGAAATCATGATTGTACTTTGAACTAACTCTTCTTCCACTTCTTCAATACAATAGCTTTGCTGAGCATCTATAAAATATAGATCACCGTAGACAATGGGGTAACTTGTTTCACCTATTTTCAGGAGACCATTTTCCACAAAAAATTGTATGATTTTAATTTTTTCTTGATGTTCTTTTGGCAAAATTATAGGTGACTCTGTTTTGTATTCACACCAAATATCATTTTTCATAAAAGTATCCTTCTTTCTTTTAGCGTTTATTACTTTGTAGCATATTTTTTTGATCTAGGCAATTAGTCTGGGAACATAAAAAGATGCTGTGATATCACTCTATGAGTCACATCACAGCATCACCTTGTTACATTATATGGCGCTTATCTTCCCAATAAATTCAATATAATCCGTCATGGGTGTAATGAACTTCACTTGATTTTCAGATAAATACACATTGGGTTTATTTTGATCTTCATACACTAGCAACTCAAGCTCCATGCTAATTGCAGCCGCCAGAGATAGATCCGCTGTTGCAAACATAAATGCTTTTGCTTGATCTCCCGTTAATTTACCTAGATCAAATTGGGCTTTGATCAGGTCCCATTCACCGCCTTCAAGTCGTTCTCGAATCACCGCTACATCTGTAATTACCTGACTTGGTTCGCCTAATTTACTGATTACTTGCTCTTTATTATATTGTGAATAATCTGGAACAAAAGCGGATATATTACCTTCACCTGATGATTGGTAGCTAACTTCTTCATCATCTTCTTCTGGGTTTGGTACAAATAGGTGCTCGTCTACTTCCGTTTTCTTCACTTCTTTTTTCTGGCTGCTTTCGCTCGTGCTAGACGGCTCAGATGTTTTCTTGGTTGTGGTTTTCTTTGTTACAGTTTCTTTTGTTGTGCTCTCGGTGGTGCTGCTGGATATACTCGTCTCTGTTGATGTGCTGTCAGATGCTGAATCAGAGGTATTTCTCGTTGCGCAGCCACTCATCAATAGCATAAACAACCCACAAAATAATACAGTTTTTTTCATTTTTTCTCCTTTAGTAAATAATTATTCAACCCTTATTCAAGCTTATCATAACTCAAAAATAAAGGAAATAGCCTATCCTACATAATTATCTAAACATGCTACAACATAAACTAGGTCGCTCTACTTTACTTCAAGATACCTAACGTAAAATTTATAGAAATAAGATTGTCTAAGTATCCGTTCTTTTGTTACACTATTTTCGTTAGATACTAAAAAGTAAGGTGTATTCATGAACTATAACTTAATAAATGATTATCACATTGCTGTTCCAACTGCATTTTATAGCGATGAAGCATTAAACATACAAGATACAATCAACCATATCCTCTATTTACAAGATCTCGGCGTCCGTTCCGTTTTAGTTTGTGGATCAACTGGAGAGCAACATAGCTTGACCTTACAAGAAAAAATATCGATTTTGAACGCTATCGAAAAAGAAGCAAGGATCAAAAATGACTTTGAAATTATCTTTGGTGTAGCGAGCATTCGTCAAAAGGAAGCTATACTTTTAGCGGAGAATATCAACTCTTCTACTAAAATTTCAGGCGTTTTATTAGGCTTTCCTCCTTATATTTTGCCGAGTCAAAAAGAAGCAGTTATTTATGTAGAAAAAATTTCTCAAACCCTTGATAAGCCTATTATTATCTACAATAATCCAATGCGAACTGGATTTAATCTATCCACAGATTCACTGCTAGAGCTTTTACAAAAGGCGAATATCATTGGTCTAAAAGAAGCTGGGGATCATACTCGTATTCGTGACTTGAATGGCATCACCAAAAATATTTATATCTATGCTGGTGGTGAGGTTGATCTAAAAGAAAAAATCGATCTAGGCTTCAACCGATTGTCTTCGATAGCCGGTAATTTATATCCCTTAGAAATAGAAAAATGGTTTACATCACTTTTAAACGGTTTAAATCAAGATTTTGCTCACCAAAATGAACTGGATAAATTATTGAAGGATAGTCTGTTAGTTTGTTTAAAGAAAGAAATATCAGATAAAGAACATTTATCTATGGGGCGTCCCCGCAGCCCGTTAGGAAACGAATAGCTTAATTATGTGACTGAAACTAAAGATCAATCGAGGTCAATTAAAATGGAATATATGGATATTTACACTTCAAAAAAACAAAAAACGTCAATCAACAAAAAAAATGTGGGCAAACCGCTGGGATTATAATGCTAGTGGAGTTGTTAGTAAAGGAGAAGAGTTATTTCAAGCAGCTGAACGGGAACTGCTTGAAGAAACTGGTCTTTTGATTGATTTGAGAGATATACCTAGTCGTTTAACCGTGTCGTTTGAAGAAGGTTGGAATGAAATCTATTTTATTACAAAGAACGTAGCGCTTGAAGACCTTAATTTACAAGAAGAAGTCAGTGAAATGAACTGGGTAACTGAGTCAGAGTATTTAAACATGCTTTCTAAAAATGAATTCATTCCTTATATTTATGCAAAATCGATTTATGATTTTTATCGTAGTCAAAATGAATCTCTCTATTAAATAACCACCTTACTTCCTGATGTCATTTTTGTAAGGCATTTGTTCGTTAATTCCCACGCCAAATAAAGCTATTTTTTTTATACTGTAAAAAGTAAAAAAAATATTTATTTAGGAGAATGAGATGAACGGAACTCAATTAAAACTTATCATGATGGCCTTGATGATGCTTGACCATCTTGTCCCACTTTTACCTCCACAGTTTGGTACACCAATTCATATGTTAACCCGTTGTGTAGCTGTCTTTTTTGCTTTTATGGCAGTTGAAGGATTTCACTATACTAGGAATCGAAAAAACTATTTGCTACGTCTTTATAGTTGGGCCGCAATCATGTTGCTTGGCAATACATTGATTAATACACTGATGATCCATGATCCAATGTATCAGATCCACAATAATATTTTTCTAACACTGGCTATTGGTGTGACTATTTTAACACTGATTACCTTTGCAAAGCATGCGAAATCGTCTTTCTCAAAAATTGCAGCCACTATCCTAGCAATCGTTTTAGCCTTAGTGAGCTTTCTAGGTTTGATTCCAGCAGAAGGTGGCTCTGTCGTGATTCCATTCATGTTACTTAGTTACTTCTTTAGAGATAACGCGAAAAAAAGAGATATTTCTTATCTCATATTCGCTATCCCTTTACTTATAATGCCCATTCTCGGCTTACCTGATTATTCTTTTGAGATGATTAAGCTGCAACTTGAAGTGAATCCTGAATTTCTATTTATTACGGTCATTCCTTTTATTCATTTATATAATGGTGAGAAAGGGAGCAATAATCCGTTCTTTAAATATTTATTCTATGTATTTTATCCAGCACATCTGTGGATCATCACATTGGTTAATTTCTATTTAAATCATGCATAACCTTAAAAAACGTCACTTTACGTCTTTCATAAAGTGGCGTTTTTAGCTTTGATTACATGTATTTCATTTGTATTTTTTTCGGTTGTTTTTTTAAGACTAGCTCGTAAGATTTCTTTAAAAAAGCAGCCAGCTGCTCTTCCGTAAATGATGAGTTTTCCAGTGTAAAAGAATTCCAATGTGTTTTATTGGCATAATAACCTGGAACGACATCTGGATTCTGCTCCCGCAACAATTCATTTTCTTCAGGATTGCCTTTGACTGTCATTATTTTTTCGCCTACTTTATTCGTTCCAAGCATACAAAAACACTTATTCTCGATCGCAAAATAATCACAACCCCAATCTTCCCGATACACAACAGTTACACCAGGCCATTGTTGAGCGTTATTTTTTAAATACTGAATTTTCTCGTCCATACTTTACTCCTCCTGACTTTAAAAGCTGAACAGGCTCATTAAGCTTTGACAGAAAAATAGGAAAACATGACTGAGGTGCTTTTTACCTCATTCATGTTTTATCTTTTTTCCGAGAGACTGCTCTCTTGTTACTCAATATCGCAAAATAAACTCAATAAATTCCCGTTAGGATCTTTGATAATAGCATAATACTGTCCCCAAAAAGCTGTCCAAGGTTCTCTAAATAGTTCATACCCAAAGTTTTTCATATTCTCGCACAATTGATCGATTTCTGCCGGAGATTCACACAGAAAAGCTAATTCGATTTTATCCCCTTCATTTTTTGGCTGATAGCCGTAAACTCCTTCGATCATTTTTTTAGTGTTGAGTGAAATTCTTATGCCATCATTATTAAGCTCTACATAATCTGCCTCTTTTTCTCCTATGACTGCAAAACCTAAACGCTCATAAAATAGAATCGTTTGCTCCATCGATTCAACGATGATTCCAACCATATCTAATTTCATATTAATCTCCTCCATCTCATTTTCTTCATTATAATCAATGATTTATTTCTTGTCTTGTAAAATACCGACATGCTGACGAATTTCTTGCGGAGTCAAGCCAGTCATTTTTTTCAGTTTCCGACTATAGTGTGCTTGATCAAAAAAGTCATATTTTCCAACTAAGTCTAGATGCTTTACCTCAGGAAAGTTGACTAACTCTTGATAAACTTTTTGAAACCGCAAAACGTCAAATGCTTCATAAGGAGACAAGCCCGTTTCTTCTCTGAATAAACGCTGCAAACTTCTTTCAGAAAGCGAATTAGTGGCTACATATTCATTGTAACTGAACGAATAATCTTGCCTTGTGATGAATTCTTGTATAGGAGAAGAAACTCTTTTGGTATTCAAATGATTTAATTGTTCTAAAAAATAACGATTAGCACTTTTAATAAGTTCACTTTGTGTTGCTTTTCCCGATAAATGACCAATTAAAGCTGCCGCCATCGACTTTTCAAGCAACTCTAACGCGACTCGCTGATCTTTCAGTCCTTTCAATGAATGTTTAAGAAATGGATACATTCCATTTAAATAGAAACGGATGCCAAAGAAAATTGTTGGACGATCCACGCGAGAATAAAAAAAGCTTGTATTCGGTCCGCAAATCGTTGCTTCTAAAATATCAAATTCCGGACTAAGTAAAAAAATCAAATCTGAACATAAATCAGGAATGATTCGAGCTGGTGGGCTTAACTGCTCTGCATAAGAAAACCAGTAACGATCAATATACAACCGTAAACGCTCATCAGGACAAATTTCTTGATAGGAACCTATAGGCGCTTGCCAAGTTTTTGTTTGATAATTCATTCCATATCTCTTCCTTTTATTCTTTTTTCTTATAAGCCATTGTTGCCTGTACTGCCCGCTTCCAGCCATCAGATAATTCGTTGCGTTTCTCTTCAGTGATGCTCGCTTCAAAACGTTTACTACTATGTGCAAATGCACTTATTTCAGCTAAATCCTGCCAAAAACCTATCGCCAAACCAGCCAAATAAGCCACACCTAACGCAGTTGTTTCAGAAAAATCAGCTGCCTCAACAGGTTTATCGATTATGTCTGCTTGAAATTGCATCAGCAAGTCATTTTTACTAGCCCCACCGTCTGCTTTTAATAATTTGATTTTAATCTTAGATTCATTTTCCATTGTGTTGATTACATCGGCACTTTGATACGCAATTGATTCTAAAGTCGCACGAATCAGATGTTCCTTTGTTGTGCCTCTAGTGATACCGAAAACCGCGCCACGTGCTTCTTGATCCCAGTAAGGAGCTCCCAAACCAGTAAAAGCCGGAACAACATAGACACCGTCTGAATCAACAACTTGCTCAGCTAGAAGTTGTGAGTCACTAGCTTCTTCAAATAGTTTTAATCCATCACGCAGCCACTGGATAGCAGATCCTGCCACAAAAATACTGCCTTCTAAAGCATACGTGATTTGACCATTGATGCCATAGCCAATCGTCGTCAACAAACCATGGTTAGACAAAATAGCTGACTCGCCGGTATTCATAACAATAAATGCTCCAGTGCCATATGTATTTTTGACCATCCCTTTTTCAAAAGCTGCCTGTCCAACCAAAGCCGCTTGCTGATCACCTGCCATCGCTGCAATGGGTATATTTTCTCCATAAAAATGATAGTCTTCAGTATATCCATATATTTCAGCATTTGAACAAACCTTAGGCAACATTGCTCTCGGAATTCCCAAAATCGCTAAAATTTCTTGATCCCACTCTAGTTTGTGGATATTAAACAGCATCGTCCGGCTAGCATTAGTATAATCAGTTTTATGGACCTTACCACCTGTTAGCTTCCATAATAACCACGTATCAACAGTTCCAAATAACAGATTTCCAGCTTCTGCTTGTTCTTTAGCACCTTCAACATGATCCAGCAGCCATTTTACTTTAGTCGCTGAAAAATAAGAATCAATGATCAAACCAGTTCGTTTTTGGATAAATTCTTGATACCCACTTGCTTTGAGCTGATCTGCAATGTCATTAGTTTGTTTTGATTGCCAGACAATCGCGTGATAGATCGGCTCCCCAGTTTTTTTATCCCAAACAATCGTGGTTTCACGTTGATTTGTGATACCGATCGCTTTGATCTGAGCTGGCTTCAGTTTAGATTCAATCAGCACATCTGCAATAACGGACTGCACAGAATTCCAAATCTCATTTGCGTCATGCCCTACCCAGCCAGGATTTGGAAAATATTGCGTAAATTCTTTTTGTGCTTTCGCAACCTCGTATCCTTCATGATCAAAAATAATTGCCCGAGAACTCGTTGTACCCTGATCGATCGAAAGAATATATTTTGTGTGATTCATGATATCTCTCCTTAATAATGATATCTTTATTATAAAACAAACCGTGATAGAAAACTGATATTTTCCCCAAAAAATAGCTTGCTTTTTTGCTAATAAACTTAAATCCCAATAACTACTTTACTTCTTTATATATTCTAACGGTATTTTAATGTAGCACTTAAAGCCCCTTTTTTCCTGTTGAGCTTTTACAATTAGCTGCACTGTAAAACCAGCAGAAAACGTTATCATTTCTATGTTTGTTTGCTATTGAACTTTCAAGCGAACAAATTAATCATTTTTTTTAAGATTAACATATTATTAAATGGTCAAAAAAACAATTTTCTGATAAACTTATCTTGATGGCTTCTTTGAAAGGATGAACAATATGACCCCGAATCGTGAAGACTACCTAAAGCTGATTTTTGAGTTAGGTGGCGATGAAAATAAAATCAACAACAAGCAAATCGTCTCAGGTTTAGATGTTTCAGCAGCATCTGTTAGCGAGATGATTTCAAAATTAGTAAAAGAAGAGTTGGTTGTACATTCTCCTTATCAAGGTGTCCAATTAACAGAGCTAGGACTGAAAAAAGCAAGTACACTTATTCGCAAACATCGATTATGGGAAGTATTCCTTGTTGAACATTTAAATTACTCATGGAACGAAGTTCATGATGATGCAGAAGTCTTAGAACATGTCACTTCACAAACATTAGCAAATCGTTTATCCTCGTACTTGAATCAGCCACAATTTTGTCCCCATGGCGGCGTTATCCCGGGAGATGATCAACCTGTCCACGAAGAAAAACGCCAAACATTAATAGACTATCCTGTTGGAACTAAGATTCGTATTGCTCGTGTATTAGACGAAAAAGAGTTATTGGATTATCTAGTTTCGATCGACCTAAAGATCCATGAAGAATATATAATCAATGAGATTGCGGCCTATGAAGGGCCCATTAGTATTAGTAATCATAAAAAAGAATTGGCAATCAGCTATAAAGCGGCAAGTACGATTTTTGTTGATCAATTATAATCACAGGTCCAATCTTACAGTATTGGATAATAAGAAAGCGGGGAACTAGCATGAACGAAAAAATAGCTCTATTTACTATATTTGGCGGTACAGGTGACTTAGCAAAACGAAAGCTTTACCCTTCTTTATTCCGTTTGTACCGTAAAGGAAGTATAGCAGAACACTTTGCAGTTATTGGTACAGCACGAAGAGACTGGTCTGATGAACACTACCGAGAAATTGTTCGTGAAACGATCAAAGACTTGAATCCGACACCAGAAGAAGCAGACGCTTTTTCAAGTCACTTCTATTATCAAGCCCATGATGTCAATGATTCCGAGCATTATGATACTCTAAAAAGATTATCTGATACGTTGAATGATAAATATGAATTAGGCGGTAACCATATTTATTATCTAGCGATGGCTCCGCAATTTTTTGGCACGATCGTTCAACACTTAAAATCACAGGCAATTTTAACTGATAATGGTTTTGACCGTTTGGTTATTGAGAAACCATTTGGTGCAGATTATGACTCAGCCTATCAACTGAATGAAGAAATTCGTGCCGTTTTTCCTGAAAAGGACATTTTTAGGATCGATCATTACTTAGGGAAAGAAATGATCCAAAATATTTCTGCGATTCGCTTTGCTAATAATATTTTCGAATCCCAATGGAATAATCGTTATATCGACAATGTACAAATTACATTTGCTGAAAGTCTTGGTGTAGAAGATCGTGGTGGCTACTACGACCATAGTGGCGCATTAAAAGATATGGTTCAAAACCATATTCTCCAAGTTGTCTCATTATTGGCTATGGAGCCTCCTGTTGCTTTTTCAGAAGCCGAAATTCGTGCAGAGAAAGTAAAAGCTTTACAAGCAATCCGCCTTTACTCAGAAGAAGAAGCATTGGCAAACTTTGTCCGCGGTCAATATGGACAGGGGAAATTAGATGATCAGGAATTTGTTAGTTACCGAGAAGAACCAAATGTCGATGAACATTCTCAAATCGAAACCTTTGTTGCTGGAAAATTTTTAATTGATAATTTCCGTTGGTCAGGCGTACCATTTTATATTCGTACTGGCAAACGTCTAACAGAAAAAGGAACACGTATCAACATTGTCTTTAAACAAGTTCCTGTCAACGTCTTCAAAGATGACATCGATAAATGCGGCGAAAAAACAGATTTACCACCTAATGTTTTAACAATCTATATCCAACCAACTGAAGGCTTCTCGATGACCCTAAATGGCAAAGAGATCGGTCAAGGATTTACGACAACTCCAGTAAAACTAGATTATCGTCATAGTGCTGAGACAACAGGTAATAGTCCAGAAGCTTATGAAAAACTATTATTAGATAGCCTGAATGGTGATGGCACTAACTTCTCTCACTGGGACGAAGTCGCTCAATCTTGGCGCATCGTTGATATCATTCGTCAGGCTTGGGACAAAACAGCTGTAGACTTCCCAAATTATGCAGCGGGTTCAATGGGACCTGAGACAGCTTTTGATTTATTAGAAAAAGATGGTTTCACTTGGGATTGGCAACCTGATATCTGGTACCGTGAACGCGGTAAATTAGATTAGGTTAACAAATAATTGTACCATTAAAAAAAGAAGCCCGGTAAATTCCGGACTTCTTTTTTGTCTATTATTCAAATCCTTCAGCTACAGCTTCTGGATAATTTCCTTCAACAATTGTAGCACAACGACCACATAAATGTGGTAATTTTTCATCTTCACCAACATCTGTACGTACTGCACGACAACGTTCGCATGTTTCACCTGGTGCTTTTTCCACAAGAATCGACATATCATCGAATCTTTCAACATTTTCAGGAACTTCTGCTGTTAAAGCCGCTACCTCAAAATCAGAAACAATCAATAATTGAGCGATATCTGCATCCACAGCTGTTAGTAACTCATGGATTTGTTGATTAGGATAAACAGTTACCTTGGCTTCTAACGATTTACCGATCAATTTGGAATTTCTTGCTTCTTCTAGCGCTTTTAGAACATTATCTCTAAAGTCCATAAATGCTGCCCATGTATCTAGTAATTCTTGTTGATTAGCAAACTCAACATATCCTGGGAATTCAGCTAACTGAACATAATCTTCGTCTTCTTTTAAGAAGCTCCAGATTTCCTCAGAGGTATGTGGAATGATCGGTGTTAATAGTTTTGTTAATGCCACAGCGATTTGATAAAATACTGTTTGCATACAACGACGTTGATAGTTATCTTCCGCTTCAATGTAGACAACATCTTTAGCAAAATCCAAATAGAACGAAGATAGATCAACCGTTAAGAAATTCATTACTGAACGATAAATTTGCATGAAGTTGTATTTTTCATAGCCTTTTTCACGAATTTCTTGAATCACTTGATTTAAACGAACCATCATATACTTATCCACAGAACGCAACTCTTCATATGCCACAGTGTGCTCTTTTGGTTCAAAATCACTTGTATTGGCTAATAAGAAACGCATAGTGTTACGGATTTTGCGGTACACTTCAGACACTTGATTCAAGATATCCATTGAAACTCGCACGTCCGCTTCATAATCCACACTACTTACCCACAGGCGCAAAATGTCCGCACCCATTTGTTTGATTACTTTATCCGGTAAGATCGTATTTCCAAGTGATTTACTCATCTTACGACCTTCACCGTCCAAAGTAAAACCTTGTGATAAAACAGCTTTATAAGGCGCTACCCCATTGATGGCTACACTTGTTGTAATACTTGAATTAAACCAGCCACGGTATTGATCAGAGCCTTCTAGATACATGTCAGCTGGAAAAGTCAGTTCTGGACGTTGACGCAATACTGCCTCATGTGAAGAACCAGAATCAAACCAAACATCCATGATATCATTTTCTTTCGTAAATTCACCATTTGGCGAACCAGGATGTGTAAATCCTTCTGGTAATAATTCTTTCGCTTCACGTTTAAACCAGACATTTGATCCATGTTCAGCAAATAGATTCGCCACATGTTCGATTGTTTCTGGTGTGATGATCGCTTCACCATTTTCAGCATAGAAGATTGGTAATGGAACACCCCAAGCGCGTTGACGAGAAATCACCCAGTCACCACGGTCACGAATCATATTGTAAAGACGTGTTTTCCCCCAAGGTAGGATCCAATCGACTTTTTCTACTTCATCTAAGATATTTTGGCGGAACTTATCAATTGATGCAAACCATTGCGGAGTTGCGCGATAAATGACAGGTTTCTTTGTACGCCAGTCATGTGGATAACTATGTGTAAAGAAATCCAATTTTAATAACGCATCTTTTTCATCCAGTAAAGCAGTGATCATTGGGTTAGCTTTATCATAGAAGATGCCTTCAAAGCCAGGCGCTTCATCCGTAAATACACCACGATTATCCACTGGTGAAAGCACGTCTAAATTATATTTTTTCCCTACGATATAGTCATCTTCACCATGTCCTGGAGCCGTATGAACTAGCCCAGTACCAGCATCTAGTGTTACATGATCCCCTAACATAACTAATGATGTACGATCGTAAAATGGATGTTGTGCTGTCATATATTCCATATCTTTACCAGAAATCGTTTCAAGAACTTCAACATCATCCCAGCCGATTGCTTCTTTTACAGTTTCTAAAAGATCTTTAGCAACAACGTATTTTTTACCGTATGCTTTAACAATAACATATTGATACGTAGGATTTACTGAAATTCCTAAGTTTGCAGGAAATGTCCAAGGCGTTGTCGTCCAGATTACCAATGACGTATCTGTATCTAAGATTCCTTTGCCGTCAACCACTTTAAATGCAACATAAATAGATGGTGATTTGACATCTTTATATTCGATTTCAGCTTCAGCTAGTGAAGACTCACTTGATGGAGACCAGTAAATTGGTTTTAAGCCTTTGTAGATATAGCCTTTTTCAGCCATTTTTCCAAACACACGAATTTCAGCTGCTTCATAAGTTGGATCTAATGTGACATAAGGATGTTCCCAATCGCCAGCAACACCTAAACGCTTGAAATCAGCACGTTGAGTATCTACTTGTGAACGTGCATATTCTTCACATTTTTCGCGATATTCAGCTAAGGTCATTTCTTTTCTTTTAATTCCTTTGTTTGTCAGTACTTGTTCGATCGGTAATCCATGTGTATCCCAGCCTGGAACGTAGGGCGAGCGGAATCCAGACATAGATTTTGAACGGATAATGATATCTTTACTGATTTTATTTAACGAATGGCCTAAGTGAATATTTCCGTTGGCATAGGGTGGCCCATCATGAAGAACAAAAGTCGGTTTGCCTTCGTTTAATTCTTGACGTTTTTCATAAATTTTTTGCTCTTCCCAGTCTTTTTGCCATTCTACCTCACGGTTTGGCAAATTACCACGCATTGGAAAAGCTGTTTTTCCCAACTGTAATGTTTCTTTCATTTTCAATTTGATTTCCTCGCTTTCATTTCTGAATATTGATTGAAAAATAAGTTACTGTGTTAACTAGTTTAAACTAATCCTTACTAAGATTTTCAGCAGGCATTTTGCTGATTCACTAATGCGATACTTCTCTCTCTTTGCGCGCCTTGTACTGTTCATCATCTACTCTGGCAAAGCCAGTCGCAGTCCTTCAATTCTTAGTGCTTTAGCTCTTAGAAATTGATGAGATCGAAACGAAGTGCAGTGATTCACAGCAAAAAGTACCTTCATCCCAAGGGACGAAAGTACTCGCGTTACCACCCAAATTTAAAATAATTGATACACTCAATTATTTCCTCTGTTAATTGTTAACGAAATCACTCGTCAAGTTTTACTTGGTTCAAACTTGAGTAAAATAGAGGATCTTTTCAATACCAGGGTCTGTCAAACTTTCACTATCATTGACTCGCTAAAAGAATGGTTATTGACTTTTCTGTTCTATTTATATACGAAATTATTTAGGATCTTTATTTAGCAAATCAAGCATTGCTTTTGGATCCATTGCAGCTTTTTCTAATGTTGGTTGCTCTATTGTAGTTTGTTGTTCGGTGGATATTGTCTCAACCACCACATCATCACTTTTATCAAGTTCTTCTGCTAAGACCTCTTTGATAACTGTATGAGAGTCACTTACATAACTTGAGAATGGTTTTAACAACTCATTCCACTCTTCACTCTTCACCTGTTCTAATTGTGCTTCTAGCATCAAACTTAAACGTTGGTGGAAGACGCGTGTTTTCTTCTTCAAATCATCTGTTTCAGCAGCTAATTGACGCGCACGATCTGTTGCGTCTGTTAGAATTTCTTTTGCTTTTTCTTCTGCTGATGTAATAAGACTACTTGAACGCTTTTCAGCAGATGAAATCATTTCATTCGCTGTGTTTTCAGCAGATGTTACAATTACTTCTGATTCTTTATTCGCACTCGTTTTTACTTTATCTGCAGTATCTTGCGCTACAATAATTGATTGATTCAACGCATCTTTTAATTCATTGAAATATTGTAATTTTTCTTCTGCATGTTTTAATGATTTCTCAAGCTCACGTGTTTTTTGAAGAGAATCTTCATAATCTTTCGTTACTTGATCTAAGAAATCATCGACATCATCTTGGTTGTAACCTCTCATTTTTATAGAGAAGTTCTTATTTTGAATATCTAATGGAGTTAATGCCATATTCCTTCACCTCTTTGGATTATTTTCGTAGAACTCCCAGTAACAAACGAAACTTGTCCTTTTTCGTCTTCCCCTCTAACTCTTGAATCTGGATTCGGCCAAAACCTCTGATAGATACAATATCTAAAAGATCCACCAAGAAATCTGGTCTTGTATTCTCCGTCCAATTCACTTTGACTTTTCCAGATTCGATCAATTGTTTTGATCTCTGTCTAGATATATTATATACGCTAGAGATCAAATTATCCAGACGTAACGAACTTATTGTTGTCCGTTCATGCGTCCAGTCATCTTTAGGAAGAATCATCTCTGTATATTTTCTTTTTTCTAATCTTACTGATATTTTCCCGATTTTTTCTACCTGATTTTCAACAAAACTCGTTATCTCTTTAGCAACAAATACTTGCCAGCGATCGCTGTCAGAAATAATATCGCCAAAATATTCTCGTTTGATCCCAGTATTGACTAAGGTTCCCAAAACCTTTCCATGAGATAACGTTGAGAATTTCACAGGATAAACGATTTCTAGCAATTCTACATCAAAATCTTCCTCTTTTGGTTGATAGTAATCAGGAAAAATCAGGCAGCGTCTCCGTTCAGCTTGCTCATACCCACCATAGAACTGAAACTCAAGTTCACTATTTTGTCGGATCAATGTTTCTAAAATATAAGCCTGCCTTGGGTCTAAAAAATCAGATAGATATGGAGCATATTGGCTTTCAACTTGCTCCAGCCAATCACCAACAGAATCAATAAAAGGATGCTCATCTTTTCGAAAATGTTGGTACACATTTGCGTTCATAGATAAATCATCCTCTCTTTTATTAATACATGATGGCTTGTAAAATCCGTCCTAATCCACTTGCGGCTAAATTCAATACAATAATTGCAATCATTACATTAAAACCTACCATGCCTATTCGTAAATTTAATCGATCAAATAAACTTAAATAAGGTTCGCAAATTCTTGCAATCAAACGACCAAATGTAGAATCATATGCTCCTGGGAACCAAGATAGTAATGCATAAATGATCAAAAGTCCTGAATAGATTTGAACACCTTTATATAATATATATATAATTAAAGCGATACTAATTACCTCCTGACTAAAAATCAAACATTTGTTTCTTAGCTAACGATTGTGCTGTAGCACTATCGATTTCAATGTTTGATGGAGTACAAAGAAAAATTTCATCGCCTACACGTTGAATGTCTCCATCTAGTGCATAAACAGTTCCTGTAAGAAAGTCAACAATTCTTCTAGCTTGATTTTCTTCCACTAAATGAAAATTAATCAACACTGCATCACTTGCAATAATGTGCTTCGCAATATTCATAGCCTCAGAATACACTCGCGGTTCAAGAATGGTAATTTTACCTGGTCTGCTTGAACTAGGTGTGTCTTGCGAACGTTTTGAATTTGAGTTATTAGAACTACGCATGGAGACAACCTTTTTCTCATTAAATGCTGTTTCCTGACGGCTTTCTTTTTTATCTTGATGCGTTTCTGTTGAACGATAACGAGCAGATGGTTTTTCGGTTAACGGCTCAGTTGCAGTCGGTCTTTGTACCTGTGCTTGTGCTGGTGTTTGTCGAACCGTCTGTCTTGGCTGTTCATTTACAACCTTTTGCTCTTCATATTCATCATAATTATCATACTCATCTTCACCAGATAATCCAAAAAAGCTCGATAACGCATTTTTACTAAAAATTGACATAGATTCCCCTCCTTTACGCACCTCTGAATATTGCTGTTCCGATTCGTACAAAAGTTGCACCTTCTTCAATAGCAATCGGGAAATCATTACTCATTCCCATGCTAAGCTCTGTACATGGTGCATATGACAGATGCTGATTATTTATTGCCTTTCGCAATTCTGTTAGCCTAGAAAATATTCCGTGAAGATCTTGCTCAGAAGCAGTTAACGGTGCCATAGTCATCAAACCTACGACTTTTATTCGATCAAACTCAGCTAATTGATGGATAAAATCAAGAACTTCATCTGATTTGAACCCGTGTTTACTTTCTTCACCAGTTATATTCACTTCAACGAAACAGGAGATTTGTTTCTCCGCCCGCTTCTGGATTTCTTCTGCTAATTTTAAACTGTCTAAAGCATGAAAATAATCTATCTCATTTATTATTGATTTTACCTTCCTACGCTGTAAATTACCAATCAAATGCCACTGAATAGATGAAAAATTTTTCAGTGCCTCTTTTTTTGCTAGTAATTTATCGACTCGGTTCTCAGCCATATTCTCAATACCAAGTTCAGCAAGCTCCTTGGCAGTCTCATTTCCCACTGATTTAGTCACGGCAATCATTGTTACATCATCGTCTGACCGTGCAGATTTTTGACACGCTAGCTGAATTTCTCGATTTATATTTTCTAAGTTTTCAACTAGCATGATTAAAAATCGCTCCTATCTTTTTCTGCGGAAAAATGGTGGTGTGTTTAACTCATCGTCATTGTTTTGTGATGGTTCTTCACGATGAAATGTTTCAAAATCTTTTTTCTCAACATTTTCAAATGTCGTATCTTCGACTTTAGGTCTTACATTTTGCTCACGGCGGATATCCCAGTCACCAAATGCACTTGTTTCTTCTTGTGGTTGTGGCTGTGAGGGTTTTGATTGCTCCATATCCAATACTGGTGCTTGTTGTACTGTTTGGATTTGAGTAGGTCTATTTTGACGCGCTGGTTTGCGGTCTTTTTTTGATGGGTCGATACCAGTTGCAATAACTGTTACGCGAATTTCATCCCCTAAATCTTCATTGATTGATGTACCTAAAATAATATTTACATCACCAGTTGCTGCACTTGTTACAATATCAGAAGCATCTTGCGCTTCAAATAAGGTCATGTCCAAGCCACCTGTGATATTTAATAACACTTGTTCAGCACCATCAATAGATGTTTCTAATAATGGAGAAGAAATAGCTTTTTTAGTCGCTTCGATTACACGATCTTCACCACTAGCCACACCGATTCCCATCAAAGCAGTGCCTTGATTTTCCATAACAGTCTTCACATCAGCGAAGTCCAAGTTGACATATCCTGGTGCTGTGATCAAATCTGAAATACCTTGAACACCTTGACGTAAAACATTATCTGCTTCACGGAACGCTTCAAGCATTGGTGTCTTTTTATCAACAACTTCTAAAAGACGGTTGTTTGAAATAATCAATAATGTATCAACGTTTTCCTTTAACAGAGCAATTCCTTCTGCTGCAAAGCGTCCGCGTTTTGGTCCTTCAAAACTAAATGGTCTTGTAACGACACCTACTGTTAAAGCACCTAATTCTTTAGCGATTTTAGCAACTACGGGTGCTGCTCCAGTTCCTGTTCCGCCGCCCATACCAGCTGTAATAAAGATCATATCTGCGCCTTGCAACGCATCTGAAAGTACTTGTTCACTTTCTTCTGCTGATTTTTGACCGACTTCTGGTTGAGATCCAGCACCTAAACCGCGTGTATATTTAGGACCAAGTTGAATCACTGTTTCTGCTTTTGAGTTTTTAAGGGCTTGTACGTCTGTATTCGCAGCGATGAATTCAACGCCTTTGACGTTTTCATCAATCATGCGGTTAACAGCATTACCACCGCCGCCGCCTACACCGATAACTTTGATGACAGCGCCATTGTTAATGTTATTATCTAAAGAAAATTCCATAGTATCGTTTCCTCCTGTTTTAATTGTTAGTCAAAAATGTTTGAGAAGAAGTCTTTGATTTTACCTGTAACTTTTTCACCAGATTCATGAATTTCAGAATCGTCGTAATCATCTTGAGGTGTATCTGTATAAGTATCATATTGCACTTCTGGTTGAACTGCGATTGGCTGTGATGATTTAATCTTTTCGCCTGGAATCGCACCTTTAGCAATATGATAAATGTCATTCAGTTGAGCAGAATATTCTACGATACTGATCACATTTGTAAAGACTGGATTGCGTAATCCCATATGATTAGGTACGTATAATTTCACACTTGCATCAAAAATTTCCTGTGCTAAATCTACTACACCTGGAAGGCTTGCGCCACCGCCTGTTAAGATCACTCCACCTGGAAGTTCTAAAGCATCGATTTCGTCTAATACTTCTTTAGATTTTTTAAAGATTTGTTCTACTCTTGCTTCAATCACTTCTGAAAGATAACGTTCATCAACTTTTACAGGTTCTGATTTGCCGATTACATCAACAGGAAATTCTTCACTGACTGATGTTCTTTCAGGATAAGCATCACCATAATTGATTTTTAATGCTTCCGCATTATTGAACGATGTATTCAATACGATAGAAACATCTTTTGTAACAAACTCTCCGCCTTCTTGATTCACATGAGTAAATTTCAATTGTTTATCATGCATCACAGAAGTCGTTGTTTGACCGCCGCCCATGTCGATCACGATGGTACCAAAATCTTTTTCACCATCTGAAAGAACTGTTTCTGTTAAAGCTAACGGCATAATGACTAATTCGTTGACCGTCAAGCCAGCTTTTTCAACACATTTTCTTGTATTATGAATAATTGTTTTCGGACCTGTGAAGACCACTCCGAACATTTCTAAACGAACGCCAATCATTCCTCTAGGATCTTTGATCCCTTCGAATCCATCTACTGTAAATTCTTGAGGCAAGATTGCTACGATTTGACGTTCAGGAGGAGTTGAACGAACCAGAGCTGCCGATGCTACGTTTCGTACATCTTCATCAGTGATTTCTTTTGACTCACTACTTACAGCGATCATTCCTTGGCAATTTTCCACTTCAAGTAAGTTTGCTGGTAACCCCACATTCACACTTTTAATTTGAATTCCCGCTTTTTCTTCTGCTTGTCTTACTGCTCTTTGAATCGCATTTACTGTTTTATCGATATCGACAATGATCCCTCGATTTAATCCATCAGATTTTGCGTTTCCTACGCCAATGATATTCATTTGACCTTCGATAAACTCAGCTACTACAACTTTTACTGATGTTGTACCGATATCAAGGCCTACATACATTCCTGTCTTTGCCATGAATGGGGTTCCTCCTCCTATTAATTCCAATATGTAAGCGGACATAAAACATCCGATTAAATATATATTTTTTTATGAATACTCACTTCTTTCAATTTTACCATAAACATAGGCTTTTTAGAAAGCAGATTCTACTATTTTATTCTTTTATTTTTCTTAACTTTATTCTACTGCCTGTGAAGATTCTTCTACACTTTCTTCATCAGCTTCATTATTAAAAGGATATGAGAAAATCCCAACTTCCATATCAATGAATCCTGCCTTCTCCATTTGGCTGGCTACCTTGCTATAATACGCCATTTTCTCCCCTAATTGAGAGATATTCACGATGACTTGATTGGCATCTTTCATGTGAAGATGAACCAATTCTTTATTTGCTTTAGACGGAGTATAACGAATTTCTGAGATATTTTGCTTCAAATCCTCAGGCAACTTATTATAAGAATTCATTAAGTTTTTAATGATCGTCTGATCTTTAAAATTCAGAAAAATCGGCATACCGCTCACAGGTGCTTTCATTTCTTCTGGTAAAATCTTGCCATTTTCCAAAATAGGATGAAAAATACTATTTACAGATTCTAAAGCAACTACTTTATATTCATCGACTTTTATGTTAAATGAGTTGATGCCATTCAGTGAAATCGTTGCTTTTTTAATGCGCGGCAATTGACGTTGGATCTTTTCTTCATAGATTTTCCGATCTCCAAATTGCTCCCATAAACTCTTGCCCTGCTCTAGTTTAGATTGAGCAATGACGCTTTGGCTGTCAACCGATTTATTACCTGAAACACTGACATTTCCTAACTTACTAAGTGGAGAAACAAAATAAAGGACAATCAATATCGCAACTAAAAATACCGAGACAATTAACGTTAAGCGACGATATAATCGTTTATTTCTTACCTCTTTTATTTTTGGTAAGCGGTCTGCAAAAGATTCGTAAGTAATCTTTTGTTTTGCTAGTGTTTCAGAATCTTCTAAGGAAGGTTCTTCTGCTTCACTCGCCTGATCTTCAATTGAGTCTTCTTCCTGCTCTTTTTCAGTAGACAAGACTGAAGGACTCCAAACTGGCTGATCGCCTTGTGTTTTTAAATACTCTAGGTTTTCTTTTTGCCACGGGGTCAAATTTTGCTCATCTATTTTTTCAGTGTTGCTCGCTTGTTGGTCTTCTTGACCCCCTGGGTCATCTGTTTTCTTACTAATCTTCCGCACCCCCCATCAAGTTATTTCTTTTACCACTTTGTAAAGTCGTTCACTAGCATCTGGAATCCCTTCTTTTTTAGAAGCTGCCGCCATCGCTTGATGACGTGTTTCATCCAATAAAATCGCATCGATCTCCGTTACTAATTTAAGCCCAGTAAGCTCTTGATCAGTGATCATCTCGACTGCTCCAGACTTAACTAAACTTTGGGCATTCTTTGTTTGATGATCATTTGTAACATATGGACTTGGAACCAAAATTGCTGGTAATCCTAAGGCTGTAAACTCTGCAATAGAGGTCGCCCCAGCACGGCCAACCATTAGGTCTGCTGCTGCTAAGACTTCTGCCATTTTATCAATATAAGGCTGAATGCTTATGTTTGTCAATTTCTTTTTGGAAAGATTTAAGGTTTCTTGTAATTCTTTATAATATCGCTCTCCTGAAGCATAAAGAACTTGATAATTTCTCTGCTCAAAAAGAGGTAATGCCTCAATAAATGCTTGATTGATTTTCAATGCACCACGGCTTCCACCAAAAATGACGACAGTCTTCTGCTCAGGATCTAACCCATATTCTTTCAACACATCTGTTTTTTTGATCATCACAACTTCTTGTGCTCGCGGGTTTCCAGTCAGGACTACCTTTTCTTTAGGAAAATACTCAGCCACGTCTGGGAAACAAATGGCTACTTTTGTCACATACTTGCTTAAAAATTTATTCGTTATTCCAGGTATACTGTTTTGCTCGTGGACGATTGTAGGGATTTTTAGTTGTTTTGCAGCATAAACCACTGATCCAGATACATAGCCACCCGTTCCAATCACAACATCCGGTTGAAAATCTTTAATAATTTTTTTAGCTTTTCCGATACTATTTAGGAAAAGATACACTGTTTTGATATTCTGAGGACTAAGCGAACGTTTAAATCCTTGGATTTTGATCGTCTTAAACGGAATATTATATTTCGGAACAATTTTACTTTCCAAACCTATTTTGGTTCCTACATACATAAATTCGGTATCTGGTTCTATTTGTTTTACGTAGTTAACAAAGGCCAAAGCTGGATAAATGTGTCCACCCGTTCCGCCGCCGGTTATTAATATTTTCATAATTCTCTCACTTTTCTATGTCTTTTAGCTGGTGCATCGCTTGTATGAAGGCTTCTCCACGTAGTTCAAAATTAGGATATTGATCCCAACTAGCGCAGGCAGGCGATAATAGAATAGTATCATTTTTTTCAGAAAAATCATAGGCATCCCTTACGGCAGTCTGGACATTTTCTGTCAATTGTATGTTCTTGATACCCGCTTCGATCGCTGCTTTGTGCAACTTATCTTTTGTCTCACCAAAAAGAATAATTGCTTTGATCCCTCTTAGTGATGGGATTAACTCATCAAAACTATTGCCTCGGTCTAAACCGCCAGCTAATAAGATAAGTGAAGAGTGATCAAACCCACTTAAAGCCATTTCAGTGGCTAAAATATTGGTTGCTTTGGAATCATTATAAAACTTTCGTCCAGCAGTTTCGCCCACATATTGTGTGCGGTGTGGTACTCCAGTGAAAATCATCAATGTCTGTCTGATCACTTCAGTTTGGGTCCCTTTTAATTTAGCTACAGCAATTGCGGCTAAAGCATTCTCAATATTATGACTGCCTGGTACTCCTAGCTCTGCTGCTGACATAATGTACTCATCTTTATAGTATAATTTTTCTTCTAAAAGATACGCTCCCGCAACTTTTTCTCTTGTTGAAAAAGGAATAATTGTAGCTTTCGTTGTTTTGCTTAATTCTTGTAGTTCTGGTTGGTTCCAATTCAGCACGAGAAAGTCATTTTTCTGCATATTCTCTTGCACTGACCACTTAGCTTTTACATATTCTTCTCTTGAGCCATGATAATCCAAATGTGCTTCATAAATATTCGTGATAACTGCTATTTGAGGATGGAAGGTTTTAATTCCCATCAATTGAAAGCTGGACAGCTCCATGACGATATCATCTTCAGCTTTCGCTTTTTCAGCGACTTCACTAGCAGGATAACCAATATTTCCTGCTAAACGAGCAGTGCCCGTTTTACGATCAGCATTTAACAGCAGTCCGATCATTGTTGTCGTCGTTGTTTTGCCATTCGTTCCGGTAATTCCAATAATTGGACATTCCGCAATTTGATAGGCTAATTCAACTTCTGTCAAGACAGGCAATTTCATGCTTAGTGCTTTTTCTACTAACGGATTTGTATATGGAATCCCTGGATTTTTTACAATCAGAGAAAAGTCTTCATCTAACAGTTCAATCGGGTGACTACCTGTAACAACACGAATACCCAAGGTTAATAAATCTTGGGCTTCCGGATTTTGATCAAATTGTTTAAAGTCATTAACCGTAACTAATGCTCCTAGCTCATGCAGCAACCTTGCAGCACTAACACCACTTCTCGCCAGCCCAAGAACAAGGACTTTTTTATTTTCATAATCTGTAATTTTATTCATTATAATTTCCCCTTATCTTTAGAAAAGCTGAAAGAAGCGGTTAGTCTTGTAGAAAATTAGGAATCTGAAATTGGAACGCTTTTTGTTCCAGTTGAAGATTATCTATTTTCCTAAGAATTGCTTCTTGATGCTGGACACAATAGAAAAGCTGAAAGAAGCGGTTAACTCTGTAGAAAGTTAGGAATTTTGAGGTGAAACGTTTTTCGCTCCAGTTCGAAATTATCTACTTTCCTAAAGACGCTTCTTGATGGGACCCTAGTTAGTTTTCAATCGCTTTAAAGTACGATCCACAGTGTAATAGCCGAACAGATAGCCCCTGTTAGCCAAAAGACAATATCGATTTTCCATTCAGACCAGCCACACATTTCAAAGTGGTGATGGATTGGTGACATTTTAAAAATTCGTTTACCGAACAATTTAAATGAAGTAACTTGCAAAATAACACTGGCTGTCTCACAGACATAAACAAGTCCTATCAGCAGTAATGTCCATTCTTGACGTAAGATGATTGAAATAGCTGCCAACAAACCGCCTAAGGCAAGTGAGCCAACATCTCCCATAAAAATTTTAGCCGGTTTTTTATTATAAGGAAAGAACCCTAATAGACCACCGATCACACTTAAACAAATGATCACTACATCAAATTGCTGTTGTTTCCAAGCAATGATTGCATAGGTTCCAAAGGAAATCGTCCCTAACCCTGCTACTAATCCATCGATTCCATCAGTCAAATTCACTGCATTTGAAAAACCAACTAACCAAAAAATAACAAATACACCATAAAAAATTCCTAAAGGTAATGTCACAATACCAAAAAAATCTAGCGTATCTGGCAAACCTTCAGAATGATAAACAAAATAAAATACTAAGCCGCCAATGATTTGACCAATTAATTTTTGACGGGAGTTTAAACCCATATTTCTCTTTTTAAATACTTTGATAAAATCATCTAAAAAACCTAACAATCCATAAAGAACTAAGATGAACAAAATAATCAGTAAAGAAGGAGTGAGTTCTTGTTTCCATAACCCTACTAATAATGACGTGATAAAACTTGCAACTAAAAATACTAAGCCGCCCATCGTTGGCGTTCCTGTTTTTACATTATGCCAAGTTGGACCATCTTCGCGCGTTGTTTGTCCTTGTTTCTTCATTTGAAAATAACCGATAAACATCGGCATCACTGCCACTGTTATAGCAAAACTACATACTATGGGAATAAAAATTTGTGTCCACTCCATGATATCTCTCCTAATTATTCAACTCGTATTGATTTACTTTTTCATTTATTTGGCTGGTTCTACTGTTGCATTGGACTCACTGTCCGTTGACTCCATCACCACTTGCATCAATGGATTAGCAATTCTAGCAAGTGCCTCTCTTGTATATGTTTGAGGTTTTTTCATTGTAAGATACAAAATATATTCTGGATTATCAGCTGGCACCATTTCTACGACAGAATAGGTGTAATCCGTTAAACCAGCCATATAACCATTTTCTCCAGTAATTTGTGCTGTTCCTGTTTTAGCCGCTACATGATAGCCAGGTACTTTGTATACATCATACGCAATACCATAATTAGGATCTTCTACTGTGTCAATCATGTATGTTCGAATATCGCTTGCTGCTTGTGGCGTTATTACTGGTTGTCCAACTTTTTCAGGTTGGGTTACTTTTTCTTCACCAGTATTTTTATCAATGATTTTGCTGATATAATGTGGTTTCAACATTGATCCGTCATTTGCAATTGCTGTATAAGCCTGCATCATTTGAAAGTTCGTTACAGAAACAGCTTGTCCAAATGATGACATTGCCAAATCAACCCAGTTATCTTCTGGTAGCTCACCACTAGATTCTCCTGCCAAATCCGAATTTGTAGATTTTCCAAAACCAAATTTTTCTAAATAACTTTTCCAAACTTGACCAGTAGGGTCCATAGCCTGCTCTAGCGTAAGCATTCCGACATTACTAGACCAAGAAATTGCCTGACGAAATGTTAAAGGTCCAACTCCTCCGTAATCATGATCATTTACCACTCGATCATCTAACGGATAGCCTCCAGCTGGATAAGCAAACGTTGCATTAGGATTGAATTTCCCTTCTTGTATTGCGGCAGCTGCGGTGAATAGTTTCATAGTAGAACCTGGTTCAAATTTGTCTTCTACTAATATATTACGCCAGACTGTATCTTTCCCTAAGCCTTCTTTTGTTTCAGGATTAAAGGATGGGCGTTGAGACATTGCAAGTATTTCACCAGTCTTTGCTTTCATCAGCATCGCCGTCATGTCTTCCGGCTTGTATTCTTCAACAACGGGATCTAACAACGATTCTAGCTGACTTTGTATGCGACTATCTATTGTCGTATAGATATCTTTACCGTCAACAGCTTGTTTTTCATTCGCAACTGTCCCTGGCAATGGATTTCCGTAAACATCTTTTTCATAATCAATCTTGCCATCTTGACCTTTTAAAAGGTCATTGTAAGATTTTTCAATACCCATTTTCCCTACTAAACCTTTTGAATCATCCTCTGCATCAGCAGAGTCAGTATAGCCGATAAAGTGGGAAGCAAAGACACCATTTGGATAGATTCTTGCTGGATGTCCTTCAAAATAAAGTCCTGCAACTTTATTTTTCTTTAAGTCATCTTCAATTTTTTGCCTTGTTTCTAAAGTAATATTTTTCCCTTTAGTCCCAAACTCGACTTGAAACTTAACTGTACCATCTTCATTTACACCATCATTCAAATATTTTAGTACTTCATCTTTAGATAATTCTGTATTTCTATCTAATATTTCTGCTAATGTTTGAAAATCTTTTTTCTGTGCATAAAGTTTTTTATTTTCTTCACCTAAATAGGTTTCAGACAAAATAGCATAAACAGAATAGGATGTAGCATCCTCTGCAATCACTACTCCATTACGGTCTAGAATAGCTCCTCTTTTTGCCTTGACCACACTACTCCCTTGATAAAGAGCAGCTGTTTTGTCTGGTAAAGAGACGCCTGCGACTTTTCCTACAGCCACTATGTACGTTAATCTAAAAGCAAATAAAAAGAACAATCCAATACTCGTAGCAAATAAAATAATGCCTACTTTTTTACGATTGTTCATTGGATTTAAGTTCTTCTTTTTGACAAAATTCTTTATTTTATTTTTTGTGCTCATCTACTTCACTCTCTTTATATTTTCAATGTTATCAGATAGACCCTTACTTTTTGCAACTTCTTTGATACGGTCTGCTTTTGATAATTCATTTTTTTGTTGTTCTAATTTCAGTGCCGATTCTTCTTTTTCTTGAATCGCCGTTTGTGCTTCAGTGATTTCATTTGTCATTTGTGTAATAGAAGTACGTACTTGAATGGTGAGAATAGCTATTCCAATAATCGCCACTAACAATAAAAAGCCGATCGTCTTTTCTAAAAGCGAGATATTTCTCAACTTCCTTTTTGGAGATTGGGGTAAGTTAACATTTTTTTGAACTTTAGGTTCATTTTCATGGCCAATAACTGGTTCATCCATTACTGGAATATCGTATTGAAAATCTTCGACTTTTTTTAACTCAGCCATGTCGTTACCCCTTTCTTTATAAGTTTAGTTTGACTTTTTCGGCAATTCTTAATTTAGCACTTCGTGAGCGATTATTCTCAGCCAATTCAGTCTCACCTGGTAAAATCGGCTTTCTAGTAATTACTTTTAATTCTGGTTGAAATTCTTCTGGCACTACTGGCAGACCAGGAGGCAAATCCTGTATACTGCTATATTCTTTAAACATGCTTTTAACAATTCGATCTTCTAAAGAATGAAATGTGATCACACTGATCCGACCGTTTTTGTTCAATAAAGCAATTGCTTGTTCTAATGATTCTTCCACAACTCCAAGTTCGTCATTTACAGCGATTCGAATGGCTTGGAAAATCCGCTTTGCCGGATGCCCACCCTTACGTCTAGCTGGCGCTGGAATTGCTGATTTAATGATTTCTACTAATTCACCAGTTGTCTCAATTGGTGCTTTTGCGCGTACACGCTCGATTTCTCTCGCCACTTGTTTGGAGAATTTCTCTTCACCATAACGGAAAAAAATCTTCACCAACTCGTGATAACTGTAGTTATTAACCACATCGTAAGCTGATAATTCTGCCTCTTGATCCATCCGCATATCCAGCGGTGCATCTTGGTGATAACTAAATCCACGCTCAGCTTCATCTAGCTGAGGAGAAGAAACACCTAAGTCATATAAAATACCATCGACATGATAAATCTCCTGATTAGCCAATTCTTGTTTTAAATGTCGAAAATTCGACTTGATAAAGGTCACCATGCCTCGATCAACATATTTTTTTAATCGTTGAGCTGCAAAATCCAATGCTTTTTGGTCTTGATCGAACGCGTATAAATGTCCTTGCTCACTTAATTGTGAGAGTAGGTACTCACTATGACCTGCGCCGCCTAATGTGCAATCGACATAGATGCCATCTTCTTTCACATGTAAGCCGTCAACTGTCTCTTTTAATAAAACAGTATAATGCTGAAATTTCTCTGTCATAATGCTCCTCTTTCTAAAAACCAAAATCAATCATTGTTTCTGCAATTTCGTCAAAATTTTCTTCAGCTTCTGTAGAAAATTCTTGCCAGCGGGCTTCATCCCAAATCTCGATTCGATTTGAAACACCGATGATCACACAAGCTTTTTCCAAACTACCATGCGTTCTCAAAGCAGCAGGAATATTGATCCTACCTTGCTTATCAATTTCACATTCTGTAGCAGCTGAATAAAAAAAACGGACAAATGTACGGGCATCCTTCTTAGCTAAGGGCATTTCTTTCAGCTTTTCTTCCAGCTGTTCCCATTCGGACATTGGATATCCAAATAAACAGCCATCCATTCCCCTAGTCACCACAAATTTCTCACCTAATTGGTCACGAAATTTAGCGGGGACGATAAGTCGGCCTTTGGCGTCAATATTATGTTGAAACTCACCCATAAACATCGCCAATTCCCCCTACTTTTCCACTTGATAAAAATAGTCTACCACATCCCACCACTTTCTACCACCAAAAACAGTGAAACTTCCTCCTTTTAATGGTTATTTAAAAAGTTTGTAATATTTCAACGTGTAGACCAATTTCAAAAAAAAGCGGTATCAATACCTATATAATGGATTTTATAACGAATTTTCCAACTGATTTCCATCCTGAATTTCTCATAAAAATATTACAAACAAAAAGGGTGGGGAGAAGTGGGGAGATTTCTACCGCAACCATTTTGATTCTATGAAAAATAATGAACAATATTTAACAAAATAAGAACGCCATATAAAACTAGGCTGAAAAGAAAGACTAATCGCCAAAACATTTTGAAATATCTACCATACAGAATCTCACCGTAATAGTACGCTTGAAAAACAGCTACACAGATACCCAATAATAATACTGAGATAACCATATAAGGAACAATCGATTGTCCATAACTATCTTTTGACAACTCATTTAATCCTATAAATAAAAATGGGATCGAGATATCCGGTGCTTTCACTTTAAAGCGCTCTGTCAATGAGAACGTTGAAATAATAAAATTACACGCAAATAAAACGATAACAGGAAAAACATACCAAAAAAGCATAATGACTGAAAACGACACCATTTCCTAACAATTCCTTTCGTGACACACTTTATTAACTATACTTTATTTTCTTTACACACATGTTTCATTTCGTTTAAATGTTCATGCCTAAATAATACTAAACTAAAAGAGCTTTCTTTCCCCAAAAACCGCCAACTCTATTATAATAAAGTGAAGTCATTTTATAAAAAGAGGTGGTATTTTGATCAATTATTTAAAGATAGAAAATAGTCAGCTGGTTTCTTCCCAAACAGATACAGCTGAAACGGTCTGGCTCGCTGTAGAAAAGCCGACTGAAGAAGAGATCAACCAATTAGTTGCAACTTATAAACTCCCTAAAGATTATATCACAGGTGTACTAGATGATAACGAAAATTCTCGTTTTGAAGGACTACACCAGAATACGTTAGAGGAACCGGCACTGATGCTGCTTCAATATCCCCATGCCACGATCAGCCCTAGCGGATATACTCAGATGGATACATTTCCTTTTGCTATCATTCTAACGACTGACGGCAAGGTGATCACTGTAATCAATAATTCAGCCGATTTTTTAAAACAAACCTTTACTACTCCTGTCCCTGATAGCGAATTACCAATTCAAGAAACACTGATTTTATACTTATCATGGCAAATATCGACTTGTTATAATCGCTTTTTAAAAGAATTGATCAAGCAGACGAATAAACTAGAAGGTGAATTAAAAGTTTCAACTGAAAACAGTCAACTTTACCAAATGATGGATATTCAAAAAAGCTTAGTCTATTTTGAATCTGCTATAAATTCTAATTTAGAGGTCTTAAATATGCTCTACAATGCCAGAATATTTACAGATCCTAGAGCTCATTTACCACGGCTCCATGACATTCTAGTTGAAACAAAACAAGCGGCAACCACGACGAAGATCCAGCTAAAACTTGTAGATAAAGTGAGCGATACTTTTTCAGCAATTGTTTCTAATAACCTGAATAACGTCATGAAAATTTTAACTTCTTTAACGATCGTCTTAACCATTCCAACAATCATCGGCGGCATCTTTGGTATGAATGTAAAATTACCGTTTGCTAACCGGGAAGATGCCTTTTTTTGGATCTTTATTGTGACAACTGCAACATGTATTATTGTGATTCGACGGCTAAAAAAACGAAACCTTTTGTAAAATTTCTAGTTGCTGATTCTAACAAAACGATGTAAAATGGAGAAAGTAAAGAATAAGGATGTGTACTAATCAATGAACAATAAAAAGACAAGCACTTTCTCAAAAGTCACTAAAGTCGTTGTTTGGTTGATGTTAATTGCCATTGCCGGCTCAACAATATTGACAGCTATAATGAGTTTAAGATAGTCGATGATTTTAAATTTGAACAACAGAATTTGGATGCTTGTTTAGCGAAACTTTGCTGAGTTAGCATCTAAATTCTGTTTTTTAACAGCAAGATTTTGTAAATCATTGTATCATTTTTTTTAATTTCTCCTATTTACGCTCAAGTAAAGAGCATGAATAAAAACGCAAAGACCGTTTTGTTCATGCTCTAAAATGTTATCTTTTTTTGGTTTATCCTCTCAAAACTTCAGTAGTAATAACTCAACTTAAATGCCCATTACGCTCATTTCCAGCCATATTCAACAGCTCTTTTGCATGTTCAATTGTCAGCTTAGTAATCTCACTACCTGAAAGCATCCGGGCGATTTCTGCCACTCGTTCCTCTTGATTCAATTTTCTTACCTTCGTTTCTGTCCGTTCACCAATAATTTCTTTTTCAATGAAGTATTGATAATCAGCTACAGCTGCAACTTGCGGCAGATGAGTGATACATAATACCTGGGAATTTTCAGAAATCTGATAGATTTTATCCGCAATCGCTTGTGCTACTCGGCCACTGACACCAGTATCGACTTCATCAAAAACAATACTGGTGATGCCTTGTGATTTAGAAAAAATTGTTTTCAACGCTAACATAACACGAGATAGTTCTCCGCCCGAAGCAACTCTTACTAATGGCTTCAGTGGTTCTCCTGGATTCGTCGTAATATAAAACTCAACTTGATCTAAACCATCTTCCGTAAACTGTCCATCAGGCAATGCAGTGAAACGAATATCGAATACTGTTCTTTCCATATATAACTCTTTTAATTCTTTTAAAATATTTTTTTCTAGTTTTTTTGCAATTTTTTTCCGAATCTCCCGCAATTTTAAGCCTGCTTCTATCACTTGGTTTTTCTTTTCTACCAAGAGTGTTTCAAGCTCACCCGTCCGTCCTTCCAGAAAATCGGCATCGGCCAATTCCTGTGTGATTTCCTGAGAATAAGCTAATATAGAGTCAATTGAGTCCCCATATTTTCTTCTCATTTGACGGATTAATTCGAGTCTATTTTCTACTTCGTTCAAGCGATTTTCGTCTAACTCTAAGCTGTCGATATGTCGAGACAGATCACCACTTGCTTCTTGTAAAAGATAATAGCTATTTTGAACCGCTTCAGATATTGCTTTATACTCTGGATCAAGCATTTCGATCGACAACAGCTCATTCATCGCATAACCAATTTTGTCTAAGCTACTATCTCCATCTCCATTGACTGCTTCATAGCTTGCTGCTAGAGCATCGGCAATCTTCTGGAAATTCCCTAATTTATTTCGCTCTTCTATTAATTGTTCTTCTTCCCCTAAAACCAGTTCAGCCGCAGCAATTTCATCACTTTGAAACTGCAGCATATCCATGCGTTGCGCAAATTCTTTTTCGTTTTTCTGTCTGTTTCTAACTTTGCCTTCAATCATGCGGTATTCTGCATAAATGCCTTCATATTGCTCTTTTATCTTAAGTAACTCTTTGCCGCCAAAGTCATCAAGCATCCCTAAATGTTTTTCACTTTGCATCAATTCTTGATGTTCATTCTGGCCATGGATATCAACTAAAAACTCACCGACTTTTCGTAAATTGGCAATATTGATGATTCTGCCGTTCACTCGACAAACATTCTTACCCGATGTGGAAATATCCCGCTGAATCACAATTGATTCATCGTCTGTTTCAATCCCCAATTCTTCCAAAAGCTTAACCAACTCTTGACTTTTAGGCATTGTAAAGAGCCCTTCTAACGTACACTTAGAAGCTCCTTGACGAATATAATCACTTGATCCTCGACCACCTGTCAATAGCCCCATTGCATCGATAATAATTGATTTACCTGCACCAGTTTCGCCAGTTAAAACGGTCATTCCCATTTGAAATTCTAATTGTAAAGAGGAAATAATCGCAAAATTCTTTACAGAAAGTTCCTGCAGCATTTCTACTCACCTCGATTTTATAAATATCGGAAAAATTCATTTTTTAAATATTCAGCATCTTTTTCTGTTCTAGCAATGATCAGGACACTATCATCATCATTGATTGCTGCAAAAACAATGTCCTTGTACTGTTTCTCTATAAGATTAGCCGCGGCCGCAGCGTTGCCTGGTATAGTATGCAAAATCACGTGTTTTTCCATTTGATCGACCGAAACGAAAGCATCTTTCAGTAATTTTTCTAATTTTAATGATGTATCTTCCTTCGTTTCTGCAGGAACACTATAGCGGTAACCACCATCTATAGACGGTACCTTGATTAGTTTCATTTCTTTAATATCACGAGAAATCGTTGCTTGAGTGACTTCTATCCCTCTTTCTTGTAAGTAGGTGACAAAATCTTCTTGTTTTTGGATATTTTTATCAGCTAATAAACGAGTAATCAGACGATGCCGATCTTTTTTTCTCATAATATTTTACTCCTTTTCCTAATGGTCCGTTATCCGTTAGCTCGATTCGACTGTGCTTCTTAGAATAAAGGTACTCCTTTTTGATTCATTTCCATTTTATCATAGCGTATTTTTATTCATTTTAAAAGCGTAAAAGCTAAGAAACCCTCTAGATAAACAATTCTTTACACCATAGATCACAAATCTAAGCCAATAACAGGGAAAATACGAGGATACCCACTTCATTCTTTAATGAATTACATTCACTAGACTATTGCTAACACTCGAAAAAAGCGCTAACATTAAAATTAACCAAAGAAAGGAAGAGAATATTATGAAGAAAAAAAGAGTGTTTGTTACAGGAACTACCGGCACAATGGGCGGCGCAACAATGAAACAGCTTTTACATCGATCTGAACGCTTTCATGTTGTCACCCTTGCAAGAGATTCAGAGAAAAACCGACTCTTCATGCAACAATTTGCAAATGAACCAAATTTAGAAGTCCACTGGGGCGATTTGGTGAATTACGACGATGTTCTAGACTGCGTAGCTGACTGCGATTATGTTGTTCATTGTGCAGCCTTTGTTTCACCAGCAGCTGATCGTTATCCTGCTGAAGCAATGAAGATCAATTACGGTGGGACTCTAAATCTGATTAAAGCGATTTTGGCACAACCAAATAAAGATGAAATCAAATTAATCAACATTGGTACAGTAGCAGAAACAGGAGACCGGACAGCGCCTATTCATTGGGGCCGAATTGGTGATCCTTTAAAGCCGAGTGTGCATGATTATTACGCAGTTTCTAAAATCGCCGCTGAGCGAGCAGTTATTGAATCCGGCATCAAACATTGGGTATCTTTGCGTCAAACAGGAATCATGTCGATCAAAGAATTCAGTTTAAATGAAGGGATCGCTTTTCATCAACCATTAAATAATGTCCTTGAGTGGGTCACAGATCATGACTCTGGTGTTCTTTGTGCAAACGCTTGTGAAGACTGGGTCGACGCTGACTTTTGGGGGCATATTTATAACATCGGCGGTGGTGAAGAATGTCGGAATACAAACTATGAACTGATGTCAGCAATGATGAAAGAAATCGGGGTTGAACAGTTTAAAGAGATTTGTGAGCCAAATTGGTATGCCACACATAACTTTCACGGCCAATGGTATTTGGACTCAGATAAATTAAACGATTTTCTCCATTTCCGTTCTCAAACAACCAAAGACTTTGTTCGTTACTATGGTAAAGTGATGCGTGAACAAGCTGCCCAGCAAACACCTGTTGATGCACCTGCCATGACTAGTCAACAAATTGCTGCAATGATCAAGCAAAGCAACGAACAAGTTGCACTGACAGATACAGGAACCTTGCACTGGCTTATTCATAATCAAGATGAGCAATTGAATCCTTTCTTTATCTCAAAGGAACACTGGGCTAAAATTCCCGGCTGGGACCGTTTCATTCTTTATCGCCCAGAAGGAGATCCTATCCTACTTGATCATGGCTATGATGAATCAAAACCTGAGACAGAACTTTCCCTTGATGATGTACAGCAAGCAGCACAATTCAGAGGGGGTGCTTGCCTTTCAGAAACAATGAAGACAGGTGATTGGTCAACTAAATTAGCATTCACTTGTCACTGTGGTCATCACTTTTCGGCTAGCCCGCGTTTGATTTTAGAAGCCGGTCACTGGTGTGATAAATGCGAAAGAACTAGCTGGAACTATCATGAATTGGCAAAATATAGTCCGTTTTTTGCTCAAGTCTGGTATCCTCTTCATGAAAAAGATGAAGAAGGTCACACGTACAAAAAACACGTAAAAGACACTGATATAACAACACGAGCATAATTAGTAGAAAAAACGCTTTGGCTATTGAGTGTTCACAGCCAGAGCGTTTTTTCTATTTATTTTTTTAATTGTTGATGTGCTGTTGCCACAGTTTCGTCTATATTTACTGTCTCTTCAACAATTCCTTCACCTTCTGTCGCAGTCAAGTAAGCTAAAAATTCAATATTTCCTTCTCCGCCAGTAATAGGGGAATAATCTAACCCACTGACTGAATACCCATGTGCTTGCGCAAAGGAAAGAATTTCATTTAATACAAACACGTGCGTCTCAGGTTCACGAACGATCCCTTTTTTACCAACCAACTCTTTCCCAGCTTCAAATTGGGGTTTGATCAACGCAACCACTTTACCACCAGGCTTCAAGATTTTGTGCAGTGGCGGTAAAATCAATTTAAGCGAGATAAAGGAAACATCGATCGTCGCGATATCTGGTACTCCTTCATGAAAATCTTCTGGTGTACTGTAACGAAAATTAGTTCGTTCCATCACAACGACTCGTTCATCCTGACGAATTTTCCACGCTAGTTGATTATAACCAACATCTAGCGCATAGCTTAATCGCGCACCATTTTGTAAAGCCACGTCTGTAAAACCACCAGTGGAAGAGCCGATATCCAACATCGTTTTCCCCGTCACATCTAGTTTAAATACAGCTAGGGCTTTTTCCAGTTTCAATCCACCGCGAGAAACATACTGTAGGGTTTGACCTTTTACCTGAAGCGGTGTCTCAATCAAAATCTTCTCACCTGGCTTATCCAAGCGTTCATTTTTATCATTATAAACGAGCCCTGCCATCACTGCGCGTTTGGCTTTTTCTCTTGTTTCAAATAATCCTTGAGTAAACGCTAAAATATCTACGCGCTCTTTTTTCATAAGTGCCTTCTTTCTATCATAACTGCAATTGTTTTAAAAAATCTTGTAGCAGTTCCAAATGAAATTCACTGCTTGTTTGTTTCAAAGTCTCTAAGGTTTGAAATCCTAAAGTCAGTTGCTCATTCAGTGCAGCTTTTGCCCCCTCTAAACCAAGCAAACCTGGATAAGTACTTTTATTTAAGGCTTCATCTCGGCCAACTTTTTTCCCAAGTTCTGCTTCGGAACTAGTGGCATCCAATAAATCATCCTTAATCTGAAAAGCTAAACCCAAATGTTGGGCAAACATCCCTAATAAGTCAACGACTTCTGCTGGCTGATCTGCTAAAATGCCACCAGCCAACAGAGCAAACTCAATCAAAGCACCTGTTTTCTTTTCATGAACATCTGCTAATTCAGTCAATGACAATGCTCGTGCTTCCCCCTGCAGATCACCGGCTTGTCCAGCAACCATTCCCTGTATGCCAGAAGCCTTACTCAATAGCTGAATCAACAAGATCTTTTGATGCATCTCGATTTGACTAATTGCTATTAATTGAAAAGCAGCAGTCAGCAGGCCATCTCCAGCCAAAATTGCGTGCGCCTCACCAAATACTTTGTGGTTTGTCGGCTTACCACGACGCAAATCATCATCATCCATTGCTGGTAGATCATCATGAATTAATGAATACGTATGAATCATTTCTAACGCTGCCGCGACTTGATAATCGCAAGTCTGAGCTTCTTTATTAAATGACCGAATAGTCGCTAGGACTAGCAACGGTCGAAATCTTTTACCGCCAGCATGGATCGAGTATAACATGGCCTCTTTTAATTGATTATTTGTCGTGTGGTCATTGATGAAAGATTCCATTTCTTTTTCAATGAGCGGTAAACTTTGCTCACGAAAATCAGCGAAAGTTTCCATCAATTCCCCTCACTTTCTTCAAAAGTGACTTCCTCATTATTTTCTGTCATAACTTTTGTTAATGTCTTTTCAGCTTTTTCCAGTGTATCTTGACACTGTTTACTTAAAGCCATCCCTTCTTGAAAAGCAGCTAGCGCTTCTTCTAAAGGTACATCTCCGCGTTCTAAACGCTGAACGATTTCTTCTAATTCAGTTAATGATTCTTCAAATGTTTTTTCGACTGCTTTTTCTTTGGCCATCTTTTTACTCCTCTTCAGCGGGTGTTATTTTTTCAATCACCGTATCTATTATGCCATCCACATAATGGATTTGAATTTTTTCTTTTACTTGCAGTTCATTGACTGACTTGATCACTTGTTGTTCTTTGGTTGTATAGCTATAACCTCGGCCCATGATTTTTAAGGGACTTAACAAATCTAGTTGTTGGACAGCAGAAGTAAATTGTTTTTCTTTATCTTTCATGTATCGTTCCATCCGATCATGAAGCGATTGATTCAAAAATTTTAGTTGCTGCTGCCCTTCTCTGATTTGTCCTTGAGGCGTTTGTTGTCTAAATTGAGCAATGATTTCTTGGGCTGTTCGTTGTTTTTGATGATAAATAGTTTCCATTGACTGAATCAAGCGTTGAGTGATTCGATCTAATTTGATTGTTTGCCCTTCATAGAGACGATCTGGCTGTTTGAATACATAGGAATTTTTCAAACGCTGATAGCGATCATTTTTCTGTTGTAATTGATATAGAAAGCTTTGCTCTAAACGAGTTTGTCGTTCTTTGATTTTTAGTAATTCTTCATTCAGTACAGGAACTGCTAATTCTGCTGCTGCAGTGGGTGTGGCGGCTCTGACATCGGCCACCATATCGGCAATCGTGACATCCGTTTCATGCCCCACCGAAGAAATAACTGGCGTTTGTGCCTGATAAATTGCTCGCGCTACTTTTTCTTCATTAAATGGCCATAGATCTTCTATTGATCCGCCACCACGACCAATGATCATGGTTTCAAAAGAACCTAATTCTTCAATACGCTGAATGTTACGAACAATATCATCAGCCGCCTGATCCCCTTGGACTAACGTAGGAAATAAAACAAGCTGAGCAATTGGATATCTTCGTTTTACAGTTGTAATAATATCGCGAATAACAGCGCCACTTGGACTTGTAACCACAGCAATTCTTTTGGGGTATCTTGGCAACATTTTTTTAGGCCCTTCAAACAAGCCTTCTTTTCCTAATTTTTCACGTAATTCGGCTAAGGCTTGATATAAAGCACCCACGCCATCTGGTTCCATATGCTCCACATAAATTTGATAAGATCCGCCACTTTCGTATAATGAAATACGACCAACTAAAAGGACTTTCATCCCTTCTTTCGGCTGAAATTTTAGCTTTTGAAAGGCGGATTTAAACATGATTGCGGAAATCTTCGCCCCATCATCTTTTAAGCTAAAATACTGATGGGCATTAGGACGCAGACGAAAGTTGGAAATTTCTCCTGTTAAATAAACCCGTTCCAAGTATGGATCAGCATCAAATTTGCGTTTTAAATATTTGGTTAAGGCTGTAACTGTTAAATATTGCTGCTCCATCTTCTCACCTTACTTTTGTTTTTTAGCGGCCTCTACTGTTTGGTACATCAACATCGTGATCGTCATTGGTCCAACGCCTTTTGGTACTGGTGTGATAAAGCTTGCAACAGATGACACTTCATCAAATTTTACATCACCGATCAACTTGCCATTTTCATCGCGATTCATGCCAACATCGATCACGACTGCACCAGGTTTTACAAATTCTTTTGTCACAAAATGACCTCGGCCGATCGCAACAACTAAAATATCTGCTTCTCTGGCCACCGCTGGTAAATCTACCGTTCTTGAGTGAGCGATCGTAACTGTAGCATTTTTCATCATCATCAGTTGCGCCATTGGTTTGCCAACGATATTACTTCGTCCGATCACAACTGCTCGTTTACCCTCTAAATCGATATCATAGGCTTCAAACATTTTCATAATACCATACGGAGTGCAAGGGATCATCGTCGGCTCACCAATGAATAATTGTCCCATATTCATCGGATGGAAACCATCGACATCTTTTTTAGGATCGACAGCTAATAATACTTTTTCTTCATCGATATGTTTTGGCAACGGTAATTGAACTAATATTCCATGATAATCTGGATCTTGATTGTATTGTTCGATCACAGCTAACAGATCTGCTTCTGAAATCGTTTCAGGCAGACGTTCGATTTTCGAACGAATACCAATTTTAGCTGCAGCTAAATCCTTGTTTTTTACATATGTTTGACTTGCCTGATTTTCACCAACCAATAAAACAACTAACCCTGGACGAATGCCTTTTTTTTCAAGTTCTTGCACTCCTTCTTTGATTTGCGCCTGCATTTTATCTGCTAATTCGCGGCCGTTGATTAACTCTCCCATTAAGATCACTCCTCATTTTTGTTTGTATTCTTTCATTTTAGCATAATTTGGCTAGTCTTAACACTCTATAATCCTTATCTCCTGGAATTGTATATCAATGAAACTTCTCTCTCTTTACACACCTTGTATTGTTCATCACCTACTCCGGTGGAGCCAATCGGGTTTCCTTCAACTCTTAGATATTTAGCTCCTAGAGTTTGATGAGATCGAAACGTAGTGGAGTGATTCACTAGTAAGGTTACTTCTCTCCCTTTACACGCCTTGTATTGTTCATCATCTACTCTGGCGGAGCCAATCGGGTTTCCTTCAACTCTTAGAGCTTTAGCTTCCTAGAGTTTGATTAGATCGAAACGTAGTGGAGTGATTCACTAGTAAGGTTACTTCTCTCCCTTCGGTCGCCAAGTATTGTTCATCATCTACTCTGGCGGAGCCAATCGTAGTGATTCACAACAAAAAAGATTCAAAGTATTTCTACTTTGAATCAATATCTTTCATCACATTGGCTAACACACCGTTAACGAATTTTCTTGAACGGTCATCACTATATTTTTTAGCTAATTCAATCGCCTCATCTAAAGCAACTGTGTTAGGCACATCACCAACATAAAGCATTTCAAAAATAGCCATACGCAAAATGATCAAGTCCATTTTAGCAATACGCGTGATCGACCAGTTATTCCCTAAATGTTTTTTGATAATCTCGTCTAGTTCTGCTTTTCGATCACAAACGCCGCCTACCAATAAATCCAAATAAGTTGGGACAAATTCTTCCCCATCTTCACTAATGATTTCTTGATTATCTAACTCCAATGCATAAGAAATCGCATCTTGTTTTGTTAAGTCAACATTAAAATCTAAAGGAAACAACGCTTGAAGCGCCTTTTCACGAATCTCGTGACGAGTGAAACTTGGCTTACTCATTTTCTCCCTCATCTTCCGGGAATAATTCATCAAAATCTGGTTCAGGCAGCTTTTCAGGAACTACTGCTACTACATGAATATTCACTTCAACTAAATCAATGTCTGTCATGAACAACACTTGCTGTTTCACACGATCTTGCATTTCTAATGCTACTTTAGGTACAGAGATACCATAATTTAAGTAACAGTAAATATCGACCTTCAGACCTTCTTCTTCTGCTCTTAAATAAACGCCTTTACCGTGAGCAGCACGGCCAAGAAATTCTGTTACATTATTAGCAAATGTTCCACGCATGCCGTAAACACCATCTATTTTAGATGCTGCAATACCAATAATGACTTCAATTACTTCTGGCGCGATAACGATCTCACCTAAAGAATCTTTTGTATTGATCACTAGATTTTTTTCGTCAGTCATTTTAATCCTCCTTATAATAAAAGCGTAGCAGGCTCGACATGTCTCGACAGAAAAATAGGAAAAACTGACTGAGACGTTTTTTGTCTCATTCCGTTTTTGTTTTTTTCCGAGAGACAAGCCTGCGAAGCTAGATAATACATAGGTAACAACGTTCAGCTCTGACAGGAAAATATGAATGAGGTACTTTTTCCCGAAGAGCTAGTCCGCAAAGCTAGATAATTCCAACGTTAGTATAGAAAAATTTTCCTTAATCGCTAAAACACCTATCTAAGTTTACATTCACCCATAGTTTATCATTAATTAGTTCGTTTCGCTACCAAAAAAACTATGAGAAATTTAGTCGAAAGCGGTTTATCCTTAGAAAATAGTTTTAGCCAAGATATCCGCCGTTTTTTTGCTCATTAATACGGGATTCTTTTATAAAATAATCAACTCTTTAGGAGAATGAGTCAATACCCGGTTCCCTTCTTTAGTGATCAATAGATCATCCTCGATTCTAACACCACCAAGACCTGGCAGATAAATTCCAGGTTCGTCAGTAATCACGTTCCCAGAGACAAATTGTTGATCCGCTCTGAAAGAAACATTAGGTCCTTCGTGGATCTCCAAGCCAATTCCGTGGCCTGTACTGTGGCCAAAGGCTTCGCCATATCCATATGAAGCAATATGATCACGAGCGATTGCATCTAACTGAATACCAGTTAATCCTGGTTTAGCCTCGTCTAGTACTTTTAATTGTGCTTCCAAAACGATTTGGTAAATATCTTTCAACTTACTATCAGGCTCACCGATTGCAAAAGTTCTAGTCATATCTGAAACATAGCCTTCATAATAGCAACCAAAATCTAATGTAATCAAATCGCCTTTTTCAATGACTTTTTGGCTCGCAACACCATGAGGCATCGCTGAACGTAAACCACTGGCAACGATCGTTTCAAAAGAGACGCCTGAAGCACCTAAAGAGCGCATATAAAAATCTAATTGATTAGCGATTTCAATTTCTGTCATCCCTGGTTTGATTACCGTTAAAATATGTTTAAACCCAAGATCGGCAATGCTACACGCTTTTTCAATGATTGCAATTTCTTCTTCATCTTTCACTTCACGTAACTCTTCGATTAAACCTGCTACTGGAATAAGATCACATGGCGTGATTTCTTCTAGTAAGCTGTATTCTGCAAAGCTGACAAAAGTCTCTTCAAATGCTAAATTGGCTAATTGTTCCTTTTCAGCAATTGCGACAACTTCATCATAAATCGGACCAGCATTTTTAATGATTTCAAACCCTTGTGCTTGGGCTGCTGCTTGTTCTGTATAACGAAAATCAGTTACGAAAAAAGCTTTATCTAATGTAATTACAGCTAATCCTGTTGTTCCAGTAAAATTCGTTAAGTAACGTAAATTGTACGGACTTGTGATTAAAAAACCTGAAAGATCATTTTTTTTCATTAACTCTCTTAATTTATTTACTCTTACCATCATTTTTTCATCCTTCTTTCCAAAATAAGTTCCTCTCTATTATAGCAAATAATGATTTTGAAAAACACCGAAGACACACAACCTCTAAATTATTCTAAAGTTTCAGTCTGTTACACATCATTTTACCTTTTTTTAACTTCTTTTCGTTATACTATGTGGAGAAAGTGAGGTTCCAAATGAAAAAAAGATACTTTTTTTATTTAGTCTTATTAGCCATTATCGGCATGGTTCTCTATGCCTTTTTTATAGAACCGAAAAGAATTGTCACACATAACTACACCGTAGGAAGTAACAACGGACAAAAACCTGTCAAAGTCGTTCAACTTTCAGACATTCATATTCAAGAGAACTATCCAGCTGCACAATTAGAAAAAATCGTTACAAAAGTCAATAATGAAAAGCCTGATATTATTTTATTTACGGGTGATTTATTTGATAACTATGCAAAATATGGACCATCTGAAGAAGTCATTACTGCATTAAGTAGACTAACAGCTCCCCTCGGAAAATACGCCGTTTGGGGCAATCATGATTATGGCGGTGGAGCTGCTCGTGTTTACGCTGAGATTCTGGCAGCAGCCGACTTTCAATTATTAGAAAATTCCGGTGTCAATCTTTCAGTTTCAAATGGAAAATCAATCTATATCGGTGGCTTAGATGATGCTATGCTAGGAAATCCATCGATTGATGATGCATTAGCAAACCGCCAAAGCGACTATACTATTTTAATGAGTCACGAACCCGACAAAGCCGATGAAGTACTTGATCATGATATTCAGCTAATTTTATCAGGACACAGCCATGGCGGCCAAGTTAGATTACCCTTCACTGCTATTAAAAATGTAATGGCCGAAAAATATTTTGAAGGCTTTTATGATTTAGCAAACGAGACAACTTTGTATGTCAATACAGGTTTAGGCACTACAAAAATCCCAGTACGTTTTGGCGTACCACCAGAAATCGTCGTTTTTGACCTTTACATCTAAACTATTACTACAAATAAGCAGTCCAAATGGAATTCTTTTGGGTTGCTTATTTGTAGTAAGCTATTCATCTATCCAAGTTCCTTCACTCGTCCACCGATTCTATCAGCAAACTTTTCTGCATAGTGTTTATTAAAGAAGATCCGAACACGCTTTTTATCTCTTGTACGTTGTCCGTCTTTACCAATATATCCATGTAATACTTTTACAGCGTACATCTTCATTCCCCCTTTACTTATCGCTGATTGACGATGACTAACTATACCCAAAAGAACTTAACTCAAACATAAAACTTTTTGAATAAAGAATGAAGACCTATTAAGAAAAATCAACAAAGGCTTAGATTTTCTTAAAAATATTTTTCCCATTAGAAAGAATAAAAGAAGTAGAGATCAACTATCCTCTCCACCCCTTTTACAGATTTTATTTAAATAAACAATAGAATTTTTTTAGTACTAAACAATGATATCTTTTGTTTTTTTGTCCATATGTATCCTAGCTGTCCATGTTTCAAAATTAACTAAAACGGGTTCTGAGTGATTCATTTCTTTTTGGTACGTTGATAATTTAGGTTCGATTGCTTCCCTTGATTCAATTTGTTCAATCGTAAACTTCCCTTTTAAAAGCAAACTTTCATGCTCGATTTCCTCATAACAACAAACAGAGCCATTTGGATTACATTGAATATTTTTAACGGTTTCACCATTGCCATCCAAATAAAACTGTAACTTTAACAAGCCCTCTCTCCACAGCGGTTCAGAAACGGTAATAACCGTTGGAAAATCACGTTTATCAATTGTTGAAATTAAAAATACTGTACTAGAATTTAATAATCTGACAATTCGCTCATGTATTTCCATCATTGAAGGCCCCCACTTAATCAGAATTGTCCTAATTATAACAACTTTATAGCACATTTGAAAAGCTAGACCCTCTTTTTATTCAATTTTCCTTGAATAATAAAAAAAACGAATAAAGTAAAAATCCGTTCGTTGGTTTACTTTACTCGTTTTGATTTATTTAATTATTTGTCTCTTTTAGCCAACTACTTTGTCGACTCATCTTTAAAATCATTCTACAGATAGGACCTACAATCAACAACTGCAATGGCAACGCCATGATCAGGTTTTTAGTAAATGAACCAATATAATAGCTCAAAAAATTCTCCGTGAAACCAAATTGCATAATAACCCCGTACATCGACATAAAAAAGACCATTCCTAAAACCATACAGCTGGAAACCGCAATGATCATTTGAATATTTTTCTCTTTATTGACAGGTAAAGCAAAAGCAATTTTCTTGGCTGGTGACGAAACTACTAAGACATCAAATATAAATGCCACGATAAATCCTGGCACCAAGCCTCCAAATAAATTACTTAATGAAAATTGTCCATGTAATAAAAGATTATATGCACTCATTGAAATCACCATAGAAAAACAGACTATGGTTGTGAAAAATAATCCTTCTTTTTTGTTTTGCGGCATAAAACACTCTCCTTTAATTTTTGTAGCAGAGTTTATGCTATCACAAAAAAAAAATTCTCGTAAGTTAAAATTTTTTAATTATTTTATAATGATATTGATTGAAGCATAGATGCTTGTCTGATGGTACTAAAAAACTCTATCCTTAGTATAGGATAGAGTAAGTCAGTTCAACTATTATTGAGCTACTGGGTAAACAGACACTTTAAAATCCAGTGTTTCTAGTTTAATCTACCAAAGTTTAAAACGCCGTGTATCAGTGTTTTTGATAATTTACGTTTTCTATTTTAAGTTGGTTTTATTCAAAAGTATGGTCAAAGTATGGTCATTTCATAGAAGTAATTATTTCATTTTCAACGAAATAAAATAATTTCCTTTCCTCTTTACGTATTTATATGTAGAGGAGTTTTTTATGGATCAGATAGGTAAGTTGGTTTGGTTAATAAGGACAGTGCAGCACTGTGGGAGTTTGAATATTTTCAAGATGCTACATATTTGTATAAGCAGTTTGTTCTCAACGTGAGCGTTGAAGATAGGTTTGCAAAAATAGTTAGAAATAGTTTATAATATTTAAAAAAGGATAATAATATATGCCTAGAAATAAGAAGAACATCCAACTAATGAGTAAAGAAGAATTAGTTGAGGTATTAAACAACTACAGTTCGACTTTCCATCGTATTGAAAAAAGTATAAAGAAAAAGGAAGATAGTAAACTAACCAAGTTTAGGAAAAATGTACTTCCTTATTTTGTTTTTCTATCACTAACTTTATCAGGACTTTCACTTTGGTGGTCTTTTAAAATATATAATTTAGGAGAACAATATAAAAAATCTTTAAATTCTGTAAGCCTTACGATGGATTTTATTCATAAAGGAAAAATCTCCAACTCCTTAGATGATCCATACCTTACATTAGACCCTTATGATCGTTATCCGATAACATACCAAGAAAATAGTGGTGAAACATCGGAAAAATACCTTTTCAAATATAACATTGAATCTAACACAATTGAACCAATAAAATTAAATTCTAGAACCAAGGATGAAACTAATTGGAAATTATCTATCTCTAAAAATTCTAAAGCTAAAGATTTACAGGCCTACATTAAAATTAAAAATACTTCTGGTGTCTTTGAAGATATACTAGATACAAAATATTATAGTCCAGAAATTGATGAAAATTATTGGAAATCAAAAGATGAGATACTTTGCATCTTTGATCCATCTTTTGTTTCTCCAAAACATGAATATATTGGTATTTATTGTCTAGCAATAATTGGAAAAAACGAGCAAAGCTACTTAACTACTTTCATAACATCTTATGGAGAAAAAATAGAAGACAGGGATTACTCCAACTATTTTGATGGAATTGACATCTTTGATGAGTATAAATGGTCAAATTTGATAGAGGAAAAACCAAAACTAGAAAACATAAAAGATGCTGCACATATGACTTACGAAAAATCATTACAATTTTTAAAAAATATGCGCTAGATTATGAAGCTTACAATTAAAGGGAGATTACTATGAAGTTAATTAAGAATGGAGATGCCACAATGAATTGGGAATCGTTTTTTTCGTTTTGCATGAATGTTATTGGAACAATTGGCTTATTAACTATCATTAATTTTATTTTGTACATTAATATTGGTCAAGATTATGAGAATATAACAGTAAAAAAAGTCGATGCTACATCTACCCCAGCTTCGCTTGCGACAAAAGGTTATGATGTAATCGGGTTTATTAACCTGGATGAAAACAACGAGCATCCAAATCACACGACAATTATCATTGGACCAGAGGAAAAGCTTATGGAGAACATCAGATTTTTCATTTCAGATGGTACGTATTCAGATTCAACTGGTGAACCGAATTTCAAAAAACTAGACGGTAACAATTTAAACGATACTAGAAAATTAGAACCGCAACAATATTTACTTGTCACGGCTCCAATAACTGAGAACATTCCTGTTAGTAAGGTCACTTTTGATCTTGATTATAAAAAAGGAACCTATAATTTCACTAGTAATTTGAGAAGTGGAATAAATGATAAAATCACGCTTCCTATGAAAAGAACTTTGTTAAGCTTTCTAGCAAAATAGTATTTTATTTTTGTTTTCTATATGAAAAAATTAATGCAAGTATAGTTGGAAGTCCAAGTAACAATAATCCTTTCCAGAACTCTATATTATAAATTAATATTTTTATCTTTTCCATAATAGATTCCACCATTTCTATATCCCTTCTTATTTGAAGGGATTTTTTTCAATTAATTAAAGAAACCTCTGCCCCATGTTGTATCGATACGTCCATCATCTGGACCTACAGCAACATAACGACGAGTTCCCCCATAATCAACGTAACTTACCCATGCATAACCATTGGCCATGACATAACCATCATACTCCATTGATTCACATGGATCGTACCATGCTAATGCTTCACTCATAACTGTAGCATCTGGTGATACAGGTAAACTTTGATTTGTCGTAAATGTTCCATTCATAGCCACTAGATTAGACTCTTGAGGTTTAGATGGTGTATTCAGCTGATTAGGATTCCAAATCTCTACAATATCACCATCATTGACGTAACCTAATAACTTACCACTATTCTCAACCTTGTAAAGATTTTTACGACCGTTTAGTTTTTGAGTGATAGTTCCGACCTGTGTCCATTTTTGATCAGCCTTGATATGCTTTTCGTTTGGATCATCAGGCGTATTGTAAATTGTCGCAAAACGGATATGTTGACCCACTTTGTATTTAGGTGTATTTGGTTTGTTAGGTTTAACTGTCGTCTCACTACCATCTTCTGGCAACCCAACCATTAAGTCTTGGGCTAGACGAGCTTTGCTAACTCCCCACTGTGCTAAATATCCATAAGGATCTGTATGATCGCCCCACCAATTATTTGTGATCCACTCATGAGTTTTAATACCATATGGAGTGCCATCGTCTAAGTCAAAAGTAAATCCAGCCTGCTTTGCTAAACCTCGCGTCAAATTAACATATGCAGCGTAGTCTTTCTTAAAAATTTCCGCATTATTTGTGCGAGCTAACTCAATTTGGGCATAGGCTTTGCTGTTACCAGTAGCCCCAGCTCCATATTGGTAATAGCCGTTAGGCGCCAGCTGCTTAACTCTTCCGCCACTACCGACAAAATAAGATACATAGGCATTTTGCCAGTTACGTTTCATAAAGCTTACTTCACGATCCAAACTATCTGCGCCAACATTGCTAGGATTGCCAGCTTCATGTAATACGATAATCTCGTTACTAGCATATCCAGGATGGTAACTAAACTGAATTGGATCTTGCTCGATCATATAAGCTTGCGCACTCATTGGTAACATCAATCCTGTGACAACAATTAATGACAATAAAAACTTACTAAATTTTTTCATTTTAAAACCTCTTTCATAATTTTTATATAAAAAACAGCCCTCTTTCCCGAGGACTAAGATCTATTTGTCTTTACTTCTTAACTGGATAAAAATATCTTTTAATTTTTCAGGCATCGGGATAAATTCTGAAACATTCTCAAAAAACGAAATACCTTCATTTGCAATGTAAAACATGATTACAATCTCTCTGATTGGCAATCCGTCACCTACAATCTTTTCTGCTTCTACGGCCACGGCAACCACTAATAAAATCATGACTTTTTTTGCTATTCCGATCATTCCAATTGCGCTTGAAAGTTGTTTTGTAACAATTGCTTTAATCCATCCTGTTACGAAATCAACCACTATCAAAAATAGGAGGACTTCCAACACTTTATCAAAACCTCCTAATGAACCAGCTAAAAATCCTCCAGCAGCCCCAATCATTATTGAAACCCAATTTGCGTATTTTTCCATTTGTTCACCTACTCCCTAAATTTCTTTAACATATCGCAATACTACACTTACGCTTTCACCAGAGTTATTATTGTCTTGTCCGATAATCTGAGTATTGGTAATACGTACATGTTTATACGCAGGCTTACCACTTGCGCTGGTAGCTTGAATAGCCATTAATCCACTAAATACCTTAGGAACAATAACCACCGTGTAGTCTGTATTTTTTGGTTGTCCCCCAACATAGGTATCGAAAATCAGCACCCAACCCATACGACAATCACTTAATGTTTTTGTAGGCGTTACAGTTTGGCTACTGTTCAAAGACCAGATCCCCTCAGCAAGATACACGTTAGGTACTTCTAAATCTTCCTTTACCGCAACTTCTTTACCTTTATACTGCAATCCTTCGTTGAAATTTTTAGTACCTACCACTTCTTGATCTCCTGTTTGAGTAACAGCTTGACCCTTGATTGCATCAGAAACGTTTTTAGGATGCATGTATTTATTTGTACTAGTACCTGCAACTGCTTCTCCATCATTCGCAAAGCCAACGTTGTTTACATTTTCCAATCCCACTTGCTTCTTAGTTACGTTATGTGGGTTGTTTTTATCATCAACATGGGTATCAATTTTTTTATTAACATCTGCAGTTTTGGCAAACCCAGACTTTTCAAGAATATCTTGAGCATTTACAGATAATTCAATTTGTACGCCACTGTAATCAGTTTCTAAGCTTGATGAAGTGACACCGTTCGAAGGATCCGTATAGTTAATTAAATGAATAAAGCCTTCATCTGTGATAAAGTTTTTATCATTGATTTGGACAGAAAAATCTTTAAGTTCTGGTGCTGATTCTTGAATTTGAGTACTCCATGAATCTGTTGATTGTAGATAGGTTGCCACTTTAATATTTTTGTTGTTTGGAGAAGTAGCCTTTAATCGTTCGTTAATCGTAAATGACGTAAAGTTATTTTTAATGAACTCGACTGATTGCTGCTTATCTAATCCCTCAAAAATTTGTGGTATCAAAGCCTTAATAATCTCGATAATATTATAATCACCTCGTTGTTGAGGAATTACACCGCTTTGTGTTGATCCTGTAATAATTCCCGAATCGTCTCGACTTGCTAATTTATTGTAATCAGATTGAGATACTTCATTCCAGGTGTCTGATGGCTTTTTCAGTGTCTTAGCGGTAAAATCTGAGAAATATTTATCCGGATTGGTTGCTGTATTTCCGGCTGTCTTTCCTACAAAATCCATCATGATTTTGATATTTGAACTACCAACTAATAATGAGATACCTTCAGCTTTTGTCATACGATCGGCAAAATCTATTTGTAAACGATTCGCTAAAGTAGCTTGTTTAATACCTTGTGTATCTGTACGAGCCTGAACAATCTCAGGGTTACTATCGCCAGATTCCGCCACTAACTGGTCAAAATCATTTCTTAATGTATCAAACTCTTGTTTATTATTATTAGCTGTAGAAACGGCTTGATCAGCGGTAGTGATGGCTGTTTTTGAGTTGGCCATAGCTTGATTGGCTGTTTCATTCGCTTGGTTACCTGCTTCTGTCGCTATCTCAACAGCATCTTTACCAGCTTCATCTGCTATTTTTTTAGCTTCGGCAATCCCTTCTTTTAATTGCAATTGATAATCATCAACTTTTGCAGATGAAGCATTTGATTGATCTAAAATTGCATTGATTTTTATACGCCCTTGATTGAGCGTGTCTGTTTCTTTGATTTGTTCAACCATAGATTCTCACTCCTTTAGTCTGCATCGATATATTCGATAGTAGATTTTTGTAAAATTTTATTTCCAATCTTAATGAACGGCGTACTATTATCAATCAACTGTTCAAAATAATCGTCTAGCGTTTTACCTGTTTTATCAGTGATCACGAACTCTTGCTGATCGCTGATTAATTTAATTTTTAGCTGCATTAAAATTGACCTCCTAATTGTGATTGGATAAATACACGACAAATAACCTGCGCTTCGATCCGTGCAAGTTTGTTTGGCTTTATTTGAATTGTGTGATTACCTCTTGATATCTTGCCGCCACTTGTTTTACGCAAATAATCGACGATGTTCAGACGTTGTTGACTTGTATCATGTAGTTTTAGTGTTGTTCCGTCGACGATAATATCCACACTACTTGCACTGTTAGGTGCCTCATAGATTCCCCATTCGAGTGGATGAGTATGATCTGGTAAAGTAACCGTATGTGTGTGGTTCGGGATAGTAACTTTATGTGTATGACTAGGTATACTTACATTGTGGCTATGGTTTGGTATAGATACATTATGACTATGATTAGGTATCGGAACATTATGTGAATGCGCAGGTGTCGTAACTGAATGCGAGTGATTGCCACTTCCGCCAGCCGTAGTGATATCACCTCGTGATGTCGTATTTAGTATTAAAGTGTTAGTTTCTCCACGCCCCCAAAAATAACGAGGTTTGTCGCCAAATCCACCACTGTTATAATCGCCTCCATATTTGAACACCACATGTGTATGATCTCCGCCTGCACTGCTGGTTTGTGTACTCTGTCCATCAACTGAACTTGTTGCTACACTACCGCCACCTGCACTACTTGTAGCAACACCACCGCCTCCAGATGTGCTTGATACAATACTACCGCCGCCGGCTGAACTTGTTTGTGTACTAGCTCCACCTGCAGAAGTAGATGTAACTTTCGCACCTCCACCTTTTACAGCTTTTGTATAGCCTCGGTATCGCTTAGTTTTAAACGTCAACTCCACAGTATTCACATGAAAGACATCTTCATCAAGATAAAACTCGATAATTGCTGGATAAGCAGTTTCGCAGTTATCTTGGTAGCTATAGTTCAAAATATTGGTAGCACCTTGCGAATAGGTTTCATTAATCTGTTGCTTCCGTCCAAGATCCGACATTGTTGTTGTAATATCATCTTTAAGATTTCCTAGGTCTAACAAAAGATCCTGAGGTGCTCCAAATACATCATTTTTAGCTTCTTTCTTTATTCTTAGATTGACGGAACCATAATCATTTGTATTGATCATAGCAACGCCACCTTTGCGGAGTTTATCCACAATGAGTGGGTCATCCGTCAATTTTGTTAGATCAGCAGCTGTCACAGACCAACTAACTTTTGGAACCGACCACTTTTCTAACATGTTTATCGCATTATCTTTTAGAGCTTGTGGAATAGTAAATCTTTGATCAACCCATACATACTCAACTAAGCCATATTTTTTTATAGACTTTTTATCCTCAACATAAGAAATGCCATTATTAACTGACTTAATATTTACTTGATTGATCCCTTCACCAGCCCCTAAAGGATAAACTCGGTTAACTAAGTTATTTGGATCACGTTCTATTTCAAAACCTTGCATGTTATAGCCTTCTTGTATTCGAGCAACGACTTCCGTTTGCGGTCTTACAAGTGATAATTCAAACGGATAAACTTGTGTGTTCCATTCCCATACATAGTCTTCGTCAAAAGCTTGTGGAATGCTAAAGAGTGCATCAGCTAATCCATTCTCATTTTCCCAAGCATAAGAAAAATATCGAATGAAGTCACATTTTTTCAATACCCAATTCTTTGTCCGTTGCTTGTTTAATACATAATTAATTACATCAATCGTTTTACGGTTAACCAATTCATGGTAACCAAAAAGGACACTATCAAGTAGCGTCCCTAGTGCATGTGTAGCTGTGTAGTTAATTGTATTGTTACTAGCATCTTTTTGAATTGTGGATGGCATCACCCGATACAATCCAATGTATTCATTTTCATTATCGGTTAACTCTACCCATAACATTTCCTGCAGAAAATCATTTTTTGAATCATCTAAAGGCATTGTAAATTCTATATTTCCTATTTGGTTTTCAATTTTTTCGTAACTTACATTATATGCATTTTCGAGTATTGCTGTGTACTCCCGTTTGAGGTTCATTGCCATTAACAAGCTATCACCCTCCTTATAAAAATCTATTTGGATAGCGAATGGTTAAAGTGAAATTACTATCCTTTGCCTGAATAAATAGTGGTTCATTAGGATAAATGTAGAAATCATTCATCGGTCTGATCATTGGTTTGCCATTCTTTGTGATGTTAAATTTTTGTGTATCAATTAAAATTTCCGAATTGTCAAAATCTCCCAAATCAATGGTGTCATTTCTGGTTTTTATCCACACTCCACGACCAGTACCCTTCAAGGTAATTGTCGGTTTCACTTTTAATCCCTCAACAGTTGGATAAATTTCAATAGGTTTTGATTCTCTTCCGTCATCCCCCATCAAATACGATCTATTTTGGAAAGTAATCATAGTTGATCCCCAGTATGCACCACCTTCAATAACGATAGGCATTTCTACAGCTCCAGATCCAGTGTTGCCCATTAAGTAATTGGCTTGGAAAGTAATAACGGTAGATCCCCACGTAACGCTGGTTGCATCAGATCGAGTATATTTATACGGATCACTCAATAAGATAGTAAATGTGCCGACAACTTGATTTACACCTTCCGGCACCATATCTACATCAGATTTACTCCCACTCCATATCATTTCAGGTTCATCATTAAACCATATAACAACATCTTTCTCACTAAACAGAGCAACGTTCAATCGATTAAAACGATCACGAAAGTCTTCATTCGTTGGCGCATCCAATTTAAATTTGATGGTGAGTTCCCTCTCAGGTATACGGGCATAAACGTGTCGCATTCCGTCACGGATTCCCAATTGGTAACTCTGTATCTCAGTGGATGCTAATTCTCTACCGACAACATTTAATGTTCGATAGCCTGGGACTATATTTTCAAGAAAGTCTCCATTAAAATACATAGCTTCAGAAGGAAGAGTTGTAGATAGGGTATGTTCATTTGTATCAGTAAATTTGTACATCTAAACTCTCCTTCCCAATGATGTATTTTTTTTATTTTTCATTTTTTGTAGTTCTTGGCTCATCGACTTAACTGATACTCTTGCGATTTCTTTACCATCGAGATTTACTGGTACTTCAATCGTCATAGAAGATCCTAGATTTCCTGAAAAAGCAGACACTGGACTCATATTTCCCATAAACAAGCTTGATTGGATATTTTCTAATGAAGGAAATTTTATACTACGATTTAAGTTTCGCATTGATTTTTCAACTTCGTTTGTATTTTTATCAATACCAACTGCAATTCCAGCAGGTATCATCTTTCCTACATCATCTCTCATGACTCTGGAAGGAGAATGGATTTTCAATGCACTTTGTACAGTACTAACAATTTGATTAGCAACATTTTGTGCCGCAGCTAACGCGGAACCTGATCCTTGGTTAATTCCATCTGCTAAGCCTGCCATTATATTTAAACCGACAGAATTCATTTCACTATCTAAATTATCAAAAGCTCGTGGTATCACTTGAGAAATATTGGTCGCTTCCTGTTCTATCTTTGCACCGTTAGCGGAAAAAATATTTGCCAAAGAATCGATAGCTGCTTTTACTTTACTGCTACCATCTTTCACACCAGAAACTACACCATCAGCAATAAAACCACCATATTCTTTAAAAACACGTGACGGAGAATGAATCCCCAATTCACCAGCAAACTTTTCTGATACATCATTTGCCATATCTTTACTAGCTTGTTCAGCCTGAGGTGCTCCATCATTAATACCTTGAGCCGCACCTTGAGCTACATTTTTACCAAGCTCTCCAAAATTTGCAGTTTGGATTTGATTGGCTAGAGTATCTTTTGTTGAAGTTACCATCGCAGTAACCTCTGCTGGAATATCACCTGTTTTGAAAGCCGTTTTAAATGAATTGGTTGCAACTTCTCCGCCTTTTCGGAAAGTCTCACTCATCTTAGATAATTCTTCATCAGATGCTGATACCAATGCCGCAACATACCCTGCAGACTCTGGACCAGCCTCTCTCAATTTATTTAGCAATCCTTCATCAAGACCTCGATCAGCTAATGAAGCGATATTATCAGCCCATGTACCAATAACACGTTGATTCTCTTCCATATTCGTCTGCATTTGTTGAACGGACATAGTTTGTTTATCTGTCAGAGTATCAAACATATTAGTAGCTGCATCTGAATATTCTTGCCACTTAGTCTTCATATTATCCACTGTAGTTTTTTGAGAATCACTTAGAGATTGATATGAAATAACTTGCTTAAATACACCAGCTTCTGTCGCTTGGGCTACGGAATTCAAAGAATTTTCTAAAACACTTTGAGTATTTTTATATTCTTCCTGAAGTTCAGTTTGAGTTGATTTCAGAGTCTTTTCTTGCTCGTCTAATCCTTTGATTGCTTCTTTATGTTCCTTAGCTTTTACTGAACCAGATTCTAATTTATCATTCCATTCTTGTCTTAATGTAGAAGATTCTTTTAATCTAGATTCAACATCGGCTTGTTCTTTCAAAATATCTGTTAAAGATTGCTGAGAAGTATTGGCTGCTTCTTGTTGCTGAAGGGCAGCTATTCTAGCTTGCATTTGTTCAGTAGACATTGACAACTTATTCGATTCTTCATCATAGACTAAATTCAAGCCTGCAACTGATTTGTTCAATTCCTCAACATTGGATTTCATCAATTTTTTTTCAACCGCTGACATCTTCTCTTTACCAGCTAAATCAGTAACTGAGTCTCCCAACTTTTTATAGGCACTGGCATTACTTGAAATATCACGAATACTATCTTTACGAGCGTTGGAATTTTGATCAACAGAATCAGTTAATGTTTTTGTTGAGTCTGCAAGTTTCTCTTGTTCAGCATTCAATTTTTTCGATGCTTCACTTTCTTTGTTTAGCCATTTCCAGAGTGCAACTCCTGCAGCAGTCAAAACACCTATTGCTCCAATAACCCAACCTACTGGTCCCATTAACACTTTCATCGCAACACCAAAAGCTGTTGTTGCTGCGGTCATTAATGTGGTGGCAACTGTAGAAAGTTGAATACCACCAGTCATTATACCGATTAAGGCTGTTCCAATTGTTATTTGTCCATTTTGTGCGGCTCTAGCTAAAATATCCGCTTTAGTGGCTGCCGTTCCAGCAGCTTGAGCCAAAGCTTGACCTTTAGTTACAATCGTAAGAGTTTTACCAGAAAGCCCAGCAGCAATGAAGAGTTTATCTGTAGTGCTAATTAATGTATTTATTCCCTGAATTACTTTAAGCGCAGCGAATGAAGCCACCAAGCCCATGAGTACAGGTTCCAAGGGCTTTGCAACCGAAATAATACCGCCAAGAGTACTGGCAAATATTTTGACAACTGGCGTAGATCCTTGAATCACTAACTTAATCGCATTAAACGTACTGTTGACTATGCTTTTTAAACCATTGAGGTTTTCTGCTATAGATTTTCCAGTTACAGCCTTGATCATGTCATTAAAGGCTTGGATGACTGTAGTAACACCTTTAACCGTAGCTGTCTTAATATTTTGCCAAGATGTTGCTACCCCTTCGGAATTTTTTCTAGCCAAATCAGCAAAACCACCAACACCCTCATTTAATTCAATCAAGCGACCATTGAATTCTTTAAAAGTGATGTCGCCATCTTTTAAGGCATCATACAATTCATTTACAGAAGTAACACCTTGATCTTTAAATGATTTAGCGACCTTATCCATAGCAACAGGCATTGTTTCTTGTAATGAGCGCCATGATTGCATATCTACTTCGCCTTTACCTAACATCTGAATATATTGTTCCATGCCTCGACTTGCATCTGCTGTAGAAGCTCCAGAAGCTAGAAATGCATTGTTCAGAGCTACTGCTGTATCAGTACCAGTTCTTAGGCTTCCGGTTGCGATAGATAGTTGTTGCGTACTAGATACAATTTCATCGAGTGATGTCGGTAACCCATCAATTCCATCGCCTAATTTAGTCATTGATTTGTCCACATCTTCAATAGAATAACCCAGTGATTTCATTACTACTGGATATTTATTTAGCGTGTCGAAACGACTGATTGCACCAGCGACTGAATCTTTCACCATATTTACAGCTGTTGAAACTAACTTTATAGCACCAACTCCAGCAGCCGTTCCTATAATTGATTTAGTAAGTTCTCCGCCTTTTTTTGTACTAGATGAAAGCTGATCGCCTAATTCACCGGATTGTTTCCCGATACCAACCATAGATTTTTCAGCATCCACCATTGTTTTAGAAAAGCTCTTATCTGTTGCAGCCAGTATCGCTTCGACTGAATATGTTTCCATTTATGTTCCTCCTTTCCTCATTTATTTACGTTTCTCAAAAGGTCAATGGTGGCATCATCGATTTGTTCATCAATCAGTGATAAACCTAGAATTTCTTTTTCTCTTTTTTCGTAATCAAAGAATTGTTTAAAATCTTTGTAATAGGGTTCCTGTTTTTTCCCTTTGGTCGTTTTGATTTGTCGAGTAGCCCATGCTTGCATATGAGTGTTGAATTCTCGATCTAATCTCTTTAATTGGCATGCGAGCATTCGGATTTCATATTCATATGGGGTCATACTTTCAACTTCATTTATATTGATCATTCCAAGAAAGCGAAATGCGTTAATTAAAATGCGCTCATATGTTTCTGCAGAACTTAATTGTTTTCCATTTGATTCGCTAGATTCTTCTTGAGTTCTCTGACCGCTAACTTCCCCGCATTGCTTTCTTCTAGTTCTTTCAAAACATCGTCAAAAACGGATTCGATATCTTCAACGGTGTCTACATATTCGTCAATCTCATCTTGGCTAGGACGTGGTGACTCAGTAATTGTTGCAGCATATAAAAACTCAGATAATGTTGCAGCATTTCCACTAGCTAGTTCTGGTAATTTAGTACTCAATGACAATCCAAAAATTACGCCATCTTGAACTACAGCAAATTTTTTATCTAATTCCCGAACGAATTTCACACCGAATTTACATGTATATTTCTTTTTACTAATTTCAATTTGCATAAATTTTCCTCCTAAAATAAAAGAAGGCTAGTGAATACTAACCTTCTAATTGAATATATTTAGTTATCTTTTTTCTTTGGTGTTTCTGTAGCTTCTTTTGTTGTGTCTTTAAATACATATTGCACAACTTCTTCTTGTTCTTCGTTTAAAGTGGCAAATCCTTTCGCACCTTTACCGTTGATACCAAACTCAAGTGATAACTCAACCGAATCTTCGGCGCTCGGATTTTTACCGAAGGAAGTAACATAGCCTTGGTAGTAAGTTGCCTTATATTTATCAGCATCCTCACCAGTTCCTTTTTCAGCTTTGTTGATTTCCCAAATTTCAATGATTTCATCGTCATCCAAAGCAGTCTCTAATTTCTCTACATATGAATCATTGATAGATAAAATAGAAGTCGCTGAAAAATCAATTTCTAACGCTCCTGGGGTACGAATCGGGCCATCTTTAGTTGGTGTAGAATCACTATCTTTTGACTTCGTGTTTTCGTGTTCGGTTTGAAAAGCCAGCTTCCATGCTGCCTCTTTAGTTGAATCTTTTAACAATCTAAATAGCAAAATAATGTCAATACCCTTTGCTGCTTGTTTCATAATTAATTTCCTTCTTTCTATAAAATTCTAAATTCAAGCGTAATGATTGCTCGTTTGAGCGGCGTATTTGTCGATGTGTCGTCAATTATATTTATTCCGCTGTTAACGATATTTAAAACCCACGCATATCCATCTGTGTGCTCTATTTGCAAAGCTTCATTAAAAATAAAAGATGCCATATCAGACACCTGCTTTCTTTTCTTCTGTAAGCCCCAAACGGAGAGGACTAAAATAACTGACCCTTTGATATCCGTTTTATTAGGTTGATGGATTGTTTGAGTATCTTCAAATTCAACAAAAGGATATGGTATCTCATCCATTGGCATATAGTCATAAGTCTTATACCCCAATTCATTGGACTTTTTAAATACTTCATCAAAGATTGATTGGTCACGCGTTTTAATCACTATTGCATCAACCTTTCTAAATCTGATTTAAATTTCTGCTTTTGTTTACGAAGTGGCGGTAAAAAGAAATCTCTTTTAACCATATATCTGGTACCACGAATCAAGTACGGAGCGTATTCCGTTTTTGGTCCTGTATGACCAGCAAGTCCATTATTCGATATATGCATCGTAATACTACGCTTAGTTGTTCCGGTTGGTTTGACAAACTTCTTACCTTCCCAGTGACCGGTTAATAATACTTGAGCTTCATTTTGCATTCCCTCAGTTAATTCTGCTGTATTTGTTTTTACAATTGTTTTAACATCACTCATCGTTGCATTTTTCTTTAGCTTTTTAGACAAGGAAGTCAGTCCATTAACTTTAAATGATGCTCGTTTAGCCATCTTTGACCACTTCTTCCACAATTAAACTGTGTCGTTCACTAGGGGTTCGCTCAGTAGTTAGCTGATATTTCTTTCCACCATATTCAATCTGATCCCATTTAGGCACAGAAAAAAGGGGTTGTGTCCGAATGACTTTAGCCCCTTGTTTTATGCTACCAAATATAGTAATGGATCGATCAGTTCCCAGATCAGTGATGTTTACTTCTGCTGGTGTTTTTTTGGGATCAGCTTCAATCCATTCTCCCTTTTCTGGATCATAATGAGATTTAGAAGACTCCTTAACAAAAACGATTAATTTATCATATCTCATACAAATCGAATCACTCCTTTTTTTGGCTTGTAAAAAGCTTCTTCATCTTTTCGACGATATTCATCAATCGTATCTTGATATTCCGAAAAATCAGAATCAGAAAATGCCATTGACAACCCTTCTTGAGAATATGACTGCATCCCCTCGTTTCCAATTCGGTTAAACCGTTTAAGAGTCACTTCATAGGAAATATACTCAAATTCTGTTGGAACTTCTGAAACGCCTAGCAATGAAGCTAAACGTTCCTTGGTCCTTTTTTCAATTATGTCCAACTTATCATCGATTGAGCCATTCAAAAGTTTTTTTACATCTTCCTTTATGGACATCTAATCACCTCTATTCAGCAGCTTGACCAGTTACTGAGACAGTTGTAGTAAATTCACCGGAACTAAATGTGATTACTGCTGACCCTTCTCCGGAAATAGAACCATCAAAACTGCCATTTTCATTTTTAACGATTGTGACTACTGATTCATTATTTGTTGCAGCTGATGTCGCTGTAATGACTTCAATAGAATCGGAAGCATCAACAGGATCTGTTGTGATTGTAAAATTCTTAGTATCGCCTACTTTTCCAGTCCACGTTTTTTGACTAGCAACGATTCCTGTAGTAGGCGTTACGCTTTTGGGGAAATTTTACCGAAAGCTTCATCTTTGATCACCATGAAACCAATGTCCATTGTCGCACGCAATGCAACTAATTCTTGTTCGAACAAGTTTACTGGTGTTTTATCTTCATTTGTTAATGTAGATAGTTGAGCTTCTTCCGAAATTTTAAAATTGATGTTAAAAGGAATACCATATCGCAAGTAATCAAAATCACCAGTATAAAGAGTTCCTTTGTCCATAGATTTAAGATCTGCAACAGGTAACCCATCAATTGTATTGTTGCTACGATCATAAATAAACTGAGTCGTCTCACCAATTTTTTTACTAGCACCACGTAGTTCCGTGCGGTTTTTACGATTGGAAATGAATGCATTTGGATCGTATTCGTCTTCACCTAGTAAATCCTCTAACTCCAAAATGTTGTCATAGGTTAATCCACCTTCTACTACATTACCCGCAGCAACAACTGATTTTTCAATTGATTGAGGAAATGGATTATCCACGTCCAAAATTGTAGCCGAATCAATTTTTTTATAGAATGCTTCTGCAATTTTCGGCTGCATTTGTGTGAAGAAGTCAGACATTTTATAATTTAAATATTCACGAGAAACTGGAATGATCACGGCGACTTTTTTAGCAACCATTTTTACATTCAACCATTTTGGTTTAGATGTTTTGATTTTTTCACCTTCACCTACCCAGTAAGCTCCTGGTCCTTCTGCAAAGTATTCAAATTTCTTTTCTTTACTGTCCATTTCTTCATACTTTGCTAACTGCATCAATTTAGAATTTTCCATAACATCTTTTAAAATCAATGTGTTGTATTTGTCAGGGATGGTTCCGTCTTTTTTCTCCAGCACTGTAACATTGTCTGGATCCCATGTTTGAGCAAACATTTGAATGTCCATTTTCATTAATTGTTCTTTTTTCATTGATAATTCCTCCTATTTTACAATTCGTGTACTTGCTGCAATATCTGCAACTGATTTCTTTTCTTTTTGATTAGATGAAAATTGACCACCCGCAGGAGGTGTTTGTTGTCGAGCATTTTCTTTCTTGATCATTGATACAAAGTTTGTAACGACAGCGACTGCTTGCTTAGTAGCTTCTGCATCGTCTGAAACAATCAAGCCAAGTAAATCATCGTCATGTGGCAAACTAGAGTCTGACAGCATTTTAGATGCTTCTTTTGTCATAGCTGCTAAAGTTTGGCCACGCTCCAACTCTGCAATTTTTTCTTCTAGCTGTTTCTTTTCATGTTCAGCTTTTTCCTGAGCATTCATCTTTGCTAGCTTTTCGGCTTCTGCCTGTTTTTCTTGTTGTTCTTTTTCCCAAACCTTTTGCTTTTTGTTAGTCTCAGCAGCAATCATTTTTGCTACTTCATCACGAGTAAAAGTTTTACCAGTTTCTTGATCTTTTTCTGCATCACTTTCATCTGGCGGTGTTTGATCATTTGTATTATCTGCCGGCGGTGTACTTTGACCTACGTCCCCATTTGATCCAGTGTCAGCAGCAAAAAATTGTAAGTGCAATGGCATTAATAAACGTTTTTTCATGATTAATCCTCCACGGTTACGCCGCTACCCGATAAATTTGACAGGTTACGCCTATCAATCGATAAAGCTTTCTCTTTAACGCCTAAAAGCAGTAAAAAGGCATAATAAAAAGCCTAGTGATTGGCTAGACTTTATAATTTATTTAATTGTTTAGCTAAGCATTCTATGAATAGATCCATTCTAGTTGCTATTGCAACTCTTGAAATAAATTCTGAAATAGATTTGCTCAAGTCTGGATCACTCATGAGAATTTGCCTCGATTTCATTTTTCAGATCACCCATCAAAGTCTGAATCTTTTTAGTTAATCGTTCTTTTTTCTTAGTGAAAAATGCAGTTTTCTTTTGCTGATACATTAACGCTTTGATTTCAGAATTCGTATAAAAGATAGTTGAACGATAACCACATGACTGACATTCGGCATAGTGGTGTTCTACACCGTTTGTTAAATTATCGAATTTCTGCACTAACGGTGTGTGCTTCCCACACTCATTACAGACATACATTTCTTTAGCCATTCTATACCCCTCTTTCTTTCAATGATTTTTCATATGAGTCACGATCCACTCTAGGTGCGGTGGAACACTTGCAAAATGGATGCATGAACGGAGCATTTACTCCTTTATCCATTTTTACGACTTTATACGGGCTGCCTTTAGCTACTTTCTTACATACGTCACAAGCAGACGGTTCAGCGATATAAGCATACTCATCTATTTCAGCATCTAAATAGCTTTGTTTTTGAATGTCTGTTTGAATAGATGTCATTTCGGTGATCATTAGCCGATTGAGCTTATACCTAATATTTTCTTGATTCGATTTTAAAAACTTTGCCAATTCTTTTGCTACTGCTCTGGGGTTTTTCCCCTGTGTGATTGCTCGAGTCAATAATTTTTCTAGATCAGCTTTCATTTCAGTAAAGTTCTGCCAGATATTATCACTGAATGATGCATAATCCCTTGAGTGAAAAGATGCATTTACTATAGAAGAAACTTTTTTAATGTAGTCTTTATCCAAAGTGTTGCCAAGAATTCCGGCTTGACGAATATATTCTTGTTTGGCCGCATCTGATAACTGACCATAGCCCCATTTATCAAGGCCATCAAATAAAGAAATAATTTCCAGTCCTAATTGAGCTTTCAACAATTCCAACCTCGACACCCTCATAACGAGATTATAGATTTTAAGTTCTTTATTCGCCTGAGGGCTGAAATCATTATTTTTAACATATTCTTTTGCTTTTCTTTCAAACTTTTTGACGTCCATTTGATCAGCACGCTTTCGAGCTTCACTAATAGTGATGTTTTGGCCATTAGAGAATCTGTCCCAGTTTGCTTCAATTTCAGTTTGAATAGCATCGATTGCATGGTGCAGTTTCTTTACAATTTCTTTTTCTCGAACTTTATCAAGCTTTATCTGCTCTTTTATCCAAGCATCTTCTCTTTCTTTTAAGTAGGACATCTCTATCAGTCCTCCTCAGATTTAGCCTGTTTTGCTAGAAATTCTGCTTGTTCTTTTTTTAACTGGTCCTTTTCTTGATCAGTTCCTGGAACTGGTTGTCCCTCTTGCTTCACTCGATTAATCTCAGCTTGTACGTCATCTATAAATGAAGCTAGACCAAGGATGGTTTCTTGGCTAAGTTCGGCTCCAGAATCAACCAGCGTTTTTAATTCTTCAAGGATGGCCTTAGGTAGATTAGGTGTAAACACAATTCGTAATCCTTTTAGATCAGAATTGTCAATCTCCGAAACACTCGATTTTAGATTGAATAAAAGGCGGTAGCGCCGCACAAGACTCTTTTTAAATAGCCTTTGCTTTACTGCCGTCATTTGATTAAATCCAAACATTTTATATTTCATTGCTTCTCCTGATTGCACTCCTGAAAAATTTGTATCAGTTAAATCTGGAACCATTGAAATCTCATGGATTCCATTTCTGACACGTTCTTTATATGCTTCAACGCCGTTCACGTCATATTGCTTATAGATATATTCAGCAGCGACCGAGGTCTTGTTTCCGTTAATATCAGTACCTGATTCAAGCAAGAGCATATTCGCTTCTTTTTGTTTAATGGCATCATCTGTAGTTAAGCCAGCCGCTTCAATATCACCACTTATTACTAACATTGCATCATTTAGATCTGTCATGTAATTAGCTGTGTCAGATTGCCCTGCATCGTAAAGATCAATCTGAGATAGAATATCCTCATATAAACCCATTCGGAATCGATTAGGTGAAAACTCGGTTATCTGAACTTCTTTATAGTCGTGAGGAGCTTCATTTGGATTTTTTAGTTCAATAGCAGCAATAGTTGTTTCATCATAAGTGATAATGTTATCTTTGGTGTAAATTATCGGTTGGATATATTGTTTGTCAGCATCTACTGTAAATTTTGTTTTAGGATATCGAACAGCTAATATAGGTCTGCGCTTAACCGTAGTATCATAAACAACGAAAGTTTCAAAAACGTTGCATAGATCCACATAATCAACATCATCTTCATCTCGATATACAACTTCGTATGCTCGACCATATTTGTCCATGTCCAACCACAATTCCCCATTTAATCCGTCAATATCATTATCAAGATTAAAGTCATCAATCGTTTTCTGACTATCCTCATTATCTATTTGAATCTTTAAAGGATTTCCCGTATTGTACCCAACATCAAATGTTGAAAGTACCTTACCAAAGTTATGCGCTGCTCTATGATCAGCCTTTTCTTTCTCTTTACGCCGACGGTTCTTAATAATGTTTGTATTTTTTGCTTTGTAATAATCATCTAAAACCTGCAGTCGTGGAACTTGATGCTCATTATGATGAAAAATCATCTTTGCTAAAACATCAGAATCATTCAATAAATCCTCTGCCAAACTATATCTGTAATGGATATTAGATTCTACACTGAAGCTAACATAATTTACATTCACATCACTTGAATAACTGATGTCAGTGCCATGTTCAAATTCATTTACTCTATCAAACTTTTCGGACACTTCTTCATTTTCGTTATTCATTTCTCACACTCCTTTAAAACATACGTTTAATACGTTTATAATTTTTTTCTTTTGATTGGCTTTTTGCTCTCAACTTGTTAGCACATATTTCAGCAATGCCAGTGAGACCATCCGGAGCATCATCATGCTTGTTTCTCCCTTGTCTCTGATAAGATAGCAAGTCCTCATATAATTCAGGCCATCTGTGTTTCCACCTCTTTGGGAAAAACACGTTTTCCATTATCCAAGGTGCATTGGTAATAATACGAGCTTTCTTATTTTTCGATTGATGAAACCATTTGATCACTGTTTGATTTGTATGATGTGCTTCTTTCATTTTATCCTTGACACTTCTGGCGTATCCAGTACCGCCATTATTGGATTCAAACCATGCTGTATTCACTTCATTTTTATGAAGCATTTCTACAGTTTTATCTCTTGTTACTCCTTGATCTTCTATTGTATAAAGAACATCCAGAATATAAGCTTGGTTATTAATCGTCTGGCCAAAAATATACATCGCATGTTTATCGTCGCCTTCATCAGCAGTATCTGTATAAGAATACGTATGAACGATTTCAGGCATCGTTGATAGTTCATATTCCTTGAATCCTTCTAAATATAATCTTCCTTTAATATCAATCGGTTCTTGCTGGTAGTTTGCTGAAGCTATATCCACACCAATTGCAGCACGTTTCTTTTTATAATCTTCAAAAGATAAGATATCTGAGCATAGCATTTCTTCTTTTTTTTCATCGATAAGAGCTTTCTTTTTGATGATGCGGAGCTTATATCCCATTTCTGGCATTTCAGATTCGATTCTTCCAGCCAAATCTTTAGAATGCCAACGAGTCATAATTACAACGATTTTTCCGCCTTTTTCAACACGTGAAATCATTTGCTTGGTGAACCAGTCCCATTGTTTTTCCAATGCAAATTCGTTTGTGGCGTCAGCGATCCCTTTGATTACATCATCTACAAATAATAAGTCAAACCCTTTACCCGTAGCTGAACCTCCTGGTGAAGTTGCAAGATAAGATAACTTTGTACCCCTCAAAGCCCAGCGTTTAGCTGCAGAAGATCCTCTTTTGATTTTCACATTAGGGAAAATGTCAGAGTAAACAATGTTATCATCGACTTTTATCTCAGAAATGGTATCTCTCACCTCTTTTGAAAAGTCAGTGGCCATATCTTCATTGTAGGAGCCAGTGGCCACTCTTAACGAAGGATCACGCCCCAAAGACCATTCCACACAGCGACCAGCAGTAAGCGACTTACAGTGTCTTGGTGGAAGATTCAATAGGAGTAGATCGTCATCACTTTCGAGAAACTCTTGAAATTCATTGCATAGTTCTACTAAATACCCACGTTCCTCTTTATAAACTTCTGGAATCATGAGCTGACAATATGAAAAGAAATCTTCTCTGGCTTGTTCAATTTTAAGTTCATTTTCTGCTGATCGTTTTAATTCCTGTAATCTTTTCAATTTTAGATAGTATTGAACTTTATCCATTATGATCAATCCCTAACTCTTGTTCTAATTTAGCAATCTCATCATCAATGTCATCTGGCACCTCATCGTTATCATTAGTAGGATTAGCCTGAGGTACAATTTCCAGCTCAAGTTCATCAGCTTTTAAGGATGCAATTCTGGCTTGTGCTTCAATAAGTGCTTTTTTCTTTTCCGATAGCTCTAATTCATTTTTTAATTTAAGCGATTTTGCTAATTGATTACTGATTCTAGTTAGTGCATCTTCTAGCCTTAAAATATTATCAATTTTCGGAGAAATTTTTTCCCTTTTTTCGGTAATAATTAATTCAGGTTCAGTAATCTTTATTTTTTTACCATTTGATTCAATATATCTCTTACGATCTCGTAATTCATGAAGGAGAATCATTTCAGATTCATTTAAATTATCTTCAGCTGACGTAATACGCTTCATCATTCGATATTTTCTTAATGAGAGTTCTCTGATATCTTGTTCCAGACGTTGGTCTGATGTGAAGTTCATCAAATATACAGACTTTTCATCTTCGGATAATAGGTCAAAATATAATTTTTCATACTCTCCAGTCTTAACAGCATTTTTATTACCTTCTGGAGGTGATGCATGTTGATTGCCCTTATTTCCTTTAGCATTTTGATTCCCCCGAGGTGCGCCACCTTTATTCGTAGTACTACACTTTTCTTTTGCAGTACTACAATCATTATTTTGCAGTACTGCACTCCATTTATCACGAGACTTCCACGCTGAAATAGTTTTTTCAGGAACACTTAAAAGAGAGGCAACTTTTCTATTAGTCACCTCTCCGTTATGTTCTATAAATATTTCCAACGCTTGGTCGCGTTTTGGATCTCGCTGTCTAGCCATCCATATCACACCACCTCACGATCGTTTTTTTGTTGAGTTTTGTTTTCTACTTTCTAAATAGCATCCCTAATAAAAATGTAATAATTGGAATTATTAATGTTATCCTATTTTTCTCATCCAGTAGCATAAATTTTTTATATAATAGTTCCATCATGAATATACTTATTTCTATGAGAATGCTTAAAGCTATCATAAAAAAGAGACTACTCACTATTAAAAATTTTGGCCCAGTGGTTCCAACTTCCTTCAGTTGTGAAAAAATCCCTATTAAAACGAGTACAATACCTAAAACTGACATTGTCAAAGCACTGACTCTACGTTTTTTTGTATCATTAAACATTGGTGTAAGGCCAAATACTAAACCGTAAAATCCTATCAGGATAAGTATCCCTATAGTTCCCATTACCTCACTTTTATAGCTAATTAAATCTTTAGAAATTGAAGATAAATAATTCCAATTGTCCATAAGTTTATAGGATAGAACACTTGTTAGAATAGAACTTACAAATAAACTTACTGAAATTCTTATTCTTAAATTCTCATTTCTCATACACATATCCCCCTCTTTACAATAATACTAATAGAGTATACATCATTTTTCTATTTCTTTCAGCATCAAGTCAGCTTCAATCAAAACTTTCAAATCACCAACGGAATTGAGCTTAATCTGGCCACTTTTTAAATTTTGTAACCATTGACCAAGTGCAACCCGTATAATTTTTTTATATTCCTCAACTGATTCAGCACGTTCTAATGCCTTTTCTAATTCATATTCTAAATCTATGTTTGGTAATTCGTCTTTTATTTCCATTTGCGAAAAGCCCCCCGCTATGTTTAAATAGTGAAAGACACTGAGCTGTTGAAAACCGACGTCGGTCTTTCTCAGTGTCTTCGGGGAGATATCCTCGTGTGAGAGTCGAGTGTTAGTAGCACTCGGCTTCTTTTTTTATTATTAATCACCAAATCGTTACAAGTTCCCGAAAGATGATAATGTAACAAACTAATTAATTTTCATTGCTTTGGTACCCGTTGATTCTTCAAATCGTTTTATGATCACATCGCAAAAAGTAGGATCAAGCTCTAATGTGTAACAGCGACGATCTAATTCATGAGCACACATAAGAGTAGAACCAGATCCGCCGAATAGATCCACAACTAAGTTACCTATTTTTGAACTATTTCTTATAGGAATAGCTAATAGAGATAACGGTTTTTGTGTAGGATGAACATAAGCATTCACATTACCACGGCTACACTCCCATATAGTAGATGGCAGATCTTCTAGCAAGTCATCACGCCAAATTGTTGACTGTTTACGATTACCTTGCCAAAAAGGGGCGTATTTCTTTTTATAAGCATAAAACACTGGTTCATGCTGCCATTTGTACTGGCTCCAACCATTAGACGCAGAGTTTTTAACCCAGATGCATTGTGAACGAACTAGAATATTATTATCATTCATTGCATTTTCAAATTCTCGTTGAGTACTGGATGCATGGAAAACATAAATAGCTGAATGATCTGACATCAAATGATTGTAACCAGCAAAAACACCATGAAGAAACGATTTAAACTCTTCATCACTCATATCATCATTCAGTATTGATTCTCGTCCAGAACCAGACAATTCTTCATTTTCAGATTGTACTGCAACATTATATGGTGGATCAGTGACAACTAGATCCGCAGATTCTCCATCCATTAATTGATCAATATCTGAAATAATAGTGGCATCACCACACATTAATCGATGGGAACCCAACTGCCAGATATCACCATACTTTGCTACCGGACCATTTTTCTTTATTTCTTTAATAGCATAATCAACATCGAAGGCGTCTTCTTCAATCTGTTTTTCGATTTCCATATTATATTCAAATCGATCAATTAAATCTGTCGCTTCAGATGGATCAAAACCCGATAGCTCAACCTCATAATCCTTGAATGTCTTTAACAGCATAGCAAGTTTATTTTCATCCCACTGTCCTGAGATTTTATTTAAAGCAATATTCAGTTGTTTTTCTTTTTCTAATGAAATATCGATCACAGACACTTCAATAGAAGAAATACCCAAGTCTTTGGCCACAGAAACACGCTGATGACCACCAACAAGATGACCTGTCTGTTTATTAAATATCGGCGGATCAATAAATCCAAACTCTTCAATCGATTTTTTTAATTTTTCATATTCTGGCATGCCCGGTTTTAAATCTACTCTCGGATTGTAATCCGCAGGTTTAAGATCGGATAAATTCATTTTTTGTATGTTCATATTTTCCTCCAAAATAAAAAGCCCAATTTTGAGGGCTTTTAAATAAATTCCATATTTTTGTTATCTTTTAAAACTGTTTTGAAATATTCAGCAGCCTCAATAGCTTTTTCATATTGTTCTATAGTATGTTTTAACCCTTCAATATTTTGCGGTCCATTTGATACGGTGTTTATTTGAATATCATATTTCTCATTATTTTTTGTATGAAAACTTGGATCAAGAATATGCATAAATGGATAAAAGTCTTTATTTGGATATTTGACCATTATGTCAAATCCTTCTTTGTCTTCAAATAAAATATAGCCGTTCATCTCTGTAATTTTTTGCATTGTTTACATCTCCTTATCGTTTTGTTGTATGTATATTAACTTGGGTAAGGGGGTAATACAAGTTATTTTATAAACCTGTTACACGTTACTTTAAAAGATATAAATGAATTTAAAGGCGTTATATAATAGATAAAAAAGACATCTCACAAAAGTGAAATGTCCTCTCGAAATTTTCTACACTAATAGAATATCATTAAAAAATCAATATGTCGGTACTATCTTAGTACTGTACGTACTATACTAATGTGGTATATTAGTATAAAAGGATGTGAATATATGACTAAAGAGAATAAAAACTCTTCTAAAAAGGAAGTCTCTATAGAAAAATCTAAAGAAATAAATTGCGGACTAATAATGCCTTTAGCTCCTATGCTGGGCTACCCTAATGAACAATTTTTAGATGTTAAAACAATTTTAATTGATACCATTAAAGATATTGTTGAACATGATTTTATACCAAGAATGGTTAGTGAATCAGCTGGAGAAATTGATATTATTCATAATAGTATCGTAAATAATATTTATGACGATCCAATTGTAGTCGTAGATATTAGCGGAAGAAATGGCAATGTTATGTTAGAGCTTGGATTGAGATTAGCATTTGATAAACCAGTTGTTATCATTAAAGATAACAAAACTGATTATATGTTTGATATCTCGATGATTGAACATGTGACATATCCAGCAGATTTAAGGCATACAGAGATATTAAAATTTCAAGAATTATTAAAAGAAAAAATCATTAAGACGTACGAAAAATCATTAAAAGATACAGATTATTCACCATTTTTAAAGAACTTTAAGCATATCACAGTTAAAACTATAGGTGAAGAAACGATCGGACAGTCTGAAGCACTATCAAGGATGGATGACAAAATAGACATGATTTTTAAACGAGTAAATAATATGTACTCAAGTATGGATATAGAATACTCTCAACCATTAAATAAACGTTTTCCTAAGAATAGAATGGTTAAGGATATCGCTAAATTAATGGAAAATCAAAAAATACCTGTTGATATTGAACCTGAAGATTTTATTAAGTCAAGTATCTTTAAACAAATTGAGTTTGTATACTCAAAAGAAATGCCTTCTAGAGGACTTAATAGATTCGAAGTGAATGAGCTTTTGGAGTCAGCAAGAAATTTTATGGAAAGTCAAAAAGGAGTAATTTTTTAACATGAAGAGGCACAATTAAGTGTCTCTTTTTCATTATACTCTTTTAGTGAAGCGAATCATCCTCATAATTTCAGCATGTTTATTTTTAATGTATGAGTAACTGTATCCCAGCTCATCAGCAATTGATTCTAATGTTAACCCTTCAACATATTTCAATTTTAAAATTCGTTGATTCAATCCATTGAACTTATCAATGAGCTGAATAATCTCCTCACGTTCTTTTTCTAATTTTTCAACTCGTTGATCCAATTCTTCAATCACTCCTTTTAGTTGTTTTTGTTTATGCAAAGCAGTTAAAAATGTCTGATGCTTTGCAAGGTCTCCATCATCACCATCTAAATAATTTTGCCATCGTGAGAGTTCTCTTCTATTAATTTCTAAAGTTATTTTTAACTCATATAACTCATGATCAATATGAACTATTGAATTAACCCACTCATAAATGATGAATCACCTTCTTTATTTTTATTTTACAAAGTAGGGATAGTCCCTACTTTGTCCCCACTTTAAAATTAAAAGTAGGGACTGCTTAAAACTTACTCTCTTAAGGGGTTAAGCAAATCGTCCCTACTATCCGCACTTTTTTCAGGCCCTATATATATTTATTATTATTATATATATTCCTCTCTTTTTTCTTTAAGTAATAAAAAAAGTAGGGATAGTAGGGACTACACTATATAAACACTGTTGTGCCAACGGTTTGAGCAGTCCTCACTTTCACAAAAAAAGTAGGGACAAAGTGGGGACTCCTACTAAAAGTAGGGATTGCTATTTTTTATCAATTAATTTGTAATAGTAGTATTTTTTCCCCATCATTCGTCGTTCTTTTTTCTCAAAACCAGTAGATTTAAGGCGTTGAGTAAATTTAGTTTGAGAATAAGGCTTAGTTCCAGCTTCTTCACAATATTTTAAATATTCATCGTATACACCTTTAGTTGTCATATTTTCATCAATTCCATCTTGATGAATAAATCCAAGAATAGAATCACTTTCTACAAAGTACTCATCTGTGATCTTGTCGACTGTTTCGGAAGTGGAGAGGCGGCCGCCGTTATTCATTATCCGTTGCATAGAATTTAATGCGATATTTAATAGATAAGATTTTGCATTATCTGAAGAAAGTTTCTCGTCAATCTTTGGATCGGCTTTTTTTACTTTATTATCACAAGGAATGATCACAATACGTCTTGCTATCCCTCCAGATTTATCTTTGAATGTTGGCATTTCGTTAGCTGTAAAAATAAGCGTCGCCTTATTTTTTAATTTATAAGGTTTTGAATAGATTGGACGAACCATAATCGTATTTCCTGAAGCTAAAGTTTTAAAGTTCATTGATTTTTCCATATATCCAGCATCGATATCATCACCGACATTGACAAGCTTTCCTTCCAGCTCCATGACAGAGGTTTGATCGTTGAACTGCTCTAAGGCAAGATTCAACCCTAAATCCCCGATGAATGAATTTAGCATTTCCAAAAATGTTGATTTTCCGTTTGCGCCAGATGATCCGACTAGGAAAAATACTTTATGAGGAAAGCCTTGAGTCATAAGTACATGGCCAAGCATATCTTCAATGATATTTCTGAGATCCTTTTTCTCACTGCTTAAAAAGTCTAGGAATTTATCAACATGTTCATCATAAGCATCCGGATTGTATTCAGCATTTAAGAAAAATGGTGTGAATTCTTTTGTAGCCATCGGAATAATATCGGCACCATCCAACATATAATCATTTTTAAACTGAATGGGAAAATCGTATACTTCAATCAATTCCCCTTTTACAGGAAATAGATCAACCAGCTGCTTCCATTTATTCGGTAGCAATTTTATTCGCTTATCTATTTTTCGCAATAATTTATTTTTATCATTTATCCAGTAATTATTTTCCCTATGAAAGAGAGATCCGTTGAAAAATTTTACTTCTAACTCTTTGGCTAAGGCTTCACTAGTAGCGATCATATCGCTTGGGTTGAGAACTAAATTTTGAAGGATCTCTTTTTCATTTACAGAATTCACTACTGAGATAACATCACTATTTGGGATCGGATCAGAGAAAACTAACTCGTTGATCGTTTCCCCCATCTTTATTAACGTGTCATAGTCTAGCTCGTACATTTCCCTAGTAGTCAATAGCTGACTGTATAAAGAGCTGTTCCGACTACCTTCGCCCATTCCAGTCAAAGAAGACTTTAATCGAACTGGAAATAATTCGATTGGAAGCGGCGGAAGATCATTCCACATTTCAAAAGAACCGTGTATCTTTCTAAGCTTTCCATTTTGTTTAATTGTGACAGTGGATTTGTTCCCTGTTTTATAATCAACAAGCGCACCGATGACAGTATTTTTCTTGGTCCAGTTTCTTAAAAGAATTTTGTGGCCATTAATTTGGATCGGCCGTTTGTAGTACAGATGAATTCCTCGTTTAGTTTCAACCCAGAACGTTGGATATTTCTTCACCATCGCTTTACCGATTTCTGGATATTCATCGAAATCAATTACAACTGTACTGTCATCTAATCGTACTGCTGCATCACTTAACTTTTTTATATCTGTATAAAAATCATCTAAATTTTGTTGATCAGGTTTCTTTTTCCCTGGTTCAAGTTTTATGAAATTAAGCACACTGTCTTATCACCTGCCTTGATGTTAGTTGTAAAATACTATTTTTTATTCTTTGCTGTGCCATTAATTAGAAGCTTTTTCTTTCTGCCGGCGTTTTTTCTTTTTGATTTTTGACTTAGTTTTTCCCATTTAAATTTCCTTTCTGGATTTTCGTATAAATTTTTATTAATTTACGTTATAATTTTATCGGGGTGATAAAATGAAACTGGATGAGAATCAAATCAACATTCTAAATATCGGACTAACTGCTATCATAGCAATTTTTACAAGTATCCTTACTTCTAGACATATTTCAAGACCAGAGAAACAGCAAACTGCTAGACTTATATTTGAAAAGTGTTATTCGCCTATATATTCATTGGTAGAGTATCAGTTATTTTCCAAAGAAATGACGAAGATAGAAGTAAATAAAATAGGAAATCAAATTATCGAAATATGTGATTCAGCCGATAATTATTATTTTCCCTCTGTCAAAATTTATGCTGAAAGAATGGCAAAAGCCGACTCTTCCTCGTATATGGAACAGTGGGAATACTTTTCTGAAAGGTTCTCTATGCGTTATGATAATGTTTGTAGAGAAATTGGTGTACCAATTAGAAATAATGCATACAGATTAAACCGGCGACAATATAAAGATAATTTTAGCTTCTATAGATTATTTTTTAAAAACAACTGGCTAGATCTCCTCTTTATTATCTTTTTAATTACATTAATAATATTTATGTCAAAGGGCTAATATCAACACACCTATAACTGTCGCAATTAAAACTCCTAGGAAGCTGAAGCTTCCTTTTTTTCTTGTAAAATATGCTGATATAAAAACAGTTAAAACAACCCATAAAATATATTTCATAATCAATGATCCTCCTTTAAATTGTTTTCTACTCCTTTAGCATATAGAAGTATCACTGTTTCACCCTGTCCAAATACTCCCACATCTAAGATTTTTATTTATTCATTTGGATCAGTTCTCTCCTAATATATATATTTCTCAACTTCTTCCACGTACCAGCTCATATCAATATCTTGTTTAGTTGCATGATCATAAGATAAAAAATGTACTGGTGATCCTGGCAATTTAGAATGTAGATCATTCTTCGTTTGATAAATCCCACCAAATTTTTTATTACTTGTCGCAATTCCACAAACGGTGTTGTTCATTTTTTTGTAAGTTAGTCCTCGTTGTTGCTCAATGGCTTCATATCCTCTGGCAATTTTACCAATGTAATAGAACTTTTCAATCGGTTCATTTTTGAATGCATCAATTAGATAGTTTTGTGGTTTTATTCCATGTAATGAATATGCGATCAAGGCTTCAGTAATCACAGGAATAGCACTGGTTAAATAATTGAGATCTGAATAAATCCCTTTTTTTACAAATTCGCCAGATGTAGTTTCAAAAATATAATTATTCACATCTCGCTGCCAAATATTTTTTATTTTCGTGACCTTTAAATCAAGTTCATAATGCGCTGACCATCTTTCCAACAAATCATTAATGATCGTTTCAAATATTGGATTAATCTTCACAACTATTCCATCTGTATTCGTTTGAATCAATTCTTCAATGAAATTTTCTAAGATTATAATTAAATGCGTGATGATCAATTGGCCGTTTACTGTAACTGAGTAAAATTTTTGAGGATCATACAAATTAGAATAAGGATTGTTCATGGCTCCATTGATAGCTGCTATAAGTACTTTGTATGTTTCTTGTCCTGTTTCTACTTTTTTATCATATAATTTTTTGAAAACTGATTTATCCTTGACTGCAGTACTAAACAATTGATTGTTTAAAATTAATGATGGAAAGAATTGACGAACATCGATCAACAAATACAGTCCCGAACCTTTGTATTTTTCTTTCGCTGCATGAACACCACCAAAACCGAAAGTGTGTGTCAATCCAGCTAAGGACATTTTTATTTTTTCAAATTTAATTTTCTCATCCTTATCAATGATGTACTTCTTTTTTATTCGATTATAGAAAGTTAGCAATTTCTCTGGTAGCTCATTCAGTTGAATTCGTTTATCGTACTCATAAATTAGTATATTCGGTGCCTTTGGTTGCTTCTTGGCATTTAAAATTTCAGCAGCTAAACTGGCTCGGGTTTTCATTACAAACCTTGGGTTCAATCCAAACTCTTTCACAATCTGAAATTTACTCTCCAGATATTCTTCTCTCTTTGAAAAAACGTACTCACAAATCTCAATTCTCTTTTCACAAAACTCTGCAGCTGTTTTGGCTTTCATATTGTGACCAAGACGGAAACCTATTTCTTCAATTGTCTTATTCCCAAGCTCCTGAGATAAATCAATTGAAATGTTTTTTTGTAAGTATTTACTTTTTCCATTTGAAAGAAGTAATGCTATTTCTTTATCCATAGTTGAGTAATTACCAAAACTCACTAGAAAACCGACAGTATCGAGAGCCTTTTTCAGGCTCTCCTTATCGGTAATGATTTGAGTTTCTTTATCATTTTTTAATACTGCTGTGAAGGAATTTTCTTTTTTAAATAACCAATAAAAGGTAAACATCGTCAGCACCTAATTTCTTTAATTGTCATAGGTTCTGGATAAATTGGATCTATGAGTTTTGCCCTGGAATAATCTTTATCTTTATTTGCTGGCATTGTTGATGGAAAGTCTTCATTTGCCTTTCTTAACAGTTCTTCCTTCGTATCGGCGGCTAAATATGTTTTAAATGTTTCAGTACCGTTTAAGAAAAACATTCACTCACCTCTAATATGGAAGATCTTCATCATCAATTGTCTCTGGATACTGATCATTTGGATTCTCACTCTCGTCATCATAAGCAATGAAATCAAAATTCCTGTATGGTTTGGTTGGATCTTTCTTATTTGGTGAAGATGTCACTTTTAAAACATATTGACTTCCAATACCGTCTTGAAAGGCTTGAGCCATAGTTGTTTCGTCTTCCCAATCTTCATCGGTTAAGGATAGTCCGATTATAGCTGCTAGTTTTGCAACCAACTTGATATTTTTACTTAAAACAAATTCAGGTGTACTAGTTTGATCAAAACTCATATTAATGAATTCTTTTCTGCCGGCAGCTTCTCCAACAGTCACTTCATTTTCAAATGACAGACATTCCCAACCACTTTTTTCAAATACTTTGTGTTCTGCTTTTGCTAGTGTCACATCATATTCTCCATCTGGCAGATTATCAAATCCTCCTGCATTTGGATCGTCATTCTTTGGATCAAATTTTGATAAAACTTCATTTGCTAAATCTTTAAGTCCCATGTCTCATTACCTCTTTCATTTTCTGTAGTAGTGTTTTAGATTTGTGGTTTAATTCGTTTGCCTGTCCCAGTGGTATTTGCTGCCACTTTAGATGCTTCTTTATTAACAGGAGCTGTCTTTTTTCTTGCTGGCTCAGTTTCTTTTTTTGATTCAGTTTTTTCAATTGCTTCTTTACTGGGAGTTTCCTCACTAGTTTCTGCAGCAATTAAAACATCTTCTTTTTTCTCAATTTCTTTGACGATCGCTTCTTGCTGTTTTTTCGTAGTTTTTGGAGATTTACCAAAAACCCCAGTAATTGAATCTAAGATTTTTAAAATTGCCGGATCGTCTACTTGATCTCTCATGTAGTCTTTTCTTCTAGCTTTAGCTACACGGATATAATTTTTCCCTACTTTCTTACATTGAATAGATAAATCACAATTCCCGTTCACGATATTTTGATGTTTTTCTTTCAGTGAAGGAATTTCTATTTCAGTTAGTCCTTCCATTTTAGAAGCATTTCTGGAAATGTAGATTACATTCATTGGCAATGATTTTAGTTCAATAACCAGCTGCTGAAAAATATTAGTAAAGGCTGCGTAACCTTTCCCGTAAGGAATATCGCCCAACGTTTCAACATCTTCTTTGTCACAGATGTACTGTTCGAGCATCACAATAATGTCATCGATAACATCCAGAACCACTGTTTGATAGGTGTGTTTTTCGGTTTGCAGTGCAGTGATTAATTTATCTAATTGATCGATCACTGAACGCTTTATTTTCCCTTTTTCATCTTTGATGTTTCTAAGTTGAACTGAAGGAACAGTGTTTGCCTCAGCATTCCCATCTGTGTTAAATACAATTGGGTTCGGAAATTGTGTTGCTAGAAACGACTTGCCGCCCATTGTTGGTCCCCAGATGAAAAAATTTCTAGGTGTGTCTTTTGGTACTTGTGGTTTGTTTGGTGGTAAAATCGACATTTATTTTCTCTCCTTCCTTATCCTAAAAATCCATTGTCTAAAATGTCTCTGCTCCGATTTAATTCTTCAATAACTTCGAATTCATAATAAGAACCTGCTTCTTTGTGCTCTTTTTGATTCACCTTTTGTCCTGTGACAACACCATCAGATTCTTTTATCATTTTTTCGATATGATCATCAGCTTCTTTTCTTGTTGATGCATAAAACTTTCTTGTTGTTTTTAGTGGTCTAATCATTTTTTATTCCTTCTCTCTTTTTATTTATAAATTCAGCTTGTGACCAAAATCCTTTCTGACCTTTGCTGCTTATATACTGATGTTTCATTTGCGTCCGATAATTTTCATAACCACCGTATTGAACGATCCTTCGTTCTCTATGATCTAAAATATGTTTAACGGCTTTTTTTCGTTGCTGTTTTGTTGCAGCATAGATATACTGAGTAAACTTATCTTGTTTGACTATTCGCTGGCCAGAGTGAGTAACATCCACCATGAACATATAACTTAGAGTTTTCTTTCCATCATGATCACCAATCCTTAATGAATTCGATAGACCGCAATCAAACTTGAAATAAACACTATTCGTTGAATAAGCATCATATCTTTGTATAACTACACCTTCTTGAAGCAATTTAGATTCTATATAATTGGCCACACGATTTATTTCTTTAGAAGTAGCTTTCATATTATTCAGCCTTTGCTTTAATCCTGATTGATCCTTTGACCTGAGATTCTTTAAGATAATTTTCATACACATCAGGAAGTTCTTTTTTTAGCTTTGTACTATCAACTGATTTACGAACAGTCGGAAGTACTCTGGTTATTAATAGATCACCTGTATCAATTTTTTTGATGTCATTTTCTTCCATTTTTTGATAGAGTTGCTCTCTGAATTCTTTTTGTTGCGCCTCAATTATTTTTGCTTTTCCTTTGAATTCCATCATCTGCAGTTCAAATTTCTCTACACGAGCAACCAGTTTATCTACATCATTTCCGATTGAATAATAGTCTTTTTCAGACATATCAGGATATTCTTTCAAGTATTCTAGACGGATCCAGAATGTCTCAATGGAATCAAGTATTTTTTCGATTGCAAGTTGATCTCGTTCTATTTCTTTGATTTTTAAATTGGCTGAGTCAAATTCCATATCAAAATCAGAAGGTCGTTGATACATGGCCAACCATCCATAATTGCAACCTGTTTGATGGAAATACAGCTGCATCTGAGCTTCGTATACTTTCATAGTCGGTTTTGATCCATGAGTTTTTATTTCTAAGAGAATTTTATTTTCTTCATCAATACCATCTACATTGGATCGAATCATTTCATCTCTATCGATGAAAGTATCTGGATGAAAATGTAAACTGTTTTTAGTATTGATATATTCCCGAATAGATGGCTCCATCTTATTTCCGAATTGGATATACGGATTACTGATATTTTCTGCTTTAATAATTCCGGCTTTTTCTTGCGCCAGCTGGTACTGTGTTTTATATTTTGATAAACCTAAAATGACTGGTACATCTGAGCCGCCAACAAATGAACTCCGGTTCTCGGTTACATTATTGTCTGTTTTTTCTAGTCCGAACATTTACTTCACTCTCCTTACAATTTAGTCTTCATATACAACTCTTCTGAAAAGTCTTGCTTTTGTTCTAATGCTTCATAAACAGCTTGTTCGATCGTTGCTTGAGTGATGAAACGCAGCACTGTAACTTTCTTCGTTTGACCATTCCGATATGCACGACCTAAAGCTTGACTGTAATCTTGATAAGAATAAGTCGGTGTATAAAAGACAACTAAATTTGAATACTGCAGTTCAATGCCAGCACTTCCAGCCATGTATTGAACAAAAGTTACTGAATTTTTTAGTTTGTCCCATGTTTCTTTATGGGGTAGCTTAGATGCCTGACCACTCACTTCAAAAATTGTTTTACCTTTAGCCATTTTTTTTAGCTCTTCGACTTCCTTCTGATAGTAGTAGAAAATTACAATATTATTGAATGTCCCTTCAAACAGCATTTTTATATATTCCAATTTGTCTTTCTGATTCGCATAGAACCTCAAACCATGAGCAAGTTTAGATGGCGTATCATAATCAACATCTTCATACACACGATCTTTAGAAATTTTTTGATACTCACTAGCCCTAACAAATGGAACATCTTTGATAACTAATGGCGGCAGATCTAACGCATCATCTTTACTAATTGAGATAGTAAAACTGTTGTACATTTCTTGGAGTTCTTCTTCATATTTCCATCCTTCAATTTTTGGTATTCTTCTATTCCCCAGAAACATGGTTCCCCATAATGCATGACGATCATTCATTTCTTTCTTATTTTTGAAGTAACCGAACATGATGAAATAGTTGTACGTATCTTCCCAGCCGTTGGAAGCAGGTGTCGCAGTTAACAATTCAAAGTGTGTAGACTGCTTTGTTAATTTGACAGCTGCCTTACCTCTTTTACTTGTCGGATTTTTAATGTAATGTGCTTCATCAATGATCACGAACCAACCTTTATACAGCATGTAACTGTCTGCTAGTTTTCCAAAGCTTAATTCTGCATAAGTGATTTCGATCTTATAGAAATTACAGACTGCTTGAATATCTCTGCGCCAACCTTCCTCTTTCAATTTCTGAGGTGGAGCGACTATCAATAAAGGTTCACCTTTTGACCATTTCAAATATTGATGAATGGAAGTGATCGTTTTACCCGTACCTGTATCTAAGGCAAACAGGTAGTTACTGTCTGCTATTTCAACACTTCGTTTTTGAAACTCATATAACATTTTCATGCTTGAGCATTGCGGATACTTCATCCACTGATTTTGCAAAGAAAGCTACACCTCCTGCATCTTGAATTTTTTTGATTTTACTTTTCTGTAATGCGGATCCTCTACCTTTTCCGTCAGCTCGCTTTACTTCAATTCCGATAAAACGGCCGTTTACACATGCTAAAATATCTGGAGTACCTGAAGGCTGATACATCGATCCGTGTACTTTCAAATAATAGGCACCTAAAGAATCAAGATATTTTTTTATTTTGTCTTCAACTTTCTTTTCCGGTCCAGCCATTACTTTACTCCTGGAATGCTGAACTCAAAATTAAATGAAGTTTCTGGTCGATTGATATGATCCAAAATAGAAGTCCAAAGAGTACTATGCACAATGACATGCTGGAAAAATTCTTCACCATTTTTATAATCTTTGATAAATGATGTATCGTGACATTTTACCCAGTAACGATCCTTTGACTTATAAATGAATAGAAGGATGTTTCTCAAGTGATCATCTTCTAATTGAACAATAGGGGTAACTGTTCCCATTCCATCCATCCAAAAATCACTATTTAAAATAGATTCTGTTGATCGATTTGGCGTATTATACTGGTTTGATCCAGTATATTGAGTTGCTGACATTTCCATTTTTTAATTCCCTCTTTCATGTTATAATTTATTCATTCAATATTTATTTAATGGCTGGTTTCGTTGGCAGACGATTCCGGCTCTTGTTTTATACATTTAAGGGCTTCATCAGTTAGTTTATAAACTTCTGCTGCTACATAACCAGTTGGGATAATATATTGTAATTCAGGAAGAATAACCCCAGCATTGACCAAAGCTACAGCAATACCTTCGTTTTCTGACCACGTTTTTATTGCTACCTCACTAGAATCCAATTTATCACCTGTATTCACACTTGCCATTGCGATCAATTCACCCTGGTAGTTGGTATCTTTTGCACCAATTAACTGGATAGCTTTATTTTCGTTATCCGCATAATTGGCGAATACTACTTCACTTAAGTAATCATTAAATGTTGCTTTCATTTTCATCCCCCTGTTCTTTTATTTTTTTGATAACTTCGTTATATGCTTTTTGACGACCTAACGCTTCAATATGTCCCGCATTATCTGAGGGCAACATTCCTTTTACCACTTCCATTTGTTCAATGCTGTCTTCTAACCATTCAGTTAATTTTTTCATCTACATCCCCACTCTCTGAACTTTGTCTAGGATCAACATGAACTTGTGATACATTTCGGTTAGCTGATCTGTTTTCTTAAAGTCCTGATCTTTCAACGGTTTAGTATTTTCATGATTGATTAATGCTGCATAGTTATCTCTTTTGTCTTTGATAGCTTGGACAACTAGCTTATTTTGTTCTGGATTTAGCATTGATCTTGACCTCCAAAAGATATTTTTTCAAAACGTTCATTAGAATAAGCCTCTCCATCAATTTCTACTATGTCATCAGACATATCTTCATCATCAACATCGGTCTTACCATATTCCCCACCAATCCATTTTTCATAGGCTTCTTCTTTCGAATTAGCTTCAATTCCTACACACCTAGTCACATTTGTATCCCAAACGAAATTGTATAGTTCCAAACTATTCCCCACCCTCAATCACGAAAAGCTGTTCAACAGTTGTACCTAAAACCCTTGCTAAAGCCAAAGCTAATGTCACACTTGGTGTATATTTACCTTCTTTGATTTTTTTGATAGTTACTTCCGAAACGGCTGGTTTGACATAGTCATTCACTTTTTTGGCGAGTTGTTTGTTACTCATCCCTTTGTCGAGTTGTGATAAATAGCTATTTACTGTTTGTTTCATTTTTCATACCATCCTTTCATAATTAATTCGTTGATTATTTTCATCTTTGCGTTAATCCATGCTATTTCACTTTTTTCAGCTTCACTGATCGGCCTGTGTCCATCTATAGCCTTGATGCCAATATCACACTTTCGAATCTGTAATCTACATGTATAGTTGATCACTGTTGCAGGATTCATTTTTATTAGCCCCCTACTTTGCGTTTTTCCTCGGTCGTTTGTTTACCCAAGTTATATGCTGTGGAAACTCAAATACTTTATTCACAACATATACCACGATCATGAGTAGTCCTGCCCAAATTGATAACCACGAGATAAAAGCTAGTAATATTGCAAACGGCGTTTCTAGTAATACACTAATTAGTTTGTGCTTCATTTCCAATCCCCTTTCATAAATTCTTATTGTTAGAAATTATTTTGATTGGTATACTTTATCTATCAGCAGATGGTCAGCTGAAATATATTAAGGTCGGTGTTTATTTATGCCAGAAGTAGAATTAACCAAGGATGCTCAGTATATGATTGCAGTAATCTACAAAGAATATATTGACAGAATCAACAACGGTATTTCCAAATCTCAAGCCAAAAATTTAGGTGGCGGTGACCAGCTTTACAATCTTCTCTTTCCAAATATGCTTTTTGAAGATTTTGAGGACACTATGAGAACACTTTCCAGAAATGAGTATATTAATGTCAATTGGTCTTCAAATAAGATATACCTCGCTTTTCTAAAAGATGACGGAATCATTTACATGGAAAATAGATTCAAAAATAATGTTCAGGACGTTATTAAATTCATCACTAATATAAAAAATATTCTATAAGTATTAAACAATTACATTCAGAATTGAGGTAAAACAACGTGAGACTAAATCCTGATTGCATAAGAGATATTCTATTAACTGTTGAAGAAATTTGCGATCCTAACCATTTGTTTGACTATCGGTCTGATAGTGATAACGAGCACATTAAAAATTATGATGAAAATACTTTGTACTATCATTTTCGGCAAGCTGATTTAAGTGGGCTGCTTTATAAAGCAGGTTATGATATGGCCGGCAACTTTTACGCTTATGATTTAACACCTACAGGACATCAATTTATAAATGATATTCGATCAGATAATAACTGGAAAACTACTAAAAGCATTGCCTCCAAAGCGGGTAGTTATTCTCTTGACGCTCTTAAATCAATCGCCACTGGTGTCATAACAAATATAATCAATCAGAATCTAAATTCTTGATTGTTACTAGCATTTTCAAATTGAGTTCAGCATAGCCGTGCGAACTCTTTTTTATTTCAAATTCTTTTACCCATTCACCGAAAAAAACTAATAGTTCGTGCTTTCTTAACATACATTTTTTGAAGTTCCTTTGATGCGGATATTTTTTTCATCTTTCCCCTCTCCTCCACAAAACACTACAAACCCACATCACCGCTAAAATTAAATATCCTTGCACCGTCTCACCAGCGGCAAAACATAAAATCGTTACTAATAGTAGGATTATGTTTGCTGAGATAACCACCATTTATCCTCCTCAAATTTTGATCTTAGTATTGTCAAAAGCTTTTAAAATATTAGCTCTTTCAATACGAATTGTGTTCTCTCCCCAAATCATAGGGGTGGCACCATTTGCTATCAGATGATCCAAAGTACTATCACTTATTTTTAAAATTTTTCTTATCTCTGATTTATTAGGTGCTGGCGGTAAATCAAGGATCCTACTTACAAGATTCAGACGTTCCTCGAATTCTTCCTCTAGTTCTCGTTTGGCCTCATTAATCAAATCCCGCTTTACTTCATCCGAAAGAATTAATTCTACTTTTATGGCCATATAAATATCTCCTTTCTGCACTTTGTTGTAGCTAACAAAGTTCACGAAACATGAACTTTCGATTTAAAAAAATATTGATAAATCTCGGAAGTCTCTATCCCGAGCAATTCGCAGGCTTGTATCATTTCATCATCTTTCCAAGAAACTCTACTATTTAACTTTAATGAAACAGTTCTTTCTGAAAGTCCCATTGCAATCGCAAAATTATATTGGGTTCCAAATTTTTCGACAATTTTTCCTGACAATGTAGAATAATCATAACTCATTAAATTTCCTCCTTCCTTTTGTTCACGTTTCATGAACTTTATAATTTCATATTACACTGGACTTTGAACTAAGTCAACATAAAAGTTCACGAATCATGAATTTTTTTATTGTACTTATATTCAATTAGTTATATAATACAAAATATAAGGAGGCGATCATCATTAAAGTTACTACTGAAGTTAGACTCAAACAGATTATGAGCGAGAGAAATATCAAGCAGATTGATATAATTAGAATGTCCGAGCCTTTTCAAAAAGAATTAGGAATAAAAATGGGAAAAAGTACATTTTCACAGTATGTAAATGGGAAACAATCCCCAGATCAAGATAGAATATACCTCCTATCTAAAACTTTAAATGTTAATGAGCCTTGGTTAATGGGTTATGACGTTGCTAAAGAAAGGATACCAGATGAAAAACGAGATACTTTAAATTCTAAAAATGATATTTCTTCTATATATAACAACCTAAGCGAAAGTCGCCAATCAAAGGTATATGATTTTGCAAGACAACAATTAGAAGAGCAAAATAAAATTAAAGAATTTCCACTTCCTAAAAAAATCGATACCCTTGCTGCTCACTCAGCTGATCCAGAAAAAGTATATACGGATGATGAGGTAAAGAATATTCATTCTTATTTAGATAAACTAGATGACGAATATGATTCAAAGCATAAAAAATAAATTTTAGTTGGTGATTAATTTGAATGACTATGAAATATTAGTTGAGGAAATTCAAAAAAGCGTGCCGATCATCGAAAAAGAGTTATATGCCAATACTGGTTGTTTTGGATTATATCGTAACGGTCGCATTTATATTGAACAAACATTGGAATTAAAAAGAAAAAAAGAAATATTAGCTGAAGAGTATGCTCATTATAAAACTTCTGTGGGTGAAATAATTAATCAAAATTCTACAGAAGCGAGAAAACAAGAAAATAAAGCCAGAAATTATTCATATGATATCCTCGTTTCTTTAGATGATTTAATTGCTTGCTCTGAAGCTGGTCTCAATACTCATTATGACTGTGCTGAATTCCTTAACGTTTCAAACAATACTCTAAAAAAAGTATTCTCATATTATCAACAAAAATATGGGTACACTTATTTTTATAAAGGAAGAATCTTTGAGTTTCGAGATTCATCAGTAATGATTTTAAATACTGGATTACTACAAAATTTATGAGGGAGATTTTTGAAATGAAAAAGATTGCAATTATTTGTATTTTTAGTGGGCTATTTTTAGTGGGGTGTGGTGATAGTAACAAAGATACCAAAACTGCGAACAGTAAAGTGGATCAATTAGAGTCACGAGTTAAAGAATTGGAAAGTTCATCTAGTACTGAAAAAGAAGATACAGCAACTGAAATTGTAAATACTTTTAAAGAAAAGGGATTACCTGTGTTCGATCCCCAAACTACTGGCCAAGAAAAACTTAACGAATCTGATTATGATTTATCTAGTTCAAATTATTTCTACTACGCCGCAAAAGATTCAATTCCAGATACTCTTTTTGCTAATCTTATTAATGTTGAAGTGGCGACAGATAAGGAAAATACTGAAAAAATTATTAACAATAACGAAACACGTAATGAAAATGCAGCTGGGGATCGTGTATCCTGGTTAGTAAGATATGTTGTTAATGAAAAACTTAATGCGGTTCTTACTGTTGGTTCTGCGGTTTCTGATGAGGATTTCAACAAGTATAAAGAAGTATTTGAACAAATAAAATAAAAAAACGTACCCCTCCCGCCAAGAAGTAAGTACGTTAAACAATAAAACCACCTATATAATAGGCTTATTTAGTTGTGTCTATTGTATCAAAATTGAAGGAGTGATACAACATGATCAAACAGTACGAAAAGAAAAACGGTGAAAAACTTTGGTATTTTAAAGCCTACTTAGGAATAGATCCCTTAACAGGTAAAAAGAAATATACCACAAGAAGAGGATTCAAAACTAAGAAAGAAGCAAAGACGGCTATGTCTATGTTAGAACTATCTGTAAAAGAAAATGGATTTTCAAGCAGTCAAAAAGCTCCTACTTTTAAAGAAGTTTCAGATATCTGGTTTGCTCATTATAAAAAAAGTGTAACAGAGAGTACTTTATCACGAACCAGAATATTGTTTGATAAACACATTTTGCCCAAGTTCGGATCGATAAAAATAGATAAAATCGATACTATGAATTGCCAAAAAATAATAAATGAATGGCATGAAAAATCAACTTATAAAAATTACCCGCTGTTTATGAACTATATTGATAAAGTCTTCAAACTGAGTATTAACATGGGTATAACTAATCAGAACCCTACCACTAATGTACTAATACCCGTTAGAAAAAATAGTAACACAGAAAAAAAACTGAAATTTTACACGAAAGATCAATTACAAAATTTCTTAGCAACAATTGAAAATGAGCAGAATCCATATTTCAAGATTAGAGATTATACTCTGTTTCGTTTGTTAGCCTTCAGTGGCTGCCGCATTGGTGAAATATTAGCCCTCACGTGGTCTGATTTGGATTTCAACACAAATACCCTTTCCATTCATAGAACAGTAACAAAGGGGCAAGATTACTATATTTCAGAAACACCAAAAACGAAAAAATCTAATCGTCAAATTGTATTAGACCAAAAAACTATTAAACAATTAAACAAATGGAAACTGTCACAAAAACAATTTCTTTTCAAGTTTGGTTTTAGTCAGCCAGCTTTTATTTTCACCACTGAAAAAAATAATTTTACCATTAATCAGGCTGTTACTGAACGATACAAGGTTTATCAGAATAGAGCAAAGTTGCCTGACATTGGTTTGCATGGATTTAGACATACTCACGCCTCTATGCTATATAACGCTAAAGCTACTGATAAAGAAGTCGCAGAACGACTAGGCCATTCAAATATCAAAACGACTCTAAACATATATACTCATTTATCCGATGATCAAAAAGAAGGTACAACTGAAAAACTAATAAAATATATAGAGTTTTAGAAAGTATGGTCAATAGTATGGTCAAAAAAATATCTATAAACAAAAAAAGAGCCGAACCCTTTGATATACAAAGGACTCAGCTACTTATTAATTTGCTACTGGGTAAACAGACACTTGTTTTTTGTCACGGCCTTTACGTTCAAAACGTACTACACCGTCAACTTTAGCAAATAAAGTGTCGTCTCCGCCGATACCTACGTTTGCTCCTGGGTAAATTTTAGTTCCGCGTTGACGGTATAAAATTGATCCACCAGTAACAGTTTGTCCATCAGCACTTTTAGCGCCTAAGCGTTTAGATTCTGAATCACGTCCGTTGGAAGTAGAACCTCCACCTTTTTTGTGGGCGAATAATTGTAAATTCATATTTAATAACATAGTCTGCACCTCCTATTTTTCATTTATGGTTTTGACTTGAATAAAGTCAAGATTTTCTTGCTCGATTGCTTGGAGACCTAATAAAAGATTTTCCAAGAGAATTTGGGCAATATTGGTTTGTTCTTGATTGGCCTTTGAAATCATTTCAACATAAAGGTATCCACCATTATCTTCATCTGTTTCAACAATCGGTTGAACACCAGCTAAAGCATCGATACCATTGACGGTGCTTATCGTTAATGCAGACACAGCCGCACATACGATATCACTGCCATAAGGACCTGATTCCGCATGCCCTGAGACTTCAAAAGACAGAATTTGACCTGCCTCATTTCGTTTAAAAGAACTTTTAATCATTGATAGGCCTTCTTTCCTATGCAACTTAAAAGAATTATGCGTTGATTGCGTTGATTACAACTTTTGTATATGGTTGACGGTGACCTTGTTTGCGGTGAGTGTGTTTTTTAGGTTTGTATTTGAAAGTCACGACTTTCTTTTGTTTGCCGTGTTTTTCTACAGTTCCTTCGACAGTTGCACCTGCGACAGTTGGAGCTCCTACTTTCGTAGATTCGCCACCCACTAAGATAACTTCGTCAAAAACAACTTTTTCGCCAGCTTCTACGTCTAATTTTTCAACGTAAATTGCTTGACCTACCTCAACTTTTACTTGTTTACCACCAGTTTTGATAATTGCGTACATGCTATACAGCACCTCCTTCTTCTAGACTTAGACTCGCCATCCCAAGTGATGATTAGTGTCATACTTAAAAACTTGTTCTGTGCGGTTGTAGCTGTGGAGTCCACAATTACAACATTAACATTGTATCAAAATAAGAAACGAGAGTCAATAAAAACTTGGTCATTTGGCGATATAAATCACTTTTCAAAAAAACTTGGTTGTTATTTCAAATTTATGATTGACTTTATTTTATATGTTCATTATAATAAACTCTGTTGCGTTAACATATTGCGCCAATAGCTCAGCTGGATAGAGCACTCGCCTTCTAAGCGAGCGGTCGGGAGTTCGAATCTCTCTTGGCGTATTATTTTAAACGTTTATATCGAAAAACACCGATCACTAGCTGATCGGTGTTTTTTTATTGTTCTTATGATAGTTCTACTTTTCCTGTGTATAGTTGATGATAAATTCCTTTTTCTTCAAGTAAGTCTTCATGACTGCCTCGTTCGATGATTTGGCCATGATCCATTACCATGATTGCATCTGAATTTTGAATCGTCGACAAGCGATGTGCAATAACAAATACCGTTCTGCCTTTCATCAAACGATCCATTCCAGCTTGTACATGTTTTTCAGTTCTGGTATCAATACTTGATGTCGCTTCATCTAAAATCATTACTGGTGGATCAGCAATCGCAGCTCGAGCAATGGATAATAATTGACGTTGCCCCTGTGACAAGCCTTCTCCATCACCAGTAATCACAGTATCATATTTATTAGGTAAATTATTAATAAAATCTTCCGCATTAGCGAGTTGAGCGGCTTGAATCACATCATCATCCGATGCATCTAGCTTCCCATAGCGGATATTTTCGCGAATCGTCCCTGTGAATAAATGCGTGTCTTGTAAAACAATCCCTAAGGACCTTCTTAACGAATTCTTTTTGATTTTTTTCACATTGATTCCATCATAACGGATTTTTCCTTCTTGAATATCGTAGAATCGATTGATCAAGTTTGTAATCGTCGTTTTACCAGCTCCTGTCGCCCCTACAAATGCGACTTTTTGACCTGGTTCAGCATATAGATTAATATCTTTTAATACTCGATGGTTATCTGTATAGCCAAAAGACACATCTTCAAAACGCACATCCCCTGTTAGCTCCGTATACGTAACCGTACCATCTGCATGTGGGTGTTTCCATGCCCAAATCCCAGTCCGCGCTTCACTTTCAACAAGATTTCCTGACTCACGATTTACATTGACCAACGTCACATAACCATCATCAATTTCTGATTTTTCATCAATCAAATTAAAGATCCGATCTGCTCCTGCTAACGCCATAATCACAAAGTTGATTTGTTGCGACACTTGGCTAATTGGCATATTCAAAGAACGACTTAATTGAAGAAAAGAAGCAATCATCCCAATGGTCAGACCAGAGACACCATATACAGAAAAAATACCTCCAACTACTGCCAAGAGTACATATTGAATGTTTAGTAAATTCATCATGATCGGCATTAAGCTATTCGCATATTTATTCGCTTGAGTAGCGCTTTGGCGTAATTCTTCATTGATGCCTTTAAACTGTTTGATTGTTTGCGGTTCATGATTAAATATTTTCACCACTTTTTGACCATGCATTATTTCTTCGATATAGCCGTTTACGCTGCCTAAATCCCGTTGCTGCTTGCCAAAATAACGGCTACTGCGCCCAGCGATCATCCGAATCGTCACAATCATTATGGCAACCGAGACGATCACCACTAAAGTCAATGGTACACTGATGGTAAACATGGCAATAAACACGCTGACAAAACTGACCACAGCTGCAATCAGATTAGGAATACTTTGAGAAATCATCTGTCTTAAAGTATCCGTATCATTGGTAAAATGACTCATGATATCTCCGTCAGAATTTGAATCGAAATAACGGATTGGCAGTGTCTCAAGATGGGTAAACATTTCATCTCGAATCGTTTTTTGTGTTCCTTCACTAATACGAACCATGATTAGATTAAAGCCTAAATTTGAAATAATCCCAACACCATAAATTAGTGCCATCGTTGTAATTGCCTTTAATAGTCCAGAAAAGTTAGGATTGCTTTGTCCAAGTAGCGGCGTAATATAATCATCGATCACTACTTGTAAGAATAAAGAGCCTCGAACATTGGCAAAGGTACTTAGTAAAATGAGAATCATTACTAATACGAGACGAAACTTATATTTTTTAACCATATATGAAAACAGCCGCTTTAAGGTTTTCAAAGGATCTTGACTTTTGCGAATCCCTTTTGTTTGTTCATCACGCATTCTCTTCACCAAATCCTTTCTTTTGAGACTCGTAGACTTCTTGATAAATCTGATTACTAGCTAATAATTCATCATGGGTTCCAATAGCATTGATCAAGCCTTTATCCATGACAATAATGCGATCAGAATCTTCAATAGAAGACACACGCTGGCCGATAATAAACGTTGTCGTTCCAGGTATTTCTTGTCGCATTCCTTCCCTGATCAAACGATCTGTTTTTGTATCTACGGCACTTGTCGAATCATCTAAAATCAAAATTTTTGGTTTTTTCAATAATGCACGTGCTATACATAAACGCTGTTTTTGTCCACCCGATACATTGTTTCCACCTTGGGAAAGCATCGTATCATATTTATCAGGAAATTCTTCGATAAAACTATCTGCCTGAGCAATTTTACAAGCTCTGATCAAGTCTTCGTCTGTGGCCTCTTCGTTTCCCCAGCGCAGATTTTCTTTGATTGTTCCTGTAAACAATACATTGTTTTGTAAAACCATACTGACTTGATCCCGCAAAGATTTCAAATCATAATTCCGCACATCATGTCCGCCAACTTCGACCGAGCCTTGCGTTACATCGTATAATCTTGGAATCAACTGAACGAATGTTGATTTAGAACTACCGGTTCCACCAACGATCCCGATCACTTCACCTGATTTTATTTCCATATTTGCATGCATCAACGCCAATTTTTCAAGATCATTCGCATAGCTAAAACAAACATCATTAAAGCGAACAGAACCATCTGGAATTTCATAAAGAGGATCTGCATTGTTTTTTAAATCACTTTCTTCTGATAACACCTCAGTGATTCGCTCAGCAGAAGTCCGTGCAATCAGTACGATGACAAAAACCATTGATAACATATTTAAACTCATTAAAATTTGCATTGTATACGTAAACATACTGACCAATTCCCCAGTAGTCAACGTGCTCCCTACTACAAATTTTGCCCCTAACCATGAAATCAGCAACATACAGGTGTAGACTGCAAACTGTAAAATGGGATTATTAAAAGCAACAATACTTTGTGCTTTTGAGAATGTTTTGTAGATATCTTTAGAAACTGTTTTGAATTTTTCGTCTTCATGTTCTTCTCTTACATAAGATTTAACGACACGAATCCCTTGTAAATTTTCTTGAACAACGTTATTTAATTTATCATAAATACGAAAAACTTTGTTAAAATTAGGATGAGCAAAATAAATAACTAGCGCTAAACCAATCATCAAAAACGGTACAACCCCTAAATAAATCAAGGACAGATCCTTATTGATACTATAAGCCATGGCTAATGAAAAAATCATGATCAATGGACTCCGGACTAAAAGCCGAATAATCATTTGGTAAGCATTTTGAACATTGGTCACATCTGTTGTCATCCGTGTAATTAAGCTTGATGTGGAAAAGCGATCAATGTTAGAAAAAGAGAAACCTTGGATGCGAACAAATAATTGATCTCGTAAATTCTTGGCAAACCCAGCTGAAGCAACTGCGGCATAACGACCTGACATCGCACCAAAAAATAACGCAATGATTGCACACACAAATAAAATCGCTCCATACATTAAAATAGCATTTGTATTTCCCTTTTCGATGCCATTATCAATCATCATTGCCATCACTAGAGGAATAATGATATCTAGAATGACTTCTCCTGTTACATAAAGCGGTGTAATGATACTTTCTTTTTTATAGACACCTATGTTGGCGATCAGTTTTTTTATCATGTAACTAGTTCACCTTCCTTATTTATTTTTTTGCTGTTTTCAGATAGTTTTCCCAATAATTTAAAAAAGATTACTAGTTCTTCTTCTGGAATTCCCCGAACGAGTAACTCATCGAATTTATGTAACTTCACAATGTTTTCTTTGACTTTCTGTTCGCCTAAATCAGTTAAAATAATCGTTTTGTACCGATTATCTTTCTCGAAACATCGTCTTTCGATAAATAAGCGTTTCTCCATTGTTTGTAAGACACCTGTCGCAGTGGACCGCCGAATATCGAATTCTTGTTCGATATCTTTTTGATAGACTGGTACTTGTTGACTATTACGGCGGTGAATGAAGTTTAAAATACGCATTTGGATGCTTGAAGAGGTTTCACCACCGTCTTCTTTTAAAATTTCTGCTGCTTTTCGATTGAGTTCGTTAGCTAAAATTCTGATTTTTAGACCGATTTTTCTGTCCATGATTTACCTCCTTGTTAAATAGTTCGGTTCCTAACTATATTACGATAAGAACTATGGAAAGACAATAGTTAATATTTCATTCTAATGTAGACTAGTTCTCTTTTATCAATATTTGAGGAAAGAAATTTTCCCAACAACTTCACACATATAGTTACAACATTAAAAAGACTGTAGATAAAGTCTTTTGAGACAATATCTACAATCTAAAAATATTACTCTTCCTTTTTTTAATACTCATAAACTTTCGTTAGTACATACATCTTGTTCCCTTTACCTGTTGTATCTTTATCTGGAGAATTATTAGCATTTCCTGATAATTTAACATCATCAATATATAAATACTTAACTTGAGGATTTGATCCATTATAAGCACAAACTGGAAAAACCATTCCTTTTCCAGAATGATATTTTACAAATTGTTTCGGTACATAGGAAAATTGAAAAGCAGTTCCACTTGGATTTCCAGTTTCTGAATATACTTCCCATTGTAAGATCCAACCATTCGAACATTTTGACAAAGGTTTACTAGGAATCGTTGTTTGACCTGCCCCTCCATACCATGAACCTGACCAAAGTGCTTGTTCAGAAGCTACTGGTTGTAATTTCTTTGTTAGATTTTCAGTCAAATTTTTTGATAACGCATTTAGTTCATCTGTAAAACCATCGACTGCTGAGCTGTGTGTCTTCGGATAAAGCAAGTTCCCTTTTTCTTCTAATTGTACGATATCTGCCATTATACTGCTCCCACCTTACTAAACGTTATTGTTGGTAATGTATCTAATTTTTTCTTGTCTACTGCACTCATCAGTCCGTTGACTGTTTGCGTTGCCGTAGTTGTCGTTGTTGCATTTACGCCCGCTGGTCCTTGTGGTCCCGTAGCACCAGTAGCACCTTTTAAGCCTTGAGGTCCTGGTGCCCCCGTTGCTCCTTTTGGACCTGCAGGACCTGTATCTCCTTTTTCACCTTTGATCGTTGTCATTCCTTCAACTGCGCTGACGTGCGTTTTAGGATAAACAACAACGCCATCATTTTTTAATTCAACAATATCTGTCATACCGTTCCCACCTTCTCTATTGTTATTCCTGTTCCTTCAACATCTAAATCTTTTGCTGTTAAGGTGATGTCTCCAGTTTTACCATTGATCGACGTTACACCTGTTCCTATCGTTTCAATTTTATCTAATCCAAGAACCGCGCTAACATGGGTTTCAGGGAAAACTTGACGTTGCACACCGGATTCATCTGTTTCCATTATTTTTTTGATTTCAACTTCATGTGCCATCAAACTGAACCTACCTTTCTTAGAAAGAAAGTATTTTGCTTTTCACTATCGATTTCAGCTACAACTAAAGCTGCAGCTTCTTTTTGATGAGTAACTGTTCCGCTTTTAACTACGCTATGATTCAAGCTGAATTTATCGTCTCTAATTGTTCTAAGAATGCCTATTTCTCCACTTTTCAAAGTAAAATGTGCCTGCTTTAATTCTTCAATTAGATTCAAAAGATTACCAGCAACATTTTCATCTAATATTTCTTTGATTGTCGCAAACCATTTATCAAATTCTGCTCTTTGAACTGTAGTCCATTGATCATATCGTTCTTGATTTGTTGTGACCCATCCTTGAAACTCTGCAATGATCCGCTTTAGTTCTTCTTGTGCCACTAAATACCAGTCATCATAAATCTCCCGACACGTTTTTACCCATTCAGTAAAATAGCGTAAGATTTCTTCAAACGTCCAAATATAGTTACTATCTTTGATTCCCTCTTCGTAAATACTTTCTTTAACGTGGTAAGCAAAATCTCGTGTGGAAAATTGTTGACGCCAACTTAGGTCTTTTTGAAGTTCCCTAAAGCTGAAATACGCTGTATTTTCTCCTGTATTTTGCATATCATAATTAGTTAATGTGTATTGTAGTTTACCTTTTTTTGCATCAATGATTTTCGTGACTTTTTGCTCAGACAAACCAAGTCCGGCATGGTGTCCTTGTTTGACGCAGAAAAATGGGGTTAAATTTGAAATGTCTTTTGGTTTACCGTGTTCCGTGATCGTCACATCCAAGACTTGAGTTCCTTCGTCAAATTGGCGAATCATGATTGATGGAATATTGTCGTTTGGTTGTGTGATCGATAAAAAAATTGGATATATAATTGACATTTGCTCACTCCTTTCTAAAAATTGCTTATTTTGGTGGGATGACGATCGAACTGATTTCGCTTGACCCGACCCATGTGCGGTCGTATCTTTCAATAATTTGTCCCTTGCCAATATTTTGTTCGTAGGTTTGGAAGCCATCATTTGTTAAACCTCGGATAACACCTGTGTGGCCATAGGTATAATCGACATTAAATCCACCAATGTTTCCGCCGCGTTTCCAGTTGATGATTGCGCCAGATACTAAATCTTTATACTCCGGCTGATAAATAACTTTCCAACCAACTGCAGCCCAATCATAAGAACTGCCAATATCAGCTGCTCCCTCAGTGCTGCCTATAACATGACTTAATGGATAACTGGTTTGCGCACCTAATCCACAGCCACTTAAGAAACCAGAATATTCAGCTGGCACGGCATAGCATTGACCATTTCCCCAATACTGACCCACTAATGATTCTAAATGATCCAATCCTGCTTTTCCTGTTCCAGTTGATGGTTTTAAATTGTGAAATTTGTTATACCATCCTTGTGCATAACCTTGCCCTTCTGGATGAGCATTTTTTGGTCGCTCGAAATTCATTTCAAATGCATAGGCTGCTATCGCTGGGTCAGAAATTATTTTAAACTCAGCAACACCTGTTGGAGTAACCGCGCCTAGCCACTGTCCATTGTACATACACCAATCGATTAGTTTTCCTTGTGCTAATGTTGATTTATAGTCATTGTTGATACCTGCAGCTGCAATCAGACGTCTAACATATTCTCGACCATCCCATGTAGGACTACCAACTAAAGGATAGCTAGACCCATCCCATTGAACTAGTCCATATGCAGGACCGCCGATCTGATCAGTATCTGGATTCATGGTGCCGCCAGTTTCTTGTTGGACGTTTCCTAAAATTCCCGCAGCTGCGGCGTGACTGTATCCATTAGAGGTTAAATAGCTCCATAAATCCCAAGCAAATTTATCCTCTTGACTGGTTACTTCTGACGGATATCCGCCGCCTGTACCACCACTGCCTCCATTGCCAGTTCCAGGAATGACTTTGACACCATTGATTGATAGGCTTCCTTTAATGTCTACATTTCCTGTTATTTTTAAGTCACCATTAATTTCTCCTTGACCGTGTAATCGCCATATTTTCTTATTTGCGTTTGATTCTTTAGGGATTTCAAACACCGCACTCGGTGCTCTTTCTTCTTTAGAAACCGCTGAACCAATTGAAAACTTATATCCCGGAATTTGGCAAATGGCAACACCCACTGGTTCTTTCGTTTTCCCATCTATTACAGCACCGATCCAGCCTTCTTCTTCATTCTTTTTTTGATTTCTAAAAGCAATAGTTCCATTTGACTGTAACTTGATTTGAAAATCATTATCTTTCTTTGTTTGGACAGTAACGCCTTCTAAGGTACCAGCTTGAATAAAGTCAGCATTAAACTTTCCATCAATCGTCCAAGCTGTTTTAGGCGTATTTGTAAATTTATCTTTAACAAAGCCTATGCCATCAGAGTTCATGATTAAAAAATGTTTACTATTCTCTAACGATTTCCCATCCATAAAAACTTGTTGATAGGGTTCACGACTATTTGATTTTCCTGTTTCAATCCCATTCATTAACTTTATAGAGCCGCCTTTGGCTCCACGAATAATATCATCTTGCCATTTGGAAATTTCTTCAGAATCATAAAAGGTCATCTTTTTCTCTTCCAATGAATCTACATTTCCTTTGAGATCCGAAGTAGCTTTTGAAATACTCTTCGTAATATTATCTCCTAAACCGGCTTCGACTTTTCCTGTCAAACGATCGATTTTCACCTTGAAAATTCGAGTTTGGTAATGATAATTTCGATCATGTCGATGAATCGTTACGGTATTCCCAATCGTATCACCACCTAAAATCTCAGTTTTAAATTGAACGAGCGGACGAGAATATTCAATAAGCGAATCATATGTTTTTTGTAGCAATTTTTCTGGACTTTCTTCTTCATCAAATGTAATGACTTTTTCCCGTCTTCGCATCCCACCATTTTTTAGCGGGATACCATATTGTTTGGTCATCTCGGGAAATTCCAGCCAATTTTGTCCTTTGGGTTTATTCAAAGGCTTGCCATTGGCTTTTTTCCACTCTACATTAGTAAATTCGATTCGTTTGCCTTCACCATCGCCCACATCTTCGCCACGTCCGCGACCGATTAAACTTGTGTAAACCTGATTACGGTCTTGTTCTTTTACAATGCTTAACGCTTTTTCCCCATAGGTAAAACGTTGTTTACTTTGTTCCCCAATTTCACGATAGACTTCCAGCCATTTATCCGTAATACCGATACCATCGATTTTATATTTGAACAGAATTTCGCACCCTTGTGCTTGAATATTTTTTAATGCATCACGCACAGATAGGAAGCTAAAATCTTCTGTTAATGAAGGTAAATTTGAATCGATTTTACCCAAACGCCATTCTGTTTCTGCCAACAGTTTTTGAATCGTATTTTTAATTGAGCCGTTTTTCACTTGAACATTTTTGACAACATAAGAATCTAACTCGTCGGGTGCAAAACTAATACCTACAAATGATAAAAGATTTTCCTCTTCACTATCTAAAATAATTCTATATAAACTATATGAAGGTGCTACTTCTTTCACAGCCATGTAGACCGCTTGTTTCAGCTCTTCGTCATATACGGTAGATACATTTAGCGTATCATTCATCAATTCGTTTTTACTCAATGTAATTTCTTTTTCCTGGATGACTTCTATCAGCTCATTCTCTTTAACGATTCGAAGTAAATGTTGACGCTCGTCAAAAAAATAAACGCTTTTATTCATAGTTGTACCTCCCGATAAGAGATGGTCATTTTGCCATTATTACACTGAACAGTTTGACCTTCTTTAATACTAAAATTTTCAAAATCACTTTCTAAATCTAGTAAAAAAGTTTGATCTAGTTCATTTACAAAAACTTTTCCTTTTAAGAAATCAAAAACCACTTGATCGCCTGCGCTTAAATTGTAACTAGTGATTTTAATTGTTTGGTCGCTGTTTGTAATCTTTAAAGGACCAAACGCGGCAATCGTTACTGTGATTTTTTCTGGTATCGTTTGATAGGGTAAATAGGTTGTAATGGGTCCGTCCGTTTTCAGTAACACCGAATATTTCTTGGGATCGGTACAAAGAATTTCAAAGCTTGCAATGATACTATTGGTATCTCCACGAACTTCATCTGTTGTCATATATTGTCCGTGATAATGATAATCCAATTCATCTTTAAAGCGAATTTCAACAGCCGACTCTTTATAAAGCAATTGCATCAATTGACGGTATTTTTTCTGAACCTCTTTAGCATCTTTTCCAATCAATTGATAGGTCACTTTAATTGTTCGAGCGGGTAATTTTTGATTTAATTTAATACTTCCAACCTGAGTTTCTTGTGTATCTACCGTAAGTGACAGCATTTCTCTACCTGTTACCGCTAAAGTACGATAACCATCGATCATTTTTTCGAGATAAACACCATCATACATCATGGCTGAAGAAGGAAGGATCAAATCATCTTTATGGACTTTTTTAGTTGTGTCTTCAAAATAATACATGTTTTCCCTCCTTCTAAAATGCTAAGTTAATAGCAGAATCTTGTCCCATTGCTTCTGAAATATCGGAAACAAAGGCTTTGAATTGTTGATTACCGAGCTTGATGTTGAAGGTTGCAGGTTGTTTGGTTTGAACCATCATTTGTTTACTACTGGATTGGATAGATACATCTTGGACCGTTTCTAACTGTTGATCTAAACTATCTAAGCTTGGCAGCATGATTTGAGAGACTAATTTATCCATTGGTTGGTCAACTACATGAGCATTTCTTTCGATACCGATAGCTAGACCGGCGGGTAACATCGCTCCGATTTCATCTCGCATCCAGCGAGATGGTGAATGGATTTTGAAAAGACCTTTAAATGCATCTCCAATACTTTTACCAAGGTTCTTGACTGCATCTAATGCTGCTTTAGCCATCCCTCCGATACCGTCAATCAAGCCTTGAATTATATTGCCACCAATTTCAAATAAATCTACTCCTGTAAGTTCTTTGATTATTTCGTTACCCATTCTCAATCCTGCACTAGCAATATCTGGTAAAAGCCCAATAATCCCTTCAACAAAAGTCCCCAACAACTTACCAGCTGCTGATAAAATTTCTGGTAGATTATCCCATAATCCTTTGCACAACGTTGCAACAATTTTTATTGCTGCATCAATTAATGTTGGTAGCTGCTCTAATAGTGTTCCTACTAAAGTTGCAATTGCTTCTATAGCGACTGGTATCAAAGTGGGTAATACAGAGGCGATCCCTTCTGCAAGTTTTGTTAAAACCTCAACACCTTTTTTAATAATTTCTGGTAATTTATTCGTGATATTTGTGGTGAATGCTTCAATAATATTTGTTACAGTAGTAACAATCTGATCCTTATTCGCTAAAATCCCATCGACTAATGCAATCAACAAATCTAATCCTGTCAATAATAGTTGTGGTGCTGCCGATAATAAACTAGTAGCTAATGATTCAATCAACATCAGTGCTGCTGGAATCAAGGTAGGTAAGCTTTCAATTACACCTTGAACTAGTGCGCCAATCAGATCAACTGCACTTTGCATGATTACAGGTAGATTTACAGCGATAGCTTCTGTCAAACCAGCTATTAATTGCGTACCTGTCTCCATCAACTCTGGAAGCTTTTCTATAATTCCTTGTACAAACCCTGCAATAATAGCTGGGCCTTTTGTGGTTGCTGTTTCTATCATATTGCCTATTTGACCATCAAACTGGCTGTCTAGTAATCCAAAGCCAGCTAATGCAACACCTAAAATAGCCGCTGGTCCTAATGCTTTTAAGGCAAATCCAAAAACAGATGACAAACCTTGAACCATTGAGGTCATAGCCGTTGTTCCTACATTAGCAGATCCTTGTAAGGTTGCTCCTATTCCGCTGAATGTAGATTTTAACAGTTTAGAATTTGTAATTGTATCAGTGAATTTTCCTCCTAAAATACCAAATTTAGAAGCAACAGTAGAAATCGTTCCACCTACTTGAGAAGACATATCTGAAAACTTGGTTCCTAATTCAGCCAAAGCTGGATGCTCACTTCTTATATGCATCCCTAAAAGCTTCATTTGATATCTTGCACTTTCAGGTAGACCGCTCATATAATCTTTTACACCGTTGAATCCTTCACCAACTTGCCTAAATGCTGAACCCATCATTCCAGAGCTTTGATACATCTTTGAAAAACCTGACGAAACTTTAGTAGAAACCGCATCAAATGCTGTACCTAACTTATCGATAGGAGAGCCTTCTGTCCGCATAGCCATCGTAAATAACTTCATTTGATATTTAGTATTTTCTGTAAATCCAGTAAGATTTTGTTTCCAGTTTGACATACCTGAAATCATTTGTTTCTGTTTATCACCAAAACTTTGAGTCATTCCGCCAAAAGACTGCGTTACTTTATCTATATTACCGTTGATTTTCCCAAAAACAGAGTCGTCCCCACTCATCATTTTTCCCAAACTAGGCATATGAAATAGTTTCAGCTTGCTGTTGATATCAGTAATTGTTTTATCAACAGCATCTATCATTCCAGTCAAATTTGGCTTTTCAATAACTGGAGTAAATCTTTTTTTCAGCTTTTCCCCAAGGTTATCCACCATAGTTGAAGCATCTTGTGCACTTTGCTTGAATACCTCGAAACTCTGAGGAGGGATATTATATGATGCTAATTTAGTAAAAGATTCATATAAACGATCTGATGTTCCTTTAGTATTGTTAAGTGCCCCCTCAGCACTAGCTAATGTTTTAAAAAAATTATTGTCTATAGCTGATAAGACTGTCGTTACATTTTGTTTTTTCTCCATTTTCCCCCTCCTTTCCTATGAATTAAAATTGGCGATCCAATTTTGAAGTTTCTCTTTATCAGGAGAAGTTCTTTTTTGTCTACCAAGTATTTTCTCTTCTGCCTTGCGATAATCGAAGAACTTATCAAAGGTTCTGAAAATCGGTTTGCCCTTGCGTGTTTGTCCTGCCATAACCGTTGCCCAAGCTTGAAGATGTATCTCGTATTGTCGATCTAACTGTTTTAATTGATAGGCCTTCATCCGTAATTCGTAATCCGGAATCGTCAGTCGTGCAATTTCATTAAAATCTTCAATCTGCAAAAAACGTAAACAATTTAAACGGACATGTTCATATACTTCATCAAAATCTATGTTAGTTACGCTTGTGCTTCTTCCAGCATTTTGCTGGTCATCATCCCAGTATATTCCGACTTTTTTAGCTCATCGATCACTTCTTCGAACAGATTTTTTGTGCCATTTTGTTCAACGTACTCTTCTAAAAATTTGACCGTCAACCGAGGTTTCTCTGTCATATTCGCAATCAATAAAACTTCAAATAATGTATCGACATCAGATAAAAGCAGATTCGAAACAATTGCACCTACTCCTAATTTCAACTGCATACCCCCGCGTTCTACTGAATAACGTTTGTTGATTTCTTTTAAGAAGCCGTAGCCGAATGTGCAGTTAAATGTTTTTTCGTTCATTGTTAATTCCATATTTATTCCTCCTGATTGTGAGGTTGGGACAGAAGTGTTTAACTCCGAGAAATAAGAGGAAATTCACGAAAATAGCTCTTCAAATTTTTGTGAATTTCAGCTTATTTCCGAAGGGGTTGCTTCTGCTCCCACCGTTTATTCGGATTCCTTGAGGCTGGAATGTAACTCGTAGAGTTATGTCCCGGCCTCAAGTATTTTATAAAATAAAGTGATTATGCTTTAGCTTCCACTTTTACAGTATCTTTAAATGCATAATCGCCGCCTTCAGAAGTATCAAGCTCTAATGCCGCAAAACCATTCTTACCTGCGCCTTCGATTGCCCATTCTAAAGAATATTCAACTTTATTTTCTGCTGAATCAGTTTCTTCAAATGAAGTAAAATAGCCTTCAAAATATTTAGCTTTGAATTTCCCTTCATCGTTGCCAGTACCAATTTCTTTGGTATTGATACGCCAAATTTGAACACGCTTATTTTCATCCATCGCTGTTTCTAATTTATCGATTTGTGTCGAACCGATTTTGTATAATGTTGTGGCAGTTACTGTTGTTTCAGTTGCACCTGGCGTCACTACGCTGCCATCTTTGGTCACAGTCGATTCACTTTCTTTTGATTTTGAGTAACCATTTTCTGTACTGTAGGCTAATCCCCACGCACGTTCATTTCCTTCATCTTCGGCTAAACGAAAACGCCAAACTACATCTACTCCACTTAATGCTGTCATATGTTCATTTCCTCCTTTAGTCTTTTGTTGCTCTTTTAATTTCTTCTAACTGTTGAAGCGATCGCTTTAATTGAGATGCAAGCTGATTTTTTCGTCGTTGTTCTTCTTTAACTCTTTTTTGCAGCTTTTTGATAATTTTTAACTGATTTTTGATTGTCTTATCTTGCTGCTTAAAAGATAGATCTTTCTTATCTAAAAAAGTAGAAACACCCTTCATCATCTAAACTTCCCCTCTCATTTATAGTCACGGGCGACTTTAGCTGTACTGACTAACTTATGAAATCAGTATACATTGCATCCTCTCTTATAAACTTTCAACCTTCTTTCAAATTCTTCCCATTTCACTTGTGTTATCCTCCCAAAACAAATAAAAATAGTATCATCATTAGTGTGCAAAAACCTAATGATAATACTATTTTTATCGTTGTTTAGAGTTCATTAACTAGTTTTTAAAGAAATGATTCCCAACCTTTCTGACATCCAAGTATCAGAGCTTAAGTTTCTAACTTGATTCAAAAATCTCAGTTTCTGTAAAGAATAACAATGTCTATACCTTCTTACTTGATTGTTGTCTTTTAGCCAAACTGTTATTTAAAAAATATATAAGATAATTTAATACTAGAAAGAAAATCAGCAATATGACAACCCAGCTAAAAACTCCTGTGATTCCTTTTTTATCAATATCAAAAAAGAAATACACATAAGATGTTCCTATTTTAGGGATAATCGGACCCACTAATCCGTAAATTAGTGCATAGCCGATATAAATAATTGGAATTGATAACCATTTGATTGGATCACTTACATTTAATTTTATCTTTTGATCGAAAAATAACCAATCTACAAACATAGCTATTGGCGCAACATAATGAGAAATAATATTATAAAATGTAAACCAATTATAATATGGATCTTCAGATCTATACTGTGGGTACAAGACAAAGTGATATACCAATCCAGTTATTACAATTATGACAGTAGTAGCTATTCGTAGTTTCTCTAAGCGACTACTCATACTAAAATTTTCATTTTTGATTATTGCTTGTAACATTTTATATGCAGTATAGCCACTTACTATCAGCACTAATACATTGCTCAAATTTGTATAATAAACAAACATTGTTAAGTCTATCTCTCCATTAAAAATACCTAATCTTTCTAGAAGTCCTAGTGTGATTAAGAGTGCTAATATAAATCTAGAAATTGTTATTATTTTTTGTTTCATCTCTTGACCTTCTTTCTTTTTCAAATGTGTTCATTAACATGTTAATACATATATTAAACCACAATTAGGTTGACTAAGTCAACCTAATTGTAGGAATTTTTAATTTTAAGTTACTAACTATTAAGTTATAAAAAAACAATTTTAAAAAGAGATACTCTCTTTTGTTTTGAACAACAGTAGTTTTTCCTATTTTAAAAAGACTTATGATAGAATATATTAAAATAGATTTTCTTTGAAAGTACGTATCATATAATGTTTCTACAAGAGTTCACTACGGGTTTATCAGCCTTGATCCAGCAATACCACTTAAATAACGAACAGACAATTTTGCTAAGGTCATTCTCCACTAATTTATGATATCAAGTGCATAGTTATGCAAAAGAAGTCTTAAAAAATTGTCCAAGGAAAGTTTTGGCCATTGTATGTTATGAATTAGAAATTAGATTTTGATAAAAAGGAAGGAACGAATGATGCCGAAAAAAATAATCGAAAATGAACAGCTCTATTTAAGAGAATTCACAACCGATGATTTCAAGGATTTATGTTTGATTTTACAAGATGAAGAAACGATGTACGCCTATGAATCAGCCTTCTCAGAAGAAAAAGTCAAAGATTGGTTGAGCTGGAATTTTAAAAGCTATCAAGAATACGGCTTCGGTCTGTGGGCGATCATCGATCAAAAAAGTGAGGCTTTTATCGGTCAATGTGGTATTGTTTATTCTGATGTTGAAAATGAAGCATTGCTAGAAATTGGCTACTTGGTCAATAAAAAATATTGGCGCCAAGGCTATGCAATTTCTGCTAGCCAATTATGTCTCACCTATGCAAAAAATAAATTAAAAGCAGAAAAAATTTGTTCGATCATTCGAGACACAAATATTCCTTCTCGAAAAGTTGCAGAAAAGAATGGAATGACGATTATAAAGCAATTCGACAAAGATTATTCTGGTCTGCCTGTGCGTCATTTTGTTTATAGTATTGATTTGAATAAATAATATTAACAAAGAAAGTAGTGAACAGCTTGTTATTTTTAGATCATAGTCCAGATTTAAGTCCCATCGATTTAGAAATTTATAAATATATTGCCTCTCACATCGATGAAGTGGTTTACATGCGCATCCGTGAGTTAGCCAAAGAAACCCATAGCAGCACCGCCAGTATTTTGCGTTTTTGCCGAAAGTTTGGGTGTGAAGGTTTTTCCGAATTTAAAATCAAATTGAATTTATATCGAAAATCGTTGACGGAACCTGTTACAACACACGCTGTAGATGAAACATCATTTACTAATTTTATCCAACGGTCTACAGAAGCTTTTTACCAAGAACGAATTCAAGCAGCTGCAAAATTGTTATCTGAAAAGGATCTTGTCTTATTTATTGGTACAGGATCATCCAATATTATTGCTGAATATGGAGCATTGTACTTTTCCTCTATTTTCAGTATGGCGTTTCACATTGAAGATCCAATCAATCATCCTGTGAACTTTTTCAATAAAAGTATGGCCAAAAATGTTTGTGTCATTGCTCTTTCCGTTAGTGGCGAGAATGAAGCGATCATCAATTATCTGAATCATTTTATTACAAATGATAGCTCGATCATTTCAATTACAAATAGTGAAAAATCACCGATTGCCGCCCTTTCAGATGTGAATATTCCTTATTATATTTCAACAGAAAGAATTGGGGATAGCGATATTACATCTCAGGTACCCGCACTTTATACAGTAGAATATTTGGCAAAAGAAGTACAAAAACAAAAGCAAGACCACTCATAAAACGAATGGTCTTGCTTTTTCAGTTTATTTTCCTTCTTTAAAGAAAGCTGGTAAATATTGTTTGTGTGCTTCTAGTAATTCGTCCATTACTTCTTTTGCAACATTTCCACTTGTAATCAACGGATTCATGGTGAATGCTTGTAATAATGTACCGTAATCCCCTGTAACAGCTGCTTCGATCGTCAATTCTTCCATTGATTTCATCACTTGTAACAACCCACGTTCTTGAGGTTTAAAGCTACCAAAGTTATAAGGTACTGGACCTTTTCCTGTAATCGTACAAGTTACTTCTACGGCACTTTCAGCTGGTAAATCTGTGATCGTACCATTGTTTCTAGTGCTAACAGTCATGGTTGTACGTTTATCGTTATGGATAGAGTTAATGATTTCACACGCTGCATCGCTATAACGTGCACCGCCGCGTTCTGCTAATTGTTTTGGTTTGTAGTCTAAATTAGGATCTTTGTATAATTCAAATAATTCATGTTCGATCTCTTTTACCTTTTCAGCACGTGTACCGTTGTTTTTGAAATCTTCCAATTCTTCTGCTAACATTTTATCTGTATAGTAATAGTAATTGTGGTATGGACATGGAACCATGTGTAGATTTTCAACTTGTTCCCAGATCAAGTTATTATCTTTGATGTTGGCTACAATTGATTTGGCATCGTCTTGACCATACATTACTTTGATCAATTCGTCCGTACGGTCTTTTCCATTTTTGTCTGTAATTGTATGCCAGTGTAAATGATTGATCCCAGCAAATTGGAAGAATAAATCACGGTTATTTTCGCCTAATAATTCTGCTTCTTCAAAGACTGCGTTTACTGGAATGTTACATAAACCAACCACTTTATCCCAATTACCATAACGCAAAACAGCTTCTGTGACCATTCCTGCTGGATTGGTGAAGTTGATCAACCAAGCATTTGGACAAAGTTCTTTCATATCTTCTACAATATCTAAAATGACTGGAACAGTTCTCAACGCTTTGAAAATTCCACCGGCGCCATTCGTTTCTTGACCGATCAACCCATGACTTAATGGGATGCGCTCATCTAAAATACGTGCATCTAACAGTCCCACACGTAATTGTGTTGTAACGAAATCGGCATCTTTCAATGCTTCACGACGATCTAAAGTTAAGTGCACTTCACAGTCAACACCTGCGGCTTTAACCATACGTTTCGCCATTGCACCCACGATTTCTAGTTTTTCTTTTCCTGCTTCAATATCAACTAGCCATAACTCACGTACAGGCAATTCATCGTATCGTTTAATAAATCCTTCAACTAATTCTGGTGTGTAACTTGATCCTCCACCGATCGTAACGATTTTAATTCCTTTTGACATTTCGTTCAGCTCCTTAAGCGTTTTATCTGACCTTAGTATAGCCTTTTGCCAAATGAGAATATATAGAAAAGAAGAAAGTCGTTACATAATAAAGGAAGAAGTAACTTGTGACATTTTAGTAACAAGGCGTTACAAAAAAAGATTGAACACATTTTTATGCTCAATCCTTTTGCTTATCTCAATCAATCATCATGCTCATCAAATGAACGTCTAAGAATTCACCATCATCGGTTTTCGCCCCACGAGACATAATCACTTCTGTTTTAAAGCCCATTTTTTCATAAACGTGGACTGCGCGCTGATTTCGATGTTGCACCGTTAATTCTAAACGACGAATCACTTCGCTTTCTTTCGCCCACAAAACCAACTCTTCCATCATCAGGCTTCCTAAACCGAAGCCCCAATAATCCTTTAAAATACTGATGCCGATTTCGCCGATATGTTCCATCCGTTTTTTCGATGATGCTTTAACAGAAGCCGTACCAATGACTTTCCCGTCTGCTAGTGCGACCATCAATACGTTATTTGGTGATTCATAAAGATTCGCTAAGTTCTCGCTCATCTCATCTGGCGCCATTTCCATCCCTTTTTCATCCATTACCAAATAAGGTGTTTCACTGCCAATCGTTTTTAACGCGTGTAAAATCTCTGCTGCATCATCTGGAATCGCTTCCCGAATCGTAAATTCAACCTCTGTCATATACTTTCCTCCAATTTTTGCTGAATGCGAGCCAAATATTTTTCTGCCTGCGTTCCAAATGATTGAATCGACACGACTCTTTTTTCCATATCTTCAAAATCTTTTTTAAGAGTAATATCTAAATAATCTGTCGGTAAAAATTCTCCCAATAACTTTCCCCACTCAACGACAGATAATCCATCACCTTCAAAATATTCATCTAACCCAAGATCATCAGCGCCATTTTCGATACGGTATACATCCATATGATACAACGGCAAGCGTCCTTGCTGGTACTCGCGAATAATCGTATAAGTGGGACTTTTGATCATTTGCTCGATGCCTAAGCCTAAAGCAATCCCTTTAGTCATCGTCGTTTTTCCTGCGCCTAAATCTCCTGAAAGAATAATATTGTCGCCAGGTTCAGCAACTAGCCCGATAATTTTTGCCAGAGATTCCGTTTCTTTAGGATTATTGATTGTGATATCCATTTTTTTCACCTACTTAAACTTTCCATATTTCTATGTAGTGTAGTATACCGAATTATTGAAAAAAAAACTAGAGAGCCAAAGCAAAACGTGAAACGCTTTGTTTTAACTCTCTAGTAATTTCGATTAGTTCATTAATGTTTGTGCTGCAGTGATGATTGATAATTTGTAGATATCTTCTTCATTTGCTCCACGAGATAAATCAGATACTGGTTTGTTCAACCCTTGTAAGATTGGACCGATCGCTTCAAAGTTACCTAAACGTTGGGCAATCTTGTAGCCAATATTTCCTGATTGTAATTCTGGGAAAACAAAGACTGTAGCTTGTCCTGCAACAGGTGAATTTGGTGCTTTTAATTGTGCAACAGATGCTACGTATGAAGCATCAAATTGTAATTCACCATCGATTTCAAGTTCAGGCGCTAAACTTTTAGCAATTTTTGTTGCTTCAACAACTTTGTCAACTTCAGGTGCTTTTGCAGAACCTTTTGTTGAGAAGCTCATCATAGCTACTTTTGGCTCGATATCGAATAATTCAGCTGTTTTTGCACTATCAACCGCAATTTCAGCTAATTCTTGGGCTGTTGGATTTACGTTGATCGCGCAATCTGCAAAGATGTATTTTTCTTGGTCGCGACCGCGAACCATGATCATTGCACCACTTGTACGACTAATACCTGGTTTTGTTTTGATGATTTGTAGTGCTGGACGAACAGTGTCTCCAGTTGAGTGGATCGCACCACTGACCATACCATCAGCAAGTCCCATGTAAGTAAGCATTGTCCCAAAGTAGTTGACATCTTTTAAAATCTTACGAGCGTCTTCATCTGTGACTTTTCCATTGCGGCGTTCAACAAACGCTGTAACCATCTCTTCCCATCCATCATAATTATCTGGATCGATGATTGTAAAGTTAGATGCTTTGATTCCGCGAGCGTGAGCTGCTTCCACAATTGCTTCTTGTTTACCGATCAAGATCGGCTCCATTAATTCTTCTGCTTTCAAACGAGCTGCAGCCCCTAAAATACGAGGATCTGTTGCTTCTGGGAAAACAATTTTGATGTTGCGGCGAATGACTTTAAATTTTAAGCTATCGAATAATTCCACGATATACCCTCCAACTGATTATTTATACAAACTTATCATACACCATTCTACAAGAAAATAACAGTTATTTATAGCTGTATTAGTGGAAAAAATGCTGATTCTGATATTGTTTTCACAAACAGGCCCTACTGCACTATAACAGAATGAACTGTTTTAAGACACTGTATCAGGCAACTGCCAGTTGATTGGCGTTTCTCCAAGTTGCTCTAAAGCCTGATTTGTTTTTGAGAATGGTTTTGAGCCAAAGAAGCCACGATGGGCTGCTAAGGGACTTGGATGTGGTGATTTAATGATAATATGTTTGTTGGTATCGATCATTTTGATTTTTTCTTGGGCTGGTTTGCCCCATAGAATAAATACGATTGGTTGTTCTCGTTCATTCAATTTTTTTATAATGGCATCCGTCAAATTTTCCCAGCCTTGTCCACGATGAGAATAAGCTTGACCATTCCGAACAGTTAAGACTGTGTTCAATAAAAGAACCCCTTGCTTTGCCCAGCTTTCTAAAAAGCCATGCGATACCAGCGGATAGCCCAGATCTTCTTGTAATTCTTTATAAATGTTCATTAAAGATGGCGGTGTCTTGACCCCTGGCTGCACAGAAAAACTCAACCCGTGAGCTTGATTTGGTCCATGGTAGGGATCTTGTCCTAAGATCACCACTTTTACATCTTCATAAGGTGTAAGCTCCAATGCTGAATAAATATGATACATATCTGGGTAAATTGTTTGTTGGCTGTATTCTTGTTTTAGAAAATCTCGTAATTTTAAATAATAATCCTTTGTAAATTCTTCTTCTAAAACATTTTGCCAACTATTATGAATAATTGCTTTCATTCATTGTCCTCCTTCTTTTTGAACCGTACACTATTTTCCAACTATGATTAATTAAAACGTCTATTCTGACAGCTTTCTTTGACACAATAAGCATATCTGATTTTTTAAGTAGTGACAAGGAATTTTTTCTGCACCGAAATGGAAAAAACATGGTAAACTATAGATAAGTTAAATAAACGAGGTGTAGAAAATTTTATGATTAAATTGATTGCTTCAGATATGGACGGAACATTACTAGATTCGAAGATGGGGATTTCAAAAGACAATGCCTCAGCTATTAGAGAAGCAGAGCGTTTAGGTATTGAGTTTATGGTGGCTACTGGACGAGCATACACCGAAGCGAAACCTGCTCTGGATGAAGCGGGGATCGAATGTGCAATGATTACCCTGAATGGTGCCAAAGTGTTCGATAAAGCAGGTAATTCACTCTTTACTGCCGGAATTGAAAAGAAGACAACTATAGAAATTTTGGATATTTTAGATGCACATGATATCTACTTTGAAGTCTCTACTAACAAAGGTATTTATTCTGAGCGACAAGAAAAAAGAATTGAAAATTTTGCTTCTCACATTGCAACAACTATGCCCCATTTGACCTATAAAGTAGCGATTGCGATGGCTGCAGCTCACTTATCTTTATTAGATATCACTTATATCGATGATATGCGCACCTTGATTAAGCAGGATGATATTGAAGTCTTAAAAATTATCGGTTTTAGTATGGAAGGACCAAAAGTACTAGCACCTGCAAGCACTCAAATCAGAGGATTAGCTGATTTAGTCGTCACATCCTCTGCTCAAAATAACATTGAAGTCAATCATAAAAATGCTCAAAAAGGAATCGCCGTAGCTCATGTTGCAAAAGATCGCGGCATTTCAGAAAAAGAAGTCATGACAATCGGGGATAATTTTAATGATGTTAGCATGCTACAATGGGCTGGTGTTAGTTTTGCGATGGGAAATGCCGAGTTAGAAGTTAAAGACCATGCCAAATACATCACCTCCACGAATTTAGAAAATGGTGTTGGTGAAGCGATCACACGTGCTATTAGAGAAGATTTATAAAAAATTTCTAGTTCAGCTGCCAAACAACGAAGAAAAGAGGTGAGATATTGTGTCTGAGTTTTTTATTCAAGAACAGCAACTAAGCAATGTTACCAGAACGATTGTTAAAGATGAGGACGGCAAGTCTCTTTTCTTACTTGTTGGTCGGTGGGGTACACGTGGTGACGCACTTTCTCTTTATACAATGAGCGGAGAATTAGTTGCCAGCATCAAGCAGACATCCTTTGCTTTTGGCTCACGCTTTGACCTATATAAAGGCTTTGAAAAAGTTGGTGTGCTTCGGAAAATTTTGAATTTAAATGCTGATTTTTACTATATTCAACATATGCATTGGACGGTTTTAGGGGATATTAAAAATCACCACTATTCTATTTATCAGGTCAATCGGAAAATCATGGAAATGAACAAGGCTACGCTTTTTACAGGTAATTATTTTAGTTTAGATGTTGCTAATGATGCTGATGCACCTTTATGTATTTGCGTTGCTGCTGTATTGGATTACTGGTTGTACAATAAAAAGAAAAATCAAAATCACAAACCAATCATTGGTTGGGGAACTTGTTGAAACAAAAAATCAGCGTTTATTCGCTGATTTTTTTTTGCATATGATCGTATAAATGTCCACTGATCATCATCTCAGCTACATCTTTAAAGCCTTTGCGACTATACAATTTTTTTGCATTCGGGTTGGCTTTATCCACACTTAAGCCAATGATTTCTTTGCCGTCTTTTTTTGCCATTTTTGGTAGAGCATCCAATAACTTAGAACCGATTCCTAACCCACGGTACTTTTCATCAACAGAAATCGTATCCAAATACCACTCATTTGGTAAGGTTTCAGGATCGACAAATATCCTGATTTCTTCATCCAAATTGTATTTACGTAGTATTTTTTTCAATGGTTCGTCAATTAGCGGTTCATCTTCATTTGGATAACCAAAAGCAATTCCAGCAACCTGTCCGTCTTGTTCATAGACTAGTCCTCGTTGATAACCATAGCGATAGACTGGATCTGCAACTGCTTCAGCTAAAACAGCCAAAATTGTCTCTTCAGGGATAATTTTTAATAAAGGTAATTCCATATCTTTTAAAATAACTAATATCAACGGAGCAATCGCCTCTCCGTCTTCTTTTGTTGCAAAACGAATCATTATTATTCCTCACTTTCTATATTGAAGTGTACCATTTATCTTTTAGTAATGCATTACAGTCACTTTCAATTTTAATTTGTTTTAATAATCATAGTTAAACTATAGCTCTTTAACTAGGAAACCTGTTCTTTGTTTTGAGCTAGTCTCGGCTGATTTTTGTTATACTTCGCTATTTTGTCTCTAAGAAAAAACAGAAAAAAAAGACACTCTAAGGAGTGTCTTCATTTTTTTATTGAATTGTCACTTTAACGTTGTTTCTACGTCCCCAAACCAAACATTGGTCAACGGATGGGAAATGGACATCTATAATATTCCCTTTGATTGCGCCACCGGTATCTCCGGCAACAGCAAAGCCGTATCCTTCTACTTCTACAAATGATCCTAGAGGAATCACGCTTGGGTCAACTGCAATCACATTGCTTTGCGAGCGAAGATCGATCCCTGTTGCTGTGATAAAGCCTGAACCAGCTTCTTTCCACGAATAGGCCGTTGATTGCATATAAAGTACTCGACCATTAGCTCCACCGTTACCAGTGTCTCCACCTGTGATTGGTGTTTCTTCTGGTTGAGATGGTGGTGTAACAACAGGCTGTTCTTCACTGCTAGAGCTAGAACTGCTACTTGAATCACTACTTGAAGAAGACGATGATGAGCTGTTGCTTGAGCTTGATGAAGCTATAGCATTAGCTTTTCTTTGAGCTTCAGCTGCTGCCTCTTGTTGTTTACGAGCTTCAGCGGCTTTCTTTTCATCTGTAATTCGTTTTTCTTCTGTCTGTTTTTGGCTGGCGATTTGTTGTAACGCTGCTTGATTATCAGATAATTGCTGTTTTAAGGTTACAACTTGTTCATCCATTGCTGATGCTTCATCCTGTAATTTTGATTCGTTGGTTTGCAATTCTTCTTGTTTGCTTTTTACAGTTTCTTGAAGATCAGATAATTTTTCTTTATCTTTAGATAGACTTTCAATCTTTTCTTGTTCTGCATTTTGTAAGATTGTCATCGCATACGCTTTACTAAAGAAATCTGATACACTTTCAGCATCTAATAATACTTGCCATGTACGCTGTTCCCCACTCAATTGGATATCCTTCATACGATCTCCAACGACTTCTTTGCGGCGTGCAATGCTTTGTTCTGTCACTGTGATTTCAGCTTCAGAGCTTTTGATTGTTTCTTCAGCTTTTGAAATATCTGCTTTGAGTTTTTCAATTTCAGCGTATTTTTCATTAACATCATTCAAAGCTGTATTGATATCTTCGCTAAGTGATTCTCCCGTTTGTGCGGCTTGTGCTTCTTTGTCCTTCAGCTCATCTAATGATTCTGCTGCGGCACCGATTGGAAGAGCAACATTTACTAGCATGATAGCAGCTAAAAATGGTATCAATTTTTTTACTTTCACTGAATCCAACACCTTTCCTAACTAAATCCAACTCTACCTATTATACTAATCTATAGAGCTTATTTTATTTCAATACTGTTACAATTTGTTACGTTTCAGAGAAAACACCTCTTTTTCTGTAACATTGTATGGTAATATCTGCTTCATTTTAGTGGGGAAATATCTGTAAAAAGACTTAGCTATCAACCTTTATTGATCAAATAAGACACACGAATATCCTGTTATACTTAATAAGATTTATTTGACATTTTTTTTATTTTTTTTGATGATTTGCTGTACTTCAGAAGAGTTTTTTAGGTTTTTAAGCTTTAAATTAGGATAATTCCGCACCCATCGTTTTTGATTGAAGTTCATATGAGCGACTATTTTTTTGATTGCTGGCGTCTCTTTAAACTCTTCTAGCCAAGAAACCCGTTCAGCTGTTTTGGCTTGTTTTCGTTCATTGATTTCTTCTGCTACAGATTCTTTTAACTCAGAAAAATTGGCTGATAGTTCATCTCGTTTCTCAGTCAAGGCAGCTGTTAGTTCTTGTTTACGTTCCTCAACAGCGGTACTGATCTGTGCTGTCGCTTTTTTAAATGATTGCATGTTAACTAAGGTATAAATCAAATCACTGATTATGATCACTAATAAAGCAATTGGTAGAATCAAACCAAATTTTTCGGATAAAAAGCTTTCAAGCAGCATTACTCTGGGATGAATTACCCGAACGATCAATACACAACCGATCCCCCAAAAAAGAGAGACAGGTAATGCGACTCTACCATTGATGTTTAAAGGGACATCCTTGTAGTCCCACCATGAAGCATGAAACAGCTTTTCTAGACCATAGCTCGTGATATACTCTAAAATAGTAACCAAAATCGTCGATAGTAAATACAAAACCACAATGTTTTGTCTAAGCGGCTCTAAAAAATAAAGCACACCTAAAATTCCAAAACCATAAATTGGACAATAGGGTCCTATTAAAAAGCCTCGATACACAAATTTTCCAGCCTTTAATGAGCAGTAAACAGTTTCCCAAAGCCAACCAATAAATGAGTAGATGAAAAATAGTAAAACGATTTTAACAAATTCATTCATATATTTTCTCCTTTAAAATAGCATTTGCTATCTATTGTAACAAATAACCATGATTTTATGCGAGCAACTTTATTCTCACGAGGGATTGTTATACAATAGAAGAGATTATTTATCTTGTTTTGAAACATACAAAAAATATGATGATATTATCGTTTTTACATGGCTACGATTCAAATGAATGAGCCAATCGTTTGAAATAAAAATATTGAAACGTTTGTTCTAGTCACGCGTACTTATTTTTTATCAATTTCAATTAGCTTATTTAGCCTTTAACCATATCTAGCTACACAAATCAATCATTAGGAAAATAGATAAATTATCAGTGAAACAAAGAACATTTCAATGCCAATTTTCTGATTTTCTAAAGGATTAACCGATTTGTTCCGCTTTTAAATTTAGGAGGAAACCATGATCAATTTACTGAAATATACAAGCAAATACCGCAAGCAAATTATCCTTGGCCCGTTTTTTAAGTTTTTAGAAGCTTGCTTTGAATTAGTTTTGCCCTTATTCATGGCTCGTTTAGTTGATCAGGGCATTAGAAACAATGACCGCGCCTATGTACTACAAATGGCTGGTTGGATGCTTTTAATGTCAGTCATTGGGCTTGGTTGTGTCATGATTTGTCAGTATTATTCTTCCATTGCTTCCCAAGGATTTGGAACAGAATTGAGAAATCAATTGATGAAAAAGATCAACCAACTTTCTCATGCTGAGTTAAATAGCTTTGGAACGGACACGTTGATCACACGCATGACCAATGATATCAATCAGCTACAGTTAGCTTTGGCGATGTTGATTCGACTCGTGATCAGGGCACCTTTTTTAAGTATCGGTTCCGTTATTATGGCTTTTTATATCAATGTACAGATGGGACTGATTTTTCTACTGATGCTGCCGATTTTTTGTCTTATTCTTTATTTCATTATCAAAACAACAGTGCCTTTATATAAAAAAGTTCAAGAAAAGCTGGATCTGTTAAACCGACAAATCAGTCAAAATTTGAGCGGTGTCCGTGTCATTCGGGCCTTTGCTAGAAAACAAACGGAAGAAAAACATGTTAATGAAGTAACGGATGATCTTTCTTCAATCTATATTCGTGTTTCAAATATTTCAGCTTTATTGACTCCAGCTACCACCTTAGTAATGAATCTTGGTATTTTGGCTTTACTTTATCTTGGCGGAATCAAAGTCGAGATTGGCGGATTGCAACAAGGTGAAGTGCTGGCTTTGATCAATTATATGAATCAGATGTTGCTTGCATTGATCGTTGTCTCAAATTTGGTAATCATTTTTACACGCGCTTCAGCCTCAGCATCAAGAGTTCAAGAGGTGCTGTCCGTGGATCCTAGTATTCAGTCAACAGGCGATGGCATTACTTCTGACGGTCAAACAAAAGAAATCGTCTTTGATCATGTCTCCTTCCGTTACCAACCAACCGCTGGATTAGCTTTAAAAGATATTTCATTGAAAATTCCTAAGAACTCAATTCTGGGGATTACAGGACCGACTGGCGGTGGAAAAAGTACGTTAACTCAATTGATTCCCCGTTTCTATGATACCAGTGAAGGCAATCTATTCGTTGATGGGATTAATGTGCGTGACTGGTCTATAGAAAAACTACGCAAAAAAATCGCCATTACGCCTCAAACTGCTGTTTTATTTACAGGCACCATTCGGGAAAACCTTCAATGGGGAAAAGAAGATGCGACTGATGAAGACTGCTGGCAAGCGTTAGAAACCGCTCAATGCAAAGATTTCGTTGAAAGTCTAAGTGAAGGTTTAGATACCAAAGTATACGAAGGTGGGAAAAACTTTTCTGGTGGTCAAAAACAACGCTTGACGATTGCCCGTGCCTTGATTCATAAACCAGACGTTTTGATTTTAGATGACTCATTAAGCGCCTTAGACTATCAAACAGATCTAAATTTACGCACCGCATTACGCCAAGATTTAAAGGAAACGACGCTTATCATCATTTCTCAGCGAATCAGTTCGATTCAACAAGCAGATCAAATTTTAGTTTTAGCTAGCGGTCAACAAGTTGGGCTAGGAACACACGCGGAATTATTACGCCATTCTAAAGCCTATCAAGAAATAGTCGCTTCACAAGAGGAGGAAACGAACGAATGACAACGAAAAAAACAGCAACTAATTCATTTAATCGTTTCATGCCCTATTTGCTTCGCTATCCTAAGGAAATGATTGCAGCGGTTATTCTTGGTATTCTCAGTGGCTTAACGACCGTTTTGATGACTTACTATATGGGAAAATCTGTGGATACAATGATCGGGAAGGGCACTGTTGACTTTACGATTCTCTTGCGATTTCTTAGCACTTTAGCTGGTATTTTGGTCATTACAGTAATCAGTCAATGGCTGATTCAACGTTTAGGAAATCGTGTTTCCTATCTTTCTGTGGCAGAACTTAGAAAAGATGCCTTCGCTCATTTAAATCGTCTGCCGTTAAATTATTACGATCAAACATCTCATGGAAATATCGTCAGTCGTTTTACAAATGATATGGATAATATTTCTGTCGCTTGCTCGGCTGTCTTTAACCAATTATTTTCAGGACTGTCTGTGGTGATCATTGCATTCTTCTTTATGCTTAAGCTAAGCCCACTTCTTACAGCAGTTGTTTTGATCGCTACACCAATTATTTTTCTAGTCAATTGGGCCGTTGCAAAATCGTCTCAGAAAAATTTTTCTGCTCAGCAAAAAATCGTAGGCGAGATTTCTGGTTATGTTTCTGAAATGGTTGGAAATCAAAAAATCGTCAAAGCCTTTCAACAAGAGAGCGTTTCTCAACAACGTTTTGAAGCATTGAATCAAGACTTATATGTTCGTGGTCAAAAAGCACAGTTCTCTTCTTCACTTACAAATCCGCTCTCTCGTTTTATCGATCATTTAGCTTATCTATCGATTGGTCTTGTCGGAGGACTTCTATTATTAAGTGGGAATCAAGCAATTACAATTGGTGTTATCTCTAGTTTCACTATTTATTCTAGCCAATTTTCTAAACCGTTTATTGAGTTATCAGGAATTACTACTCAAATTCAAACGGCTCTAGCTGGATTAGATCGTACCTTTGAAATCATCAATCAATCTGAAGAAAAACCAGAGGGCGAACATGCTTTTGTTTTAAATAATGTTACAGGAAAAGTCATATTTGAGCATGTAGATTTTGCTTATACACCCTCAAAACCATTGATCCAAGACTTTAATTTGACCGCCCTCCCTGGTGAAACGATTGCTATTGTCGGAAAAACAGGTGCCGGTAAATCAACCTTAGTCAATTTACTGATGCGTTTTTATGAGGTAGATAGTGGACAAATTTCAATTGACGGCCATAACATCACGCAGGTCACAAGAGATAGTTTGCGTAAAAGTTTTGGGATGGTTTTGCAAGATACTTGGTTATTTGACAGCACGATTCGTGATAATCTGACTTACGGAAACGCCGAGGCAACGGATGCTCAAATCGAAGCTGCTATGAAGAAAGCCTATATTTTTGATTTTGTTACCCGTTTGCCTGAAGGTTTAGATACTTTGATTGGTGCAAGTGGGATTAAAATTTCCGAAGGTCAAAGACAACTGATGACGATCGCCAGAACAATGATCAGTGATCCACCGATGTTGATTTTAGATGAAGCGACTAGTTCTGTGGATACGTTGACCGAAAAAAACATTCAGGATGCTTTCTTGCAAATGATGGACGGACGCACAAGCTTCGTGATTGCACATCGCCTTTCGACAATTAAAAACGCCGATAAAATTTTGGTTATGGATCAAGGTTCTGTCGTAGAAATCGGCAGTCATGATGAACTGATCCATAAAGCAGATGGCTATTATCATGCATTATATGAAGCACAATTCAAAAAGCAATTATGATTTAAAATACTAGAAATCAGAAAAAACCCCTCAAACTTTCTTGGAATGTTGAAAAGTTTGAGGGATTTTTTTATTTAAAATTAGCCAATGATCTATTTAATAACTGTTTGTAAGGAACTTTGTTTCCTAAATAGTATGTTGCAATAACTTGGATTGGGAAAAAGATGATATTCTTAATTATTCTAGGCACCCACCAAGCCAGATTGGAGATGTCTACCCCATACATCAGGCCGAGCCACAACGGTGTTAAAAACATATGGATAACTAAAGTAACAGATAAAGTCGCCATAATCACTCGTTTAAAAGTCAGCTCTTTCTTATAATAGAAGAAACCATAAATTGCTCCTGAGATAAATGCATTTAGTGTAAATCCAGGAAAATAAGGTCCCTTTGGGAATAGCAGCATACCAACTGTGTCAGCCACGGCACTACCGATTCCTGTCCAGAATGGGCCAAAAAGTATCCCCATCAATGATTCTGGAATAAAGGTCAAACTAACTCGTAAAAATTGGGTCTCAAACGAAATAAATCGTGTAAAAACCACCATTAACGCAATCAGTAAACTCATCAACGTAATGGTACGTGTATCAATTTTTCTTTTCTTCATTTCTAGCATCTCCTCATAGAGCTGCTACACAAAATATGCAGCGAATGCGAAAATAAAACCGCGAATATAGAAAAGCGGAATGAAGCGTTTAGCCTTTTAGAAAGTTAGGAATCTGAACGTGGAACGTTTTTTGTTCCATGTGAAGATTGTCTACTTTCCTCAAAGGCTGCTTCATGCAGCTAGATCACAGAAAAGCGAAACGAACTCGTTCAGCTCTGACAGAAAAATAGGGAATACTGATTGTGGCGCTTTTTGCCACTAGCATTATTCATCTTTTTTCCGAAGAGCTAGTTCGTACAGCTAGATCACAGAAAAGTGAAACGAACTGGTTATCTATTTTCCAAGGAAATAGTTCATACAGCTGGCTCACTACTCTTATATATTCTTCGTCCGAAAGGCAACATCCCATCCTTTCAGCACTTAACGCTTTATTTCCTACTCTGTTTTTATTAGGCCTAAGCCTAAAGGCAATATAGCATATTCCCTACATTGCTGCAAGCAACTCCAGCGACAAAATGATTAAAAAGACAATGGCTTATTATCTGTTTCATGAACCACATTTCTAAAATCCGCAAACCCAGCCTGTAAGCCCCTTAATAAAATTTCAGCTGTCCCAATATTTGTCGCTAAAGGAATCTCATAAACATCACTCAAACGAATCAGCGCTGTCACATCCGGTTCATGAGGTTGAGCAGCCAACGGATCTCGCAAAAAAATCACCATATCCAGTTTATCTTCTGAGATCATTGCGCCAATTTGCTGATCCCCGCCTAAAGGTCCTGACTTAAACCGATGCACCGGCAAGCCTGTAGCTTCCGAAATTCTCAAACCAGTCGTTCCAGTAGCAAATAGTTCATGTTCTTGTAATATCGGTTGATATGCCAAGGTCAGTTTAACCATTAATTCCTTTTTCCGGTCATGCGCTATCAATGCAATTTTCATCGTCGATCCCTCAATTCACTTATTTTCCTCATTATAACAAACTCTCATAGTATAAAGTGAAAGGAATGATTGTTTATTTGTCACTTTGACGAAAAAAAAGATTTTTTCTTGTGCAACCTTCCGTTGAGTATGTATAGCGCTTTCATTTATACTGAGGATACAATAAAAAAGAAAAGAGTGACGACAATGGTAGAAATGGCGTTAAAACATGTCTATAAAAAATATGATAATGCAGAAAATTATTCTGTAACAGATTTCAACTTAGAGATTGCAGACCGTGAGTTTATTGTTTTTGTAGGTCCTTCTGGTTGTGGTAAATCAACAACCTTGCGTATGATTGCAGGTTTGGAAGATATTACAGAAGGTGAACTGTCTATCGGTGATAAGATCATGAATGATGTTGCGCCAAAAGATCGTGATATCGCAATGGTTTTCCAGAATTATGCTCTATATCCTCATATGACTGTTTTTGATAATATGGCCTTTGGTCTGAAACTTCGTAAATATGACAAAGCTGAAATCAAAAAACGGGTGGAAAACGCTGGAGAAATTTTAGGTTTGACTGAATATTTACAACGTAAACCTGCTGCTTTATCTGGTGGTCAACGCCAACGTGTTGCACTTGGACGTGCCATTGTTCGTGACGCAAAAGTCTTCTTGATGGATGAACCTTTATCTAACTTAGATGCAAAATTACGTGTTGCAATGCGGGCAGAAATCGCAAAATTACATCGCCGCTTAGAAACGACGACAGTTTATGTTACTCATGATCAAACAGAAGCTATGACCATGGCTGATCGTATCGTCATTATGAAAGATGGTTTCATTCAACAAATCGGCTCACCAAAAGAAGTCTACGATACGCCAAACAATGTCTTTGTTGCAGGCTTTATCGGTTCACCTGCTATGAACTTCTTCAATGTTACCTTAAACAACGGAGTCATTCGTGACGGTCATGGATTAGAACTTATCATTCCAGAAGGAAAAAATAAATTATTAGTTGAAAAAGGGTATGAAGGGAAATCAGTTATTTTTGGCATTAGACCAGAAGATATTCACAGCGAACAGGTTGCCTTAGATGCAATGAACGATGCTGTAGTGCGCTCTGAAGTTGTCGTATCCGAACTACTAGGTGCTGAAACAATGCTTTATACAAAATTAGGCGACACGGAATTCATCTCAAAAGTAGATGCTCGTGATTTCCATAAACCTGAAGAAATGGTTGATTTAGCCTTTAACATCAACAAAGCTCATTTCTTCGATCCAGAAACAGAACAAGTCATTAAATTACCGTAACCCCTATTAGTCGTTATAAAAAAGCTGAGCAGCGGATGAATTCGCTGCTCAGCTTTTTTATTGCTGTGGTTTAATCTCTTGGGGAAGAATAGCCACTTTTGCTTGCTCCAATTTTTTAGCCTGACTAAATACTGGAATATCAAATTGTTTACTTAATGCATTTGCCACAAAATAAGCAATGTTGTAGTCGATCAAACTATGGATCAGTCCGCCGATACCCATCAACAAAAAGATTGAATATAGATATCCTTGTGTATAATAGGTTTCCGGCAAATTTCCCATCGTAAAAAAAACACTTACTACAGCTAATTCTGCAGCAGAATGTATTAAGCCAATCACAAAATTAAACAATTGAAAACGTCCGTTGAACAATACAAACTTATGTTTAGCTAAGACGATCGTTGGATGTTTCCGCAGATAAAAGGCACCTATCACTGCAAATAACAGATGAGAAAATGCTCTTAACGCAATAATCGGTGTCGCTGAAATAAAAAAACCAAAACCAGTACCTAGACTAACTATCAGCGCTACGCTTGGTGAAAAAAACATTGCTAAAAAAACTGGCACATGGCTAGCCAAAGTAAATGAAGCTGGTCCAATCGTGATTCTGGGCATGACCATCGGGATGATAATCCCCATCGCCACTAGTAAAGATGCAATCGTTAAGTTTCTGACTGAGCTCTTTTTCATATAATCCTCCGATGTGTCTTGACATATATGACATGTCTTATTTTACGGTAAAACCATCTATGTGTCAAGACACCTTTGGATTTAATTTCCAGTAAAAAATTAGCCAGCTCTCTATTTTTGATTCAGAAAAAACCACCTCAATTATTCGATTAAACTAATCAAATTATCGAGGTGGTTTTCTATCTTTCCCTTTGTCATTACACTAGAATAAACCAACAATCTTTCCATCAGAATCAACATCGATTTTCTCGTATGCTGCTTTTTTCGGTAAGCCAGGCATTGTCATCACAGTTCCTGTATAAGCAACAATAAATCCTGCACCAGCCGAGATCTTGATATTACTAACTGTTATTGTAAAATCAGTTGGTCTGCCTAATTTCGTTTGATCATCTGAAAATGAATATTGCGTTTTAGCCATACAAATCGGTAAATGACCGAACCCAAGTTTTTCCAGTTTAGTGATTTCTCTTTCAGCGATTGGTTCATAGCGAACAGCATTTCCACCATAAATTTTCTCCACGATCGCACTGATTTTTTCTTTGATCGGCCATTCGTCTGGATAGGCAAATGAAAAATGATTTTCCTGATCTGCTAAACGAACCACTTCTTGCGCTAGCTCTTCACCACCAGCACCACCATGTGCCCAGACATCTGAAAGAACTACATTCACATTGCGTTTTTGACATTCTTCCTTCACAAGCTCAAGCTCCGCATCTGTATCTGTAGGAAATTTATTGATCGCCACAACTGTTGGTAAACCGAATACTGTCGTTGTATTTTCGATATGTTTTAAAAGATTCGGTAATCCGTCTGTTAATGCTGCAATATTTTCGATACCAAGTTGATCTTTGGGTACACCACCATGCATTTTTAGTGCACGAACAGTTGCTACAACAACGACAGCAGAAGGACGAATGCCGGATTTGCGGCATTTGATATCGATGAATTTTTCCGCACCTAAATCAGCACCAAAGCCTCCTTCAGTCACGACATAATCTGCTAATTTTCTAGCTGTATTCGTTGCGATCACACTGTTACAGCCATGGGCAATATTTGCAAACGGTCCACCATGGATCAAAGCAGGGTTATTTTCCAATGTCTGCACCAGATTAGGCTTGATTGCATCTTTTAATAAAGCTGTCATTGCCCCTTGTGCATTCAGTTCTCTGGCAGTAACAGGCTGATTATCGTATGTGTATCCAATAATGATATTGGCTAGATTCTCTTTTAAATCTTCGATATCATTGGACAGACACAAAACAGCCATTATTTCTGAGGCAACAGTGATTTCAAATCCATCTTCTCTAGGAACACCATTGACTCGGGCCCCTAAACCATCGACAACGTGTCTTAATTGGCGATCATTCATATCTACCGCTCGTTTCCAAGTGATACGGCGATTATCAATCCCTAACTCATTCCCTTGAAAAATATGATTATCAATAATTGCAGCTAACAAGTTATTCGCTGCACCAATCGCATGAAAATCCCCTGTAAAATGAAGGTTAATATCTTCCATTGGGACAACTTGCGCATAACCCCCGCCTGCGGCTCCGCCTTTTATACCGAAAACAGGGCCTAAAGAAGGTTCTCTTAAAGCGATGATTGCATCTTTGCCAATTCGATTCAACGCATCACCTAAGCCGACAACTGTGGTTGTTTTTCCTTCGCCAGCAGGTGTAGGCGTGATTGCCGTAACCAGAATCACTTTTCCTTCTTTGTTCGTTTTGATTTTATCAACTTCGATTTTTGCTTTATATTTTCCGTATAATTCAAATTGCTCTTCATTCAAACCTAGTTTTTCTGCTACTTTAGTGACTGGTAGCATAATTGCTTCTTGTGCAATCTCAATATCTGTTTTGACCACTTTTTTCCCTCCTTCTCATTAAATATTCTTTATTTTTAACCTTTTTTCAGCCAAGACATTGCTGTATCTGCATAAACTTTCGCACCTTCGATCAAGACTGATTCATCAAAAACAATTGCTGGGTTATGAAGATTGATATTTTCTTCTGAGGCAACTAATAAAACAGTTGTCGTCGGAATCAGCTGACTGATTTCGCCAAAGTCTTCGCTGCCCATAAGTGGAGTCGATGTAGGAATCGCAACGATTCGATCTGCTCCAAATGTTTCTGTTAGTGATTCTTTGGCAAAGGCTGTCAACTCTGGATCATTCACATTTGTTGTACAACCATTAGTGAAAATCACTTCTGCTTCGGCACGAAAGGCTTTGGCTATATTTTCAGCCATTGCTGTCATTCGTTCTTTGACATGCTCGCGGACATCTTCTTTTAATGTTCGTAAAGTTCCTTTCATAACTGTTGTTTCTGGAATAATGTTTGAAGCGCCAGGTGTACCACCAGTAAATTCACCAATCGTGAGAACAAAGCGTTCTTCTGAACCAATTTCTCTTGCTGAAAGTTCTTGCAACGCTGTATAAATATGAACCGCTACATTGATAGGATCGATCGATGTCTCTGGTTGTGAGCCATGTCCGCCTCGTCCTTTAATATTGATCTCAAACCAATCAGCACTAGCCATAAAAGTTCCTGGCGGTGTCGGCATGATTTGTCCAGCTTTAAATCCCTTAAACGGAAAAACATGGATCATCATACCAGCATCGACTTTAGGGTTTTCCAAGACATGATTTTCGATACAAACTTTAGAACCTGAAAGAATTTCTTCACCTGGTTGAAACAATAATTTTACTTGTCCATCTAGCTCAGCTTCAAATTCTTTTAATAATTTTGCTGCTCCAAGCAACATAGTTGTGTGCATATCATGACCACACGCATGCATATAACCATTTTCGGATTTAAATGGTAAATCAGTCAGCTCTCGGATCGGCAGTGCATCCATATCTCCACGTAACAAGAATGTTTTTCCGCTTTTTTTACCAGCAACTACTGTGATACCTGAGTCTCCACAAGATTGAGGTTCATAACCATATTCTATCAGCTTCCCTTTTACAAAAGCGACCGTATTCGGTAAATCCATCCCAATTTCTGGATTTTGATGCAGATGTCTTCTAATTTGGATCAATTCGTCTTCTAAACTATCGGCAACTCTTTTTTGTGTTTCTGTCAGCATTATTTTTTCTCCTTTTCTTTTTAAACCAAGTGACTTTGTAAAAACCAATAATGCACCCAAAACTAACGGACCAGTTGATTCTCTTATTATAGTACCAAACATTTTAGCTTATTTGCTATATTTTTGTTATTTTTTAGGGATCGTGTGGATTCCAAGACCTTGAAGGTTTTCATAAGCCTCGCCTATTCCTTCATTATACGTTGGATGTGGATGAACGATCGCTGTTACCTCATCGATCGTCAAACCGTTAACAATTGCCGTCGTAAATTCACTGACCATATCTGTTGCCCGATCACACATCAACTGTGCACCAATGATTTTGTCACTTTGTGCATCTGCAATGACTTTGATGAATCCTAATGAATTCCCTGCAATCATTGTTTTGCCGTTTCCTGCCATATTGTATTTTCCAACCTTCACAGAGATTCCTTGACTGTTTGCCTCATCTTCTGTTATTCCGACAGCAGCGATTTCAGGTGTAGTGTAAACACATGAAGAAATTACCTCTAAATCATATTCCACTGCTTTTTGATTCATCGCCAAAACAGCATTTACTCCCTGAGCAGAAGCTAAATGAGCCAATTGAGTGCCACGGCTTGCTACATCTCCGATAGCATAAATACCTTTAATAGACGTTTCAAAAGAATCACCGACCCAAATACTTTGATTTTCTATTTCTATATTCAAATCAGCTGAAAATACCCCTTCAAAGCTTGCTTTTCGGCCAGTAGCAATCAAAACTGCATCGCTTGTCACAGTATTTTCTTTTCCTTTAGTTGTAAAGGTACATGTCAGTTGTTCCTCCTTAGAAATACTGGTCACGATCGATTTTGTCGCTACTTTGATGCCTTGTTTTTTTAATACCATTGCTAATTTTTTTGAAATTTCACTATCAAAATTTGGTAATAGTGTATTAGCTGTTTCAATAATCGTTACCTCACAGCCTAACTCATTAAAAATTGAGGCAAACTCTACACCGATCACTCCACCGCCGATAATGGTCAGTTTTTTATAGGTATTCGGCTGTTTTAAAAGTTCGTTACTTGTTACTACACCAGACAAATCACTGCCTGGAATTGGTGGAATCGCTGGTTTTGAGCCAGTCGCGATCAGGATTTTTTCGGTCTCGTATCTTGATCCGTCAACGTCAATTACACCCGCTTTGATGATTCGAGCTGATCCAAAAATCATTTCGATTTTATTTGCTTTGACCAAGCCTTCGATCCCTTGAACGAGGGTATCAACAACTTTATTTTTCTTTGCGTAGATTTCTTCCATGTTGATTTGAATATCATTGATATGAATGCCGTTTTCACTCGCATTTTTTATTTCACGAACTGTTTCGGCTGAATGCAATAACGCTTTCGTCGGAATACAGCCTCGATTTAAACACGTACCACCAACACGATCACTTTCAACCAGAGCTACCTTCATCCCTAGTTGAGCCGCTTTGATCGCTGCAACATACCCACCGGGCCCCGCCCCGATTATGATTAGATCATACTTCATACATTTCCTCCTTACTCTGTAGGTAACAACGTTACGCTTCGCTTCACCTTGTACTTTTCAACATCAATTCACTTTATTCATTGTGTTTCAAAGCAAAAGCGTAGCAGGCTCGTGTAGTCTCGACAGAAAAATAGGAAAAATTAACTGTGATGCTCTTTATCACATTTAATTTTTATCTTTTTTCCGAGAGACTAGCCTGCGTAGCTAGATAACTCATGGTAACAACGTTACGCTTCACCTTGTACCAATCAACATCCTCACATTTCTTATTGTATTTCTAGTCTTGTTTCAAAGCAAAATCATAACGAACAATTGGATGCCTTGCAGCTCTTACTTCGTCCACGCGATGGATTTGAGCATGTAGTGGATACTCATGAAAGGCTTCTGGATTTTTATGAGCGTCTCCATAAAGCTTACGGTAAACGGCAATCGCATCGTCCATCCGTTCTTTCGACTCTGTTTCAGGTGGTTCTACCATTAATGCTTCCGGCACAGTTAATGGGAAATACATTGTCGGCGGATACATATGATGGTCTAAAATTCCTTTAGCTACGTCTAACGCTGTCACACCTGTTTCTTTCTTTAATTTATCTAAGCTAATCACAAATTCATGCATACATGATTCACCATATGGCACTTCAAAGATATCTTTTAATTCATGAAGCATGTAATTGGCATTCAGCACAGCACCTTTAGAAGCCGACGAAATTCCTTCTGATCCTAAAAATAGAATATAAGTCAACGCACGCAAGAAGACTGAAAATTGACCATAAAACCCTTTCACTAATCCAATCGAATACTCAGGTCTCGTAAAGCGTATTTCTGCTCCTTCTTTAACTGGATAATAATCAGGTAAAAATGGTTTTAATAATGATTTACACCCGACAGCGCCAGATCCTGGTCCACCGCCACCATGCGGTGTTGAGAAAGTTTTGTGTAGATTTAAATGAATAATATCAAAGCCCATATCACCTGGACGAGCAACGCCCATAATGGCATTTAAGTTTGCACCATCATAATAGTTCAATCCACCCGCATCATGAACGATTTTCGTAATTTCTAAAATATTTTTATCAAAGATCCCTGCTGTGTTTGGGTTGGTCAACATCAAACCCGCGGTATCTTCGCCGACAGCCTCTCTCAAAGCTGCAATATCAACACACCCATACTTATCTGATGGAATATTCACTGTGATCATCCCTGTCATTGCTACACTTGCAGGATTTGTTCCATGAGCAGAATCGGGTACAATAATTTTGTTTCGTTGCGGCTGACCATTTTTTTCATGGTACGCTTTGATCATCAATAAGCTGGTAAATTCACCGTGCGCTCCGGCTGCCGGTTGAAACGTTATCGCATTCATCCCAGTGATTTCTTTCAGCAACATTTCAGCCGTAGTAAACACTTCTAACGAGCCTTGAACCGTATGCTCTGGTTGTAAAGGATGAATATTAGCAAAAGCGGGATACGCAGCCATTTCATCATTGATTTTAGGATTGTATTTCATCGTACATGACCCTAAAGGATAAAAACCATTGTTGATACCAAATGTTGCATCTGCCAGTTCTGTATAATGTCGACTGATCTCTGGTTGAGGCAGTGATGGTAAATGGAGTTCTTTTTGACGTTTCATTTCTTCTGGAAGAGCCGTGGTTGGTACATCACAAGGAGAAATCATTTCGTTATAATATCCTTCTACACTACGTTCAAAAATTAATTTCATTGTCCACACGACTCCTTCACCAATGCGACGACTTCGTCTATTTGTTCTTTCGTATTCATTTCTGTTACACACCATAGTAACCCTTGCTCTGTAGGATAACCGCCCAAGATATCATGCTCTTCTAATTTAGCCAGAATCACTTCATTTGCTACCGGAAAAGTTGTCACAAATTCGTGGAAAAACGGACTATCATTGGTTCGTTTTACCCCTTTGATTTGCGTTAATCGATCCAAAAGATAATGAGCCTTGCTATAACACTGCTCAGCTACTTCTTGAATGCCACGAGCGCCCATTGTACTCATATAGACTGCATTGGTTAAGGCGCACAGTGCCTGATTCGAACAGATATTAGAAGCTGCTTTCTCTCTACGAATATGTTGTTCACGAGCTTGCAGTGTTAAAACAAATGCTCGATCACCTGCTTCATCCACGGTTTCACCTGAAATACGCCCAGGTAATTTACGAATCATTTTTTCTTTTGTAGCAATAAAACCAATATACGGCCCGCCAAAAGCTAATGGTATCCCAAATGGTTGTGAATCGCCAACAGCAATATCTGCATTGACTTCACCAGCGCTTTTCAGTACCGTACTAGCCACAGGATTGACACTCATAATAAATTTAGCTTTTGCTTCGTGAACCATTTCTGCTATTGCTTCAACGGATTCAATTCCGCCATAATAGTTTGGTTGTTGAACAATGAAGCAAGCACTCGTATCATCTAGTGTTTCTTTTAAAACAGACAAATCTGTCACTCCATCTTTTTCAGGAATCATGACAAACTCGATGTCTCTCGAACTAAAATAAGTCAAAGCTGTTTGGATCGTCATTGGGTTCGTTGTTTCAGAGATCAAGACCTTTAAGCGTTTTTTTTCTAGACACATATTGATTGCCTCAGCGGCAGCCGTTGCACCATCGTAAACAGAAGCGTTTGTCGCATCCATTCCGGTAATTTCACAAATCATTGTTTGATATTCAAAAATAGACTGTAGCAACCCTTGACTGATTTCTGGTTGATACGGTGTGTAAGACGTCATAAATTCTTCTTTTGCTGCAATTTGCTTTACAATAGCAGGAATGTAGTGATTATAGGCACCCGCACCACGAAAAATGCTTGAGAAGACTTTATTTTTCTTGCCCATATTTTCTAAGATACGGCGTACTTCAAATTCTGATTTTCCCGCTGGAATATCGAGATTTTCTACAATCATTTCTTTAGGAATATCCTGATAAAGGTCACTCATGGTGTTTAAACCGATCGTTTTAAGCATTTCTTGTTGTTGTTGTTCCGTTGAGCCAAGATAGTTACCCATTCATTATGCCTCCTCAGATTCTTCGCAGAATTTTTTATATTCCTCAGCACTCAGCAAGTCTTCGATTTCGTCTACTCCTTCCACTTCGATCAACCATGAATCTAACGGTGCCGTATTGATCAGCTCAGGACTGTCCAAAAGCTCTTCATTGACTGCTGTCACTGTAGCTGTAATTGGAGAATACGCTTCTGAAACAGCCTTAACAGATTCAATATCTGCAAATGATTCACCTTTGGTAACATCGTCGCCTTCATCTGGTAAATCAATAAAAACGATATCCCCCAGCTGATCCTGTGCATAATCAGACAGACCGATTCTTACTTTATCTCCATCAAAAAGTACCCACTCATGTGATTTTGAAAACTTCAATTCCGTAGCTTTTGTCATAATAAACGACTCCTTCTTTTCCAATTATTTTTTTACAAACGGTATTGTGACTACTTCTGCTTTAATTTTTTTGCCTCTAACCTCAACTTCTATGGGAGAACCAATTTCAACACTATTTTTCTCAACTAATGCCATTGCACATGCTTTATTAATGAATGGACACATGGTTCCTGAGGTGGTCTGCCCGATTTTCTTATCATGAAAATACACATCAGCTCCTTCACGAACAATTCCTCGATCTGTTAACTGTAGACCGATTCGAGTAATTTTAGGTTCCCCTTTGTCAATGAGCGCTTTTTTGCCGATAAAATCTTCTTTTTTCATCTTGACGGCAAAATTTAAATCCGTTTCAAGAGGAGTAATTTCTTCTGTCATTTCATGACCATAAAGCGGCATCCCAGCTTCTAACCGTAAGGTATCACGAGCTCCTAAGCCACAGGGAATGATGCCAAATTCTTGCCCCGTCTTCAGCAATAGATTCCATAATTTGATCCCGTCTTCTGGTTTACAGTACAATTCATAACCAAATTCGCCTGTGTAGCCTGTTCGTGATAATAAACAAGTTACACCGCCTACATTAGCATTTTCAGTAAAGCTATAATATTTTTTAGGAATCTCTTCTTCTTTCGTTAGTTTCCCAATGATCTCTTTGGCAGATGCGCCTTGGAGCGCAATTTGAACAAATTGATCCGATTGATCAGAAAATTCGACTTCACCAAATAAGTGCTCTTTCATCCATGCAACATCTTTTGCTCTATTCGCTGCATTGACTACTAATAAATATTTTTCATCGCTACATTTATAAACGAGTAGATCATCAATTACACCGCCATTTTCATTACACATCAAGGTGTATCTAACACGACCTACTTCTAAATTACTAAAATCATTAGTTAATACATACTGCAAATTCGCTAAAGCATCTTTTCCTTCATAAACGACCTCTCCCATATGGGAAACATCGAATAATCCTACTTGATTTCGAACAGCTAAATGTTCTTTGATCACACCGCTATCTTTATATTGAACAGGTAGTGTGTAACCAGCAAATGAAACCATTTTCCCGCCTGCTTCAAGATGTGCGTCATATAAAGGTGTTTTTAAATCCATCTTTTCTACTCCTTTGCTTTTTTGTATTTTTAATACTTAACCGATGACACCTCCAAGCTAGATAAACTATATAAAAACAGAGGAACAGGCATGTTAAAAAAATGCCTGTTCCTCTGTACAAAACCTGAGAGATTCGTCTTCCTCTTGAAGAGTTGCTCCTTCGGTGCTTTCGCTTTCCAGAGTGATGTCCAATTACGGTCCTTTTACCTGAGATCTTCATGATCAGTGGTTTGCGCCACTGATTATTTATTCCTTCGGTGCTATGGCTAGTCTCTCCCGTAATTCTCTTCCATCTACTTTATTTTGTGCCTATTTCTTAGGCAATGAATGATACTGTTGCTCCGTCTCTAATTCAAAATATTGAGGTGCTGAACTATCTAATATACCAGCTGTTAAAGACAATGTTTGGATCATACGATTCTCATACAAATGAATGTACATTTGCTTTTCTTTACTATCATAAGCACTGGTATATTGCGTATACTGCACATCTGTATCTGAACTGACTTTCACAACACCTTTGGGAATATCAAAGCTATCTAAAATATGGAAAATCTGTTCTACTGCCTGTTCGTCGTCTACTGTCTCCGAAAAATGCTTTAAATACGCTGCGCGAACAAATCGAGATTGTGGGGTAAAATCTCCTGGAATCCCTCGTAAACCAGACCCTTTGCCATTTGAAAACACATGAAGATCATCCATCTGAATATCCGGTGCTATCGTATCACTTAGTCCTACATAATTTTGAAGGTTGGTCAAATGCCAATCAAATTTAGGGCTGTTTGTAAAAACACCTACAGGATTATCATAAATTTCATACCCACCATCGATCGACGGCTCAACGACAACAGACGCACCAGACTCATCTTGGAATACATAATGCTGGGGAATTCCCATTTGATTATCAACAATTGCAATTGCCGTATCTTGATTTGCCCGCTCTTTAATTTCTTCGACCGAAGCATAGTTCGTTAACGCATAGGTCACAAATTCAGCCCCTGCTAGTGGTAATTTTCCCATCGCGCGAATTTTGTCTGATTTGATATACCGGTTATAATTACCAAAGTAAAAAGAACCACCCATCAATCCTTTTTCATTAACACCATCCACTAATAACGGCTGACCTGCAATTGAGACCCCCATCGCAGCATAACGTGTAAAAAAATGATCTAACGAAACAGTCAGATCGTAATTTCTTGGAATAATTGCACCATCATATTCCAGCAACAAATTAAATTCCTGAGTTCTTCCCCAGTAACTATTGCCTTTGATTGATTTAATTGTAATTCCTGTACACATTTTCTCACACCCTTTTCATTTTTTCAAAATTCTGAACTAAGATTCTTCATTTTTTTTAACGAGTAAAGTAATTGCTCCAGCAACAATAAATGAAATACCTATAAATAAAAATGAACTAAAGAAAGCACCATTAGAAAGCTGAATCAATGCACCAATAATCGTCGGTGCAACGAATCCACCTGAAACACCAATCGCATTAATCGTTGCATATTTTGCAGACACTTCATCTGTTGGAAATATTTTCACCGGAATACTCATCAATGTCGCAAATGCTAAACTGGCAAAAGCCACAGCGCAAGTTAACGCCAACATACTCAGGAAAAACGTTCCCACAACTGAAACTAAAACGGCAAAAATCCCTCCACCTATAGTGGCAATGAAAATGACGTTTTTTTCTTTACCAATGAAATACTTATTGACCACAACGCCACCCACCATTGCAGCTACCATCGTGAAAAAGCCAATAATAGCCGATACATAGGCTGTTTGAGTTAAGGCCAGCCCATGAGCTTCAACCAGATAAGTCGCCATCCAACCATTCAGTCCATATATCGCAGCATTGATAAAAAATGCTGCAAAAATTAAAATCCAAACATTTCGGTCCTTCAATACTTCCCGAAATGAAATCGCATTTTTATTTTTTAACTGCTCCTTCACCCCGCCAAATTCTTTAGGGATCACAAAATACATTAAAACGGCGATCAAAAGAACTGCTACACCTAAATAATAATAGGTCTTATGCCAACCAATCTGTAGTAAAAGAGGAGCGATCAATAACGGTCCTACGATTGCCGCAAAACCAGAAGAAGCGATCATTGTCGATTGCGCTGGTCCGCGTTTGTCGATTGGTAGTTCTTGTGAAATAAAGGTACTTACAGAAGACGGATAACCTGAATGGGCCACTGCTCCTGTCATAAACCGGATCAAAATAAAATACAATAAAGAAAAACCAAATCCAAATAAGAAAAGAAAAATTCCTACTAAAAAAACAGACGTAATCATCATTTTTCTCGTCCCGATCTTATTAGATAAATAACCAAATGGAATCTGAAAAATCGTATATCCTAGAAAAAAAGCGCTGAGTATCAATCCTTTTTGTTGCGGATCAAACCCTAGATCATTTGCAATTGTCACCAGCGACATTCCAATTGTCGTTTTATCAACATAAATACAGGTGTATCCCAGAAAAATAGCTACCAGCATCCACGTAACATTTCTTGTTTTCTTATTCTCCACAGTATCACTCCTTATTTAAGAAAGCGCTTTCTAACTACAATTATGCTTGATATTTGAAAAAAGTCAATATCTCAATCCAATTATTTTACATAAAGTCAAAATAAATTGTGATAGGAACATAACTCTTCGAGTTATATCTCAACCACATGAAATCCGTATAATCGGTGTCAATAGAAGCAGCTCCTGTTCCAACCTCTTTGTATAACATTCGCTGCGTTATTTTGTATAACAAAAAGAGGTTGAGAAAAATAGAGCAATTTTTCTCAATCCACTTTTTTAACGATTTTTTTCTAACGTATTACTTAAACGACCAAACTCCACTAACGACAAGGTTTCTCCTCGACGTGAAGGATCGATTTCTGCTTCTGTCAAACTATTAGTCAACCAAGCTTTGGTTCCATCATCTTTACCATAAAAATGAATCAAATTGTTCCATAGTGTTTTACGGCGCAACTGGAATGAGGCTTTTGTTAGTTTGAAGAATTCTTTTTCATTCGTTACCTCAACGGCCGGTTTATCACGTTTTGTTAATTTGATGATTGCCGAATCAACATTTGGCTGCGGAATAAACACGGTTTTTGGTACGATAAACGCAATGCTTGCTTCCATAAAGTATTGAACCGCGATCGATAACGAACCGTATGCTTTTGTTCCGGGTTTTGCCGAGATGCGATCTGCAACTTCTTTTTGCATCATGACGATCATTTCTTGTACCTCTAAATCAGATTCTAAAAAGTGCATCATGATCGGTGTTGTGATGTAATAAGGTAGATTGGCAACGACTTTGATCGGAAGCTCTTCTTTAAAGACCACTTTGGTTGTACCGACTAAATCTGCTTTTAACACATCATTATGAATAACTGTGACATTTCGATAGGGACTCATCGTATCTTCTAAAACAGGAATCAGACGATCATCGATTTCAAACGCCAAAACTTGTGCAGCATTTTTAGCTAGCTGTTCGGTTAATGCCCCAATACCGGGACCTACTTCTACTACATTGGTTTGCGTATCGATCCCTGCCGTCTCGACGATTTTACGTAAGATATTCGGTTCTGTTAAAAAGTTTTGTCCTAAACTTTTTTTGAATGAAAAGCCATGTTTCTTCAAAATTTCTTTGGTTCTTGAAGGCGTGGCTATTTCTTTATATTCTGTCAAATTGATTCCTCCGATTTTTCACTAGGTAGTTCGTTTATCTTATTCATTACGTCTATCAGTTCTTTTTCTGTAATACGAAACATTTTCAAGCGTTTGGTCAATTGCTTACTGTTGGTATAGCCAATGCGCAATTCGTCCCCTAATTTTTCACGACGCTCTTTTGCACGAGCTCCCGCTATTAAACCATATTCGATCAAGGTTTGTCTAGGTATTTCTTGGTAATCATCAGACCCGTTAACAGGTGTCACAATTTTTTCTAGTGCTTCTAAAATCGCTTCATCACTGGCATGTTCCACGCCTAAACTATTCCCTCTTTTTTTAGGCGCAGCTAGCTTTCGTGAGAGAAATGCATGCTTAGCATCAGGAACAACTTCCATGATCGTTTTGCGAATTTTTTCACCTGAAAAATCTGGATCAGTAAAAATGATGACCCCGCGCGTTTCTTGCGCATGTTGAATTTGTTCTAAAATATCCTCATTGATTGCAGATCCGATCGTTTCAATCGTATCTACATCGACAACTTCTTGAATTCGTCTGGTATCGTCTTTTCCTTCAACGACAATAATTTCTTCAATTCGCAACTTATCTGTCATTCGGCTAACCTAAATAAGCGATGGGCATTATTTGTTGTTTGTCTAGCTATTTCTTCAAAGGGAACTTCTCGTAGTTCTGCGATTTTTTCCACTACATAACGAGTATAGCCTGGTTCATTACGTTTGCCTCGATAGGGAACAGGTGCTAGATACGGTGCGTCAGTCTCGACCAATAGACGATCTAACGGGACTGCTTTAGCTACCTCTTGCACTTCCAGCGCTTTTTTGAACGTCACAACGCCACTTAGAGAAATATGCATCCCCATCTCTAAAAATTTTGCCATCCACTCAGGGTCACCACTAAAGCTGTGCATGATTCCACCGATATCACGAATATCTTCTTCTTTTAAAATGTTATAAGTATCTTCCATCGCATCTCGTGTATGGATACTGATTGGCAGATTCATCTCTTTAGCGATCGCGATTTGACGACGAAACACACGATCTTGTACTTCTTTTGGATCTTCCATCCAATAATAATCTAAACCGATTTCGCCAAGGGCTACTACTTTGGGTGTCGTTAATAATTGCTGCAGTTTTTTTTCGATTTCTGGCGTATAGCTGCCAGCTTCGGTTGGGTGCCAGCCGATAATACTTTGGATTTCTTTATATTGTTGACTAAGTTCCAGAGACTTTTCGATCGTCGGTGTATCAAAACCAACCACGGCCATCTCTGTTACACCTAATTCTTTCGCACGTGCAATTGTTTCTGGAATATCTTCATTAAATTGTTCTGCGTTTAAATGGGTATGAGAATCAAAAATCAAGTAAACTCCTCCTCTGTCTTCTATACTTTATCACATTTTAGCCAAAAGCTGAATGGACAGCACCGATAAATTATCAGCTTCTTATAATTGCTTTATTCAAAAAAATAGCTTATACTATTCGGTCACGGCAATTTATGTCAGGAGGAACCAATATGTCAAACGATCGCACACAAGAAACCCAACATCTGCAACAGGTTTATGAAGAATTGAGCCAAGCAAAAGACACCTATCAAACCGCTATCGATGAAGTCAACACGACTGGAAAATCGGTGTTAGAGCAATTTAGCGGCGATACAAAACTAAATTTTGATAGTTACTCAGATAACTTAGAAACGTTTGCCATGATGGAAATGAAAAATAGAGAAATCGATCAGTTAAACATTCAAAATGAGACGGCTGCTAAACAACTAGAAAAAGTCGAACGACTACTGAAAGTCCCTTATTTTGGAAAAATTGATGTAACCTTCTTAGATGACGATTCTGATCGTGATGTCTTTTATATCGGGATGAATGACTTTACAAATCTTGACGGTGAATCACGAATCTATGACTGGCGTTCGCCAATTGCCTCACTTTTTTATAATAATGTTTTAGGTGACAGCAGTTATTACGTCAACAAAACAGAAATACCTGTTAGCTTAAATTTAAAAAGACAATTGATTATTGAAGAGGATCGGTTGCTCAACTTTTTCGATACCAGTCTTGCGATCCAAGATGATATTTTGCTTCATTCACTAGAGGCTGATTCTTCTCAGTACATGAAAGATATCACCACAACAATCCAGCAAGAACAAAATGAAATCATTCGAGATGAAAGCCACCCATTGCTTTTGGTCAACGGAATTGCTGGTAGTGGAAAAACTTCTGCGATCATGCAGCGAATTGCTTATTTACTTTATAATCATCGGACCAAAATTACCGCTGATGATATTTTACTGCTTTCACCCAATTCAACCTTTATTGATTATATTTCTCAAGTGTTGCCGAATTTAGGTGAACGGAATCCCTTAAATTTGACGTTGTTGCAGTTTCTTAAATTTACCTTTCGTGAAAAAGCGCCAATTGAAAGTGAATCCGACTATTTCAAACGCATCACTGCTGAACAAGTCAATGCCCAACAAAGAGTGATTCAATCGCAGAATTTTGTGGCGTTTATTCAAGCTTTCCAAGATGCATCTTTGATTCAACAATCATTATTTAAACCGATTTTATTCAAACGTAAACCGATATTTTCTGCTGAATTGATTTTTGGTTTATATCAAGAAACACCAACTACTTTATCAATCAGAGACAGACTTTCTGCAACAAAAGAAAAACTTTCAAGTTTGTGGAATCGTTATTTGATCAAACAATCGAAGTCTAAACAAATGATCGATCAGATGCAAGATTTGACTGAAGCAGAACAATTGCGCTATTTTGATACAACGTTTGATGCAGAAGATGAGGAACAATTAGTAGCGTATGCGCTTCAACGACTACAGCAAAAATACCGCAAAGTGGTAGATGCGATTACTGACGTCGCTTGGTTCGACCAATGGTTGCTTTTTGAAGCATTGTATCAGCGTTATCAACAGGTTTCATATGAAAGAGTAACAACAGCCTATACTGCAGATGAAGTAGTGATTTTGTTATTGCTCAAAGATAAATTTATTGAAGATTTATCGAATAGACAAATGGCGTTTATTTTGGTGGATGAAGTACAAGATTATACTGAAGCTCAAATTCTTTTACTGCTTAAATTATTCCCACAAGCTAACTTTACCTTAGCAGGAGATGAAAATCAGGCGATTTTTAACACGTCGATTAGTTTTATTGATCTACAAGAATTATTATCGGCGTCCAGCCGTTCAGTTACCTCTTATCAATTATTAAATAGTTATCGTTCAAGTAAAGAAATCACTCAGCTCTTTCAGACTTTAGTGACAAATCATGAGAAACTAAACATTGTCTCGATCCGAAAAGATGGCGAGAAACCTGTGTTTATTTCTTGTAACGATCAAGAAGTATATTTAGAGAAACTTATTTCAATTTTAGGCTCATTGTCCTCTGAAGAAGCGACTGTGATCATTACGAAAAACGCGGTGGAAGCGGAAGAATTAGAGCATCAGTTGTCCCAAAAAAATAATACGAATGCTACCCAAATTCTTTCAATTGATATGGCTAAGGGCCTTGAGTTTGATAATGTGATTATTCACGATCCTTCGACATTGCGTTATGGAACAACGGAGCGCGAGAAAAAAATTCTTTATACAGCTATTTCTCGTGGGATGAAACAAGTATTTCTGCCTTATATTGGAGAGCTTTCCACATTGCTTGCGCTTGAATAATTAAACTTAGGACTTTAAACTGTTAAAAAAAGCGTGAAACTCTTTGAATTTAAAGGGTTTCACGCTTTTATATTTGCTAAAATAGCTAACTAATTTCTTAACTAGTCCAAAGCAATACAAAAAAAATTTACTGTCCATTTTTCGAAAGAAAAAGACGATTTTTTTGAGTATACTGCTACTGTTCACTAGAGAAAGGACGGTACTAAATATGAAAAATAATTTTTTAATCACTGGTCTCAAAAGAAAAGATTTTCTTTGGTTAAACGCCATGACAACAGAAGAATTAGAAGCAAAAAATATCAAAAAACAGATTGTTGACAGTTCCCCTGGCTTTCCGTGTAGAATTTCGTTGAAAGAAGGTCTAATAGGTGAGACCACCTATTTATTGAACTATCACCATTTAAGTATGCAATCTCCTTATGACGCAACTGGACCTATTTTCGTTACCTTAGGAAAAGGCGAATCAGCTTTACAACTAAATGAAATTCCCTCCGTTATTTATGATCGCTTTACTTCTCTTCGCTGCTACGATATCTTGGGAATGATCATTGATGCGTACCTCTATGAACCTAAAAGTTTAACGCCAGAGGTCATCAGTCATATTTTAGCAAATGACAAAATTGCCTTCGTTGATGTTCACAATGCAGCTAGAGGTTGTTACAGTGCAAGAATCAACCGTGCCTGAATAAAAAAATCGGAAAAAACCGACTTTAGTCCGATGTGTTTTTATCTACTTCGCAGTAAACTTAACTCCAGTCTGATTTTTAATTTGATAGGAGTGAGTGCTTTTTGAAAAATTTCTTTGAAGAATCTGACTTTCTAAAAACTACGATTCAAAAAAACGTAACGATTCAACGAAAACCTCAAGTCAATACGATTTGGCACTGGGTATTACTGATTCTTTTTGGGTTGTTAGCTTATGGTACGATGACGCAGCAATTTCTTTTGATAGCAATTTTTGTTGGTCTTGCGGCAATTGTAAAAGGTCCCTTGATGCTTTTATGGGGTGCTGTATATTCCGCTTTGATCGCCTTTTTTCCACCGCTTGGAATTGTACTGTCTATTGTATTTTTCTTGATAAACCTTGGGACTATCGCAAAAAGTTGGCGGATTTCATTAACTAGTGCTTATTTTTATCTCGTCCCTTTAATCGGCAGTATTTTTAGAGCGACTATCAAAAATGAACCGACGTATGCGGTCTTGATTTTTGTTGCCTTTAGTATCTTGGGTCTACATTTTTTACTTAATTGGTTGTACAAAAACAACAGTTTGAGTCGAGCCTTGACTTGGTCGATTATTAGCGTACCTTATGCACTATTGATCATGCTGTTACCAACTCGTTTCCGTAGAATTAAATCAAATAAAAAATTAAAATTTTAGTCGACTGGTTGCTGAAGAAGTATGTGACGAAAAATAGACTGCCTCAATTTTTATAAGAGACAGTTTATTTTTTACACTATAACTCGATCCAATACCGCTGGACTATTTTTCCTTCAACAGAATACTCATCAGACAAGATACCACCATTGTTTTGGATCGTTTTTTGCGATCCTCTATTCGTTTTGTCACACGTAAGCATTACTTTAGACAAACCACGCTCTTGAAAGATAAGTAAAGCTTGTGCAAGTAGCCAATTCGCATAGCCCTTTCCTCTTTCAGAAGGAACGATTCCATAACCAATATTCCCACCAATTTGCACAAGTCTATCCGTTAATGCATATCTTAGTTGAACAGCACCAATCAACTTCAAGAAATAGTGTATCTGCTGGAACAAAATCATTCTTTCTGATATCTTTATCTTTTTGTAGTTTATCTAGCCACTCCGAAAAAGTCAGCCCATTTAGATTAGCAGATGTCGGAGTTATTTTAGCTTCTTCTAAAGAGCCCCACTCTTTTGCAAAAGCTAAGTAGCGTAGCTCATCTGCTACCGTTAATTCTTTTAACTGCATTAATATCACCGCTCTTCTTTAGTAATGTTGTTTTGAAGGAATCACACCTCGTACACCGCCTTTTGGGTTTACCATATCGCCAAGATATCTAGGAATCAGATGTATATGGCAATGCATGATACTTTGACCCGCGTTAATGCCACAATTTGTCCCGATATTAAAACCCGCAGGCTCATTTGTCTCTTCAAGTAGCTTTTTGCCAATTTGAAGTAGCTCCTCGATTGCTTGCTTTTCTGCTATAGATAAATCAAAATAGTCCATTCTGTGGCTTTTGGGTATGATCAATAGGTGCCCGGTGCTAACAGGAAATTTATCATAAAAAGCACCAGCTAATTCATTTTCAATAACAAAATCTGTTATTTCACAAAATACACACATATGGGGCCTCCTTACCCTAAGAATTCTTATTGACTATTATAACCTATTCCAGCAAGTCAAGAACATATGTAGAAAAAAACAATGTTCTCCACAATAGCCAAATCTATGATTTAGCTACAGGAAACATTGTTTTTCATCATTTTTTGTTAAACTGTTCCAGCTTTCAACGCTTTATCCAACGCATCGTTTAATTTTTTCATTTGCTTATCATTAAGATATTCTTTCGCTTCTTCACGTACTTCTTTTGCTTTTTCTTCTGTTACAGCTTCTGGATTTGCTTCAATCCGCTCGATCATTTCATCTAATTGAGCATCCAACATTTCTTGAATTTCCGGATCATCCTTCAAGTCACTATAATCGATCGAATCATCATCTAATTCTGAATCATTTGTAGCAGCTCCAGTAATATTTTCTAAAATACTTTCTAACTTATCTTGACTGATGATTTCCTTTTTACTTGGCATTTTGATTTTTCCACTATTTTTTTTCGGTGTTGTGGAAATTGACATCACAATACTCATTTCAGCATTATCTTCATCCGTAGCAGCTAAAGCCATTTCCATATCGACAGCTTTCGTCTTTTCGTTGATACTGACTTTGATATCCATTTTATCTAGATCATTTTTCAATGACTTGATAGCATCTTTCATTTCTTTTTCACTATCTGACTTTTTGTACTCTTTGTTTTCTTTGGCAACTTCGTCTATTTTTTCCATTATCTTGATAATTTCTTTTTTAGTAAACGTATGTGTCACGACATCTTTATCTGCTGTAAAAGATTTTTTGTCGAAGCTTTCGATCAATTTTTTAACTTCTCTGCCCATTTTAGAATTTTCAGCATTCGTAAATGACTTGTTCTTCAATGGATTTGTTTTCTTGTCTAACTCACCTGATGTAAGCGTATCGCCTGCTTGAGCGATGTCGATATATTTGCCCTTTAATTCGTTTAAATCGCTTTTGCTTAATTCAAGTGGATAACCAAATGAATTCGCTAGATCTAACAAACCTGAGACAAAGCTAGTAGACATATAGTAGTTGTCTTTACTGCCAACGAATTGGAAAGGTAATTTCTCTCCAAATAGATTCGCTGTGATCTCCATTTCCATAGTATCTTTTTTATCATCAATTGCATAATTTCCTTCAATACTCATGTCTTTTAATTGGCTGGCAATCATTTTTACATACGCGCCGCCTTCATCACCATCATACGTCAAGTCTTTGATTTTCATCTCAAAGCTGGCAGCATTGTAGTCTTTGCTTTTAGAACTAAACAGCTCATTTGTAAATTCTTTTCTCGGATCTGATCCGCACGCTGCTAATAAAAAAATTGCAACTCCTGTAATGATCCCCATCATATACTTCTTCATTCTCATTTTACATTCTCCTTGTAGATTACTCTTTTTTTTATGACTCTAAGTAATAATACAATAAAAACATCATTTTTGATATGCTTGTTTATAATATTTTTAATTTTCTTATAAATAACTAATATTTGTCAAATTATTAATCATTTATATACATTTTATATAAAAAAGCAATTAACAAGCTGTTAATTGCTTTTTTGAACTATTAATTCTAATGTCACTTTTATTAGGCAATAATTGCACCATTTGGCATTTCTTTTGGTGCGTCGATGATTTGTAATTTGCCTTCTGGCGATTCAGCGGAAAGAATCATTCCTTGGCTGATCTGCCCACGCATTTTTCTTGGTTTCAAGTTTGCAACAATCACGACTTTTTTACCAATCAAAGCACTTGGATCTGGATAAAATTCTGCAACACCTGAAAGGATTTGACGATCTTGCTCATCTCCTGCATCTAAACGGAATTGTAGTAACTTATCAGCACCCTTAACTTTTTTACAATCAATGACTTCTGCTACTTTTAGTTCTACTTTATCGAAATCTTCATACTTGATTTCTTTGTCTTTTGTTGAAATAAGTTCCGTTTCTTCTGGATCCCATTTGATTTCTTCTGTTGTCGTTTGCGTATTTTGAGACATTTTCTTTTGAATATAAAGTACCTCTGTATCAATCTCTAAACGAGGAAAAATTGGTGTTCCTTTCGCAATAACTTTGACATCTGTTGGAAACTCACCGAAGTGGATCTCTTCCATATTCATCGTATCAGGATCTAAGCCTAGTTGTTCAAAGATTTTTGTCGGTGTCTCAGTCATCACTGGTTGTAACAGAATCGCTACAATGCGTAAACTTTCAGCTAAGTGGACCATCACACTATCTAACTCATTTTTCTTGTCTTCATCTTTGGCTAAAACCCATGGTTGTGTTTCATCGATATATTTATTCGCACGTGAAATCAAGGTCCAAACTTCAGCAATTGCTGTGTTGAATTCCATTTTCTCCATTGCTTCATGGTATTTACCGATCACATTCGCAGCAGTTGTGGATAACTCACTGTCAAAAGGTGTCACTTTAGAGGCATATGCTGGAACATGTCCCTCACAGTATTTATTGATCATCGCAATCGTACGGTTCAATAAATTCCCTAAATCATTCGCCAAATCATAATTTAAACGAGAAACAAAGTCTTCTGGCGTAAAGACACCGTCACTACCAAACGGGATTGCTCGTAATAAGTAATAACGTAATGCATCTAAGCCGTAGCGATCAACTAATATTTCTGGATAAACGACATTGCCTTTAGATTTAGACATTTTTCCATCTTTCATCAATAACCAGCCGTGACCGAAAATTTTCTTGGGTAACGGTAATTCTAGGGCCATTAACATAATCGGCCAATAAATCGTGTGGAAACGGACGATCTCTTTTCCAACCATATGAACATCTGCCGGCCAATATTTTTGGAACAGGCTATCATCTTCTGAGCCATAGCCTAAAGCTGTGATATAGTTTGACAAAGCATCGATCCAAACATAAACCACATGTTTGGGATCATTAGACAATGGAATGCCCCATGAGAATGTCGTACGTGATACAGCCAAGTCTTCTAAGCCTGGTTTAATGAAGTTATTGATCATTTCGTTTTTACGTGATTCAGGTTGAATGAATTCTGGATGTTCATTGTAGTAATCTAATAAACGATCCGCATATTTACTCATGCGGAAGAAATAAGATTCTTCTTTGACTAATTCAACTTCGTGGCCGCTTGGTGCTTTTCCACCGATCACTTTGCCTTCGTCATCACGATAGACTTCTGCTAATTGTGTTTCAGTAAAATATTCTTCATCTGAAACAGAGTACCAGCCTTCGTATTCACCAAGGTAAATATCGCCTTGTTCTAATAAGCGGTCAAAAATTTGCTGAACGGCTTTTTTATGGTAATCATCTGTTGTACGGATGAATTTATCATAGCTGATATCAAGTGTTTTCCATAATTTTTGAACATCTGCCGCCATTTTATCGACATATTCTTTCGGTGTAACGCCTAATTCTGAAGCTTTATTTTCAATTTTTTGTCCGTGCTCATCCACACCTGTTAAGTAAAACACGTCAAAGCCCATCAAGCGTTTGTAACGGGCCATCGCATCACAGGCAATTGTAGTATATGAATTGCCGATATGTAGTTGTCCACTTGGATAATAAATCGGGGTAGTGATATAAAATGTTTCTTTTTCTGACATGTAGAAACATCCTCCTTCTAGCATTCTCTTGAATTTACTCCTAAATAGTATACCACACTTGCCTTTATTGAACTAGAAATCCTGATATTTTCTCTAGATAAAAAAACAAGCATGAGATAAAACCTGTGAACAGTTTTATTTCATGCTTTAGACTTAAGACACATTAACTTTAACCTAGTTAAAAACGCGTACTTACAACTCCGATAATTTCTGCTCTTTTAATTAAACCATATTCACGACTATCTGTTGAATACAACCGATTATCTCCCAAGACAAAATAACAATCTTTTGCTAATGTTGTTTCCCCAGTTAAGTCAGCTAGGGTAAAATCTTTTGTATACATGAATTCATTCTTACGAGCTGATTTTTTCTCTTCTGTGATGAAAGGTTCCGTTCGTTCTTCATCGTCGATAAACAGTTGATCATTTTTATATTCTACTTTTTCATTTGGTAACCCGATGATGCGCTTTATTTCTGTTTTTTGTGCATTTTCCCGTTTGATCAAAACAACATCTAGTCTCTGAATTCTTTGTGTTTTTTCAACTAAAACATACGTCCCAAACTTTAACGTTGGGCTCATGGCATAGCTCGTTGATTTCGCTAAGCTAAAAAAGAAAAAAGATTGACCATAGACTAATATTGCTAGTAAAAATAAACTAAATAACCCTTCACGAATAAACTGATTACGTTTTTTTTGTTTACTAGCCTGTCTTTTTTGCTGTTGCTGTTTTCTTTTTCTCGATTTCTTGCTCGGATTTTTCTTTCGCTTTGATTTTATCTGCTCAATCTTTGATCGTTCGTTTTGTGTTGGTCTGGCTTGTCTGTTTATGCTCATTTGTCAGCCCTAATCAAGAATTACTTTTGCTTTTTTTCAAGGCAGATTCGTCGACTTTATATAGTTCAAATACTTTCTTTTGATAAACTCGAGCTCGTTTTATATCTGCTTGATAGTCTGAAGCTATTTCCTCATTTCCATAAATGCCAGTTGTCATACGCATGGCATTAGTTCCGATATCTAGCATTGCTTTGTAGTAGCGATTGAGTGCTAGTTGCCCTTCTTCCGTATTCAAATCACTAGCTTTGTTCGCTCCATAGCTAGTGATAGCCCCAGCTAAATAACGGATATTTCCATCTATTTTATCCTTACTTTCACTTTCTGTTTTTGCGTTTTCTAGTTGTTGATCAAAATCATTTAGTAAAAAATAGCTTTTCACAATGACATCTTCATCTTCTTTACTTAAGGTCATTGATTGGTAATACGAAACGAATTGACTCCCTCCCAAAAACAGAGTTGCTAACACCATAAAGAGGATTGTCCGACGCTTCATTCTTTTCTTTTCGATTCGTAACTGTTTTCGCTTACGTGCCAGCTGGCGCTTTCTTTTCGTATTTTTACTGCGTTTTTTTTCGACAAATTTTACTTCTTTCGCCGTTTTGATAAAGAAAAAGAGAAAGAGTATAAAAAGCAATACGCTGAGTAAAGTCAAAATAAGTAACACTCGGATAGTTATTTCTAATACAGTCATTTCTTTAACCTACCTCGATCAATTTATTTCTGCTTCTTTCGCATCTTTTTTTTCTTATTCTTTCTATCTTTTACTAAACGATTAATAACTAAAATAAGTACAACAAAGGTAAAGATTCCAACTGCTACTCCAATAATTAGTGGCCAATTCACACCTTTTTCTCGAACTAAATCGACATCCTCTTGATTAAACTTGTCTGCTTGTTCATCAGTGATCGTAAACTCCTCATGCCATTCCCATTTTTGATCACCAGCTTTTGCTAAGATATTTGCTGTATACTTTCCTGGGAGCATTTTTTCACCATTCATTGTGACAGGAAAGCGCAAGAAGGTATTCGGAGCAACATTTATTTCAGATTTTTTAGTCTCATAAAGAACTTCTCCTTTTCCTTTTGGCGTTATTTGAACTTCCATTGATAGTTTTCGTAAAAAATTAGCCTTGATGTTTGAGACATCTACAAATACAGTATTACGATAATTGAACTGACCTACTTCAACTTTATTCAATGCCAATTCCGCCTGAACTTCTTTCTCTGTTTCTTGTAAGACCATTGCTATTACGTACGCATATTTATTGGCAATATTGGCACCTTCTTTGACTGGTTCCTTGACCTTCTTCTCATCTTCTATTGTTTTCAATTGGATACCGCCAACAACGATTCCATCATAAGATGTGTCAGGCATCGTGATTGTGATTGGCACGCTTTTTTCTTCTTTAGGAGCTAGCGTAATTGTTTCGGGTGCTTTTACTAGGTCAACAAAATCAAATTTTAGTGATGGATCCTTTTCGATTTTACTTGGACCATATTCGATAACACCGCTAGAATTGGTTCTGGTTCCATTGAGACTGAGACCAATTGTCACCTCTTCTTCACCAAAGTTTTTCAATGATAAGCTTACTTCTTGTTTTTGACCTGGATTCATCTTCAGATCGAAGTAGCCTTTCTTCTCTTTCTGATTTTCAGGGTAGTTGATTTCATAATAAAAACCTGTTGCCCCCTGTGCGTCAGCAGCGGATGGTTCGTTTGCATATGTATAGAGAGTTGTACCTAAGACTCCGACAAGTGTCATCATCAGGTATAAAACGTATGTTATTTTTAATTTCATTTGGCCCTTCATCCTTTACTTGTAATAAACAGGGGCTGACATTTTAACCTGCCAGCCTCCTATACTTGTTATGGTTCAATAAGTGACATGTTTCTTGATAATAGACACTTTTTACTCGATATCTAAACGTTTATGGTGCTGGTGTATATTCAATTGACCAAGTGATATCTGCTTGATAAGCTCCTAATTCAACTGTTTGTGCTGGAACTTTTAGAGAAACTGAACTAGCTGCTTCACCTATTCCAGCTGTTGGTGCACCTGGACGTTTGATATTTTCTGCTAAAAAGTCTGCTGATTGTCCAAATTCTGCTGAATATGTTCCTAAACCAACAGCACCTGTTGATTTAGTATTATCAAATACTAATTGTTTTCCAGCACCTTCATTATCCGTACCATTTCCTAATGTAAAGTTGCCTGGTTCGCCTGCTGGCCAGTATGCAAGATTTTCTTGTGTTGAATTTAATAATCCGTTTTTGTAACTAATTGTTGATTTATCTAATGTTTTTGTGTTACCTACAAGCGTAAATTGTTTCGTTAATTCCGCTTTGATTGCATACGTGTGATCTTCCCCTGCACGTTTATCCGTCCATTGTACGTAAGGTCCACGAACTGTTTTATCTGGGTTTTCAGTACCATCTGCTGCAATTTCTGTTACTGGAATTTCTGATGCTGTATATGTTTCAGTTTTTGTTGACACTTTTTGTTTTCCAAAATTCAATACAGCCACTCGATCGATAGTAATTGCACCTGGCACTGTATTTTTATCAACTGTATCAGGATCTGGAATAATGCCGCCGCCCTCTTTCTCAGGATCAATATCGCCATTATCGTCAGTATCTTCGATGATTTCGATGATCCCTTTACCCGCCTTACTGTGTTCAGTAGTTTCAGCAAATGCTGCGGCACCGCCTACTAGTGATGATGAAATGATTGCTGTTAAAGCAACTGCACATAGTGTTCTTGTTTTCATTTTGTTTCCTCCTAATATTGTGTGTGTTATTTTTTTATATAGTTACTTGTTATTCACAAGTTAACTCCAATTAATTTGGCAAAGCTGCCAGTATCCATGTTAATTCCGTTTCATATTGAACAGGTTTAATCACTGTTCCATTTGGAATAGACAAGGCAACTGCCTTATTTCCATAAACCAGTTGATTTTCAAATTCTGAGTCTAATACGGCTTCACCAGAAGGAGTAGTTTTAGGAAAAAGTGTATTTTTTTGATTGTTCGTATTTGTTTCTGAAGCGCCAAATTCAATGGTCCACTGACCTTTGCCACTTCCTACATCAGCAATCGCAATATTTTGCGTTGTGGCTAATTCTGTAATTTCAATCGTATCTTTTGTCACAACAGGAGCCGTTTCCCATGTATAGATACTATTAGCCCACCCATGATCCAATGAAAGAGTTGCCCCTTTCAATTCTTGTTCGTCTTTTTCTTGAATAACAGAATTTTTAAATTGAAACTCTTGTCGAACCTGCAAGGTCCAACCAAGTTTTTCTGAACGCTCATCTGTGATTTGAATATAACTTCCTCTGGCCGTCGTTCCATCGTGAAACAATTGGGCATTAGCGAAGAAATGATGATTTCTCTTTTCAATTTTATTATTTCCAAAATTAAAAGAGGAGACAAAATCAATTCGTAAAGGTCCGTCAGTTGAAGGTCCTGGACCAGGATCGACTGGTTTTTCAGGATTTTCAGGATCAATCGGATCTTTTGGTATACCACCGATCATTTCTATCTTTCCTTTTCCTATTCTTTCAGCGCTCTCTGCTAAAACAGGCTCTACAAAAACAATTGAAGTAACAAATAAGCTTAAACTCGTCACACAGGAAAGTAAACCGACTTTTGTCATTTTATCCATCAGTCTTCATCCCCGTTCTGCCGTTTATTTTTCACCCATAAGAACAATCCCATCGCACTAATTGCTAACAAGCAGCCTAACCACGTAAACGGATTGCTTATTATCTCACCGGTACTTGGTAATCGACCTTTGGGTTTGGCTATCAGAGGCTCACTTGAATTGCTATTTGTTACTGACTCACTTGTGCTTGATATTGGAGGCTCACTGCTTGACTCTTCGTAAAAACCAACAACCCCACTAGTCGTCACCTGACCTCCATCTGCATAAGCATTTTGTTCAATAAGCGACGCCCCAAACAGAAGAAATAGCAACATTAAATATATAAATTTATATTGTTTAATCATCTTTTCCTCCCTTTCTTATTCTGGCGTCGCTGCAAGTTCCCACAAAATTTCAGCTTCATAACTTCCTAATTTTTTTACGTCACCTGGATCGACTTCTAATTTGAACCCGTCACCCGTTTGAGTGCCCAACCAAGTATCACTAATGTTATATAATTCTTGATCACTTTTATTTGTGTCACGCATAATCATTTCGGCGCCTGTACTTAAGGTAATCTTGTTTCCTTTATAAAAATAAAGGATTGCATTCTTCAATACGCTGTTTTGTGCGGTTGGATCAGTCGAAGTCAATTCTTTGTCCAATTTTGCGGTCAAGGTCCATCTTTCTTTGACTGCTCGTCCATCTTTTACAACCAGATCAGCCCCATAATAATCTGGTGCATTCACACGTGTTGTTTTACCATCATACTTTTGGGTTTTAAAATCAATGACATCTGGAGCGGAAAATAGGATCAATTTACCATCAAAGACATACTGCACACGATTTTCTCCATCGATAATTTCAACAGATGCTTCATCCAAAGGACGCTGAACTAGTTTGTAACCGTCACTTTCTACAGTTTTTATCGCATTAAACACTTCTGTTCCTTCCGTTTCAGCTAATTCTTTTAGTTTCACAAATTCACCAACTGTTGCCGACAACAGGATTGACGTATAACGTGTGTTTCCCATCTTATCGACAAACTCAATCGTAAGGTCTTTTTTATTCTCTGCTATAGGAATATCAACTTGCGCTGTCGCATTTTGATTATTTATGTTAGATGCTTCAAACTTATTAGTAATCGTTGTATTTCCCCCACCAATAATTTTGGCTTTATAGCGAACTTTAATCTGTTTTCCAGGTTGAACATCTAAAGCATCGTTAATCTCAAATGTTCGAGGATTTTCTGTGAAAGTCGGAACGACCATCGTTCCTACACCTTCTGCATCTACTAATTCAAATGAAAATTTATCAAGTTCAAGTTCGTTTGGATACGTATCTGTCCAAGTAACCCCTTCCCAGACACTACCACCTGTATTTGTAGCAGTTAATTCAAATGAAAGCGTGTCATCTACCCGATTGCTATCGCCAGATGTGGTTTCATTTTTATAGATTTTAGTTGCCTCAGGTTTAGCTGGTTCAGCACTAATAGAGATTTTAACATCCGCTAAAGCATTTTGGCTTTGAGGGTTGAGAGCCAAAAATTGATTGGTGATAGTCGTGTTCACTCCACTGATAATTTTTGCTTTATATTTGATTGTTACTTCTTTGTCAGGAGGAATCGTATATAGATTTTTAAGTCTAAATGTGTTTATATCTACTCCAGGATCATAGTCATAATCAGTAGGTGCTAGATTCGTCACCGTTCCATCAACATCGGTCACACTTAGCGACTCTCTTACTAATTCTAATTCTTTAGGCAACATATCTGCTAACATGATTTGCTGCCAATCGTTGATTACTCCAGCACCATGATTTGTTGCCGTTAAAGTAAATTCCAGCGTATCCCCTACTAGGTTTTTCTTTGGAATTGATTCAGTCAGATTTTTAAATGTTTTTTGTGCACCTGGTTTAAGTTCTGCAGGTTCCTCAATCGACATATCTAAAGCTCCATGTCCAATTTCGTATGGTAAGACCGTTACCAAAGGCCATCTTAAAGCAAAAATTGGATGTGATAGAGGATAATAATGGTCTTTGGGCATGATAGTATCCCAAGGTTCATAGGCATTTGTTCGTCCTACCATACGATTTGTCCATATGTTTTTATTGATAGCTGTCCAATGAGATATTTTGTAGAGATTTTCATAAACCCCAAATATATCTAAATCTCCAGTTTTAAGAGCATTTGGCCCTAATGATTCTCCATAACCAAGATTGGTAAAAAAGTAAATTCTCGCTGGAATACCATCTGCTAGAGTTTTATTGGGTTCATTGAAATACAGTCCAGCCTCTCCATAAGAATAGAGCTTGGATGACATATGATTACCACCTACATCCATATGCGAGCCATGGGTCATTGCAAAATTCTTGGTCTCACCACTATCATTATAGTAGTTAACATCAAAACGAATTCTCCCTGATTGAAAATCTACTACAGATCCATGAACTCTTACTGGCAAAGGCTTTGGATCAGTGTTACCTATGGAACCTGTTCCCCGCATGAGATAACCATAGGCGACAATCTCATTATCTTTCACATATTGTTCCATAATATATGTTTTATTATCTCCCGCAGTAGACTGCGTATTCGGAGTTACTCCACTTCGTGTGACTTCCCAGTTTCCAGTTACTGGATTTAACACAGCATCACCGATGTCAAAATTACTCCCCGTTCTACCTACTGAATTGTTCGTATAGTTATAATCGTAACCAAAGACTTGTTGATCAGCAGTACCATCCTTCTTTACACCAATCATGCCTGGAGACAGAACTGGTAAATTGACAGAATCACCTAATACAGCCGACATATTTCCAGCTACTTTGAATCCGGTCGAAGAGTTATACGTAAGATTTTTGCCGACATGGCCGAAGAACATATAATACTGCCTTTGTGTATTATCAAATGCACCACCCGTTAACTTAGCTGGTGTATTGACTGTTACTTTATTAAACGTAGATAGGTCAATACCATCGTCATCTAGCAATCTCCAATCAAATGTTGGCACTGCTCTAGTCACTCCGTTGTTAACAAAAGAAAGTCCATCTCCTTGAATTAAAGGAGAGTTAGGAGTACTTACTTCTTCAGCTGAGGCTTCATTTGCTCCAAAAAATACCCCAAACAGCAAAATTAGTGATACCCAAAACATATTGGATTTTTGTAGCTTTACTTTTTTCACTTTTTTCCTCCTTTCTTTTTTATGCGTTAGAAAAAAGACGCACTATTTATTTCAATTTTTCTATATAACTATTTCACCAACTTAAAACGGCCTACTTACTTTTATAAATAGAACTTCGCATTACTTCTCTTTCTATTAAAACAAGTAAGAATATCCAGAGAGTGATTTTTACTATATAGAAAAAGAAATACATTTTTGAATCATTTGCCTTTAAATATTAAACTCTATTCCTTCTAAACAATTCTATTGTTCATTTACTTAAACAACTTTAGAAATTTCAAGTTCACATTATCAATAGTAAAAATAAAATAAGCGCTTAACCATCTAACGCTTGAGCGTCCAACATGTAACCTTTAGAGCGAATTGTTTTGATAAACTGGATTTTACTATCTTTTTTTTCAATCTTTTCTCTTACATGGAAAATAACATTGGCCACACGATACTTTTGAATTTCACTCTCTTGATCTCTCCAAGCTATATTTGCAATTTCTTTGTAGCTCATCGCTTTACCTGCATTTCGATATAAAGCATCCAATATTATATATTCCAATTTAGTCATGTTAACTTCTTCATATCCGTTAAGTAAGACACTGAAGTTTTCAGGAATCATTTCTAGAGTACTGTTTTTAATTCCATCATTATTTTGTGGCTTCATTTCTATTTTCCGTATAATTTTTTTTGATTTCATTCGCTTTATTGCATTATTAAGAAGTATCGGAAGTACTTCCATTTCTGTTCCTTCTTTACACACACCGTCTGCACCTAATTGAAGGTATAAGTATCTGTTATTATCTGACTGATCCATTGAATAAACATAAATCAGTGCATCAGAGTTATTTCGACTATCCAAAATAAAACGACAAGTCTGCGCAATGTCTGTATCTTCTTTAATAATCACTGCATCTACTTTATTTATTTCTTCAAGATAATTATGTACATTTAAAGTCATGATTCTGTATTGATGTTGCTTTAAAACTTCTTCAAAATGATTGCTATTTTCTCCCGCATTGGAAATGATGCCAAGGTTGAACATTTTTTTCCTCCATCCAAATATGATACTTATTCTTTTTCTTTGAAAAGATGCTATTGTATAATTATTTCAATAGCTTTTTTATGTGCTTACACTGAGAACATGGTTCTACTTGTTTCATGTTTTTCGATAAAACATGAAACAAGTAGAACTTTCCTCTCTAATAAAGCCTTTTCCAGAATCATTGACGGCGCAAATGACGGCGGACAATAATAAATAAGTTCTCCCTTTTTTGGTCTAACTATATAATTTGTTAGTAAACAAATTAACTTTTATTAAGAACACGCTTTTAAATAACAAGTGTTATTTAAAAGCAAAAAAAGGTACGAACTGTACCTTGAGCTTTAAAAAATATCTGTAATTAAATTCTAGCTAATTTCTTTACTATTTCCCGTTGATCTTCTAAAAACGAATTAGTATAGGTATCTAATGTCATTTTGATAGACGAATGGCCTAACATAGAGCTTACAGCTGCAATATTGGCACCTAATTCAACACAGCGGGTTGCAAAAGTATGTCTCAAGGAATGAAAAGGAATATTGATCAATCCAAGAAATTGTTTAATCCGTTCAAATCGATAGCTGACAGTTCTTGGTTCCACCGGCTGCATGCCATTTGAAATAACATATGGTGATAGAGTCTGTTCTTTTTCTTGGATTAATAGTTCTTTTATTTTGGAAGTCAGAGGAATAATTCTTTCGGCAGCCTTAGTTTTAGGGCTTGTTTCAATCAATTTAGTTCGATTTCCGGTAGTATTTGGGTTTGACACGCGTTGTTTTGTTCGTTGTACAGTTAGTAAGGAAGCTGAAAAATCAATATCTTCCCATTTTAATGCGCAGATCTCTCCGATTCTCATACCTGTTTCTAATGCTAAAACAATTGGCAATCCTTTACTACTCTTTAAACACTCTTTTTCCACTGCCTTTTGTTGCGAGCGACTAAGTGCATTTATTTTTCGTTTGTTTATTTTTGGTAGTACCGTTCTTTCGCAAGGGTTTAGAAAAAGGTATCCGCGCTCTTTAGCCGCTTCGAAACAACTTTTAACAATACGAAAAACAATATGAACAGAACTTGGTGCTAGGTCTTTCATTAATAAACTGACTAGTTGGTCTATTTCTACTACTGTTACTTTTTTTAGAGGACGATGCCCTAATACTGGGATAAGATGTAGTTGAATTTTGCTACAGTAACTAGCATATGTACTCGCTTTGACCTTTGGAAACATGATATCTTCTATCCAAATAGCAGCCCACTCCGCCACGCTCCCTTGAAACTCCTTTATATTTGCAGTACTCAAATAATTTATTCTAGCTTTTTTTTCAATCAATTGTTCTTTCACGTCTCGGTATGAACGAGCATAAATATAACCATAGTAAATAGAGCCATCCATTTTTCGGGCTTTAGGATAGCGTCCCTCCCATCTTCCATCTTTTCGTTTGTAAATATTTTCTCCTTTAATCAATTAAATCAAACCTTTCCTATGTTAATGACGGCGGAACTGACGGTGGAAAAAAATATCGGATATTTTATTTATTAATGAATAAACAAGAAAAAAACATCATAACTATCATTTTTCTCATTTTTTTACAAAAAAACTGAAAACATTGATAGTTAAAATCGTTATTTCTTTTGTTTTCTCTATTGAATTTATGAAATAAAACAGATAATATAAATGTAGTCAGCCAATTCAAACAAATTTTAACAAGAATAAGGTTTCATGTTTTATCGAAAAACATGAAAAATTTTATAAAAAAAACAAACAGTTCTTCTATATATAGAAGAATTGTTTGTTTTTTTTATATATACTCATATTTATCTTTAACTACACCACAGATTCATTAGCTACAAGCAAATCGTTGTAAATTAGAACTACTACTACGCTCTCTTTTCCCTTGTATTTAAACTCGGATAACACCATCTTGTAAAGCCGCTTCAGCAACTTCTCGTATAATGACATCCACTAATTCTTGATTAAAAGGTGAAGGGATAATGTACTCACTTGTCAATTCCGATTCTGGAATAATTTCTGCAATTGCTTTTGCTGCCGCCAGTTTCATATTTTCAGTGATTTTCGTGGCTCCCGCGACAAATGCTCCTTTAAACAAACCTGGAAATGCTAACACATTATTGATTTGATTTGGATGATCTGAACGACCTGTTCCAACAACTGCCGCACCGGCATCGATCGCATCTTGATAATCGATTTCTGATTCCGGATTCGCCATTGGGAATACGATAGCACCTGGATTCATTGAAGCGACCATTTCTTTTGAGACTAATTTAGGCACAGAGACACCGATAAATACATCAGCTCCAACCATCGCTTCTCCTAAAGAGCCGCTAAAGTTTTCAGGATTGGTGATTTCAACAATTTCTTTTTCTAAGAAATTCAGCGGTCTGTCCAGCGTTTTAGATAATGCACCATCTATATTAAATGTGATAATCTTCTTCACACCAAAATGATGCAGCATTTTTATAATTGCGCTACCTGCTGCGCCTGTTCCTGATACAACTACTTTTATTTCATCGACTTTTTTACCAACAATTTTTAGCGCATTGATCAATGCCGCAATCGTAACGATCGCCGTGCCATGCTGATCATCATGAAATACAGGAATATCCAACTCTTCCATTAATGTCCGCTCGATTTCTACGCAGCGTGGAGCAGAAATGTCTTCTAAATTGATCCCGCCAAATGTTGGCGCCATGGCTTTGATAATGTTAATAATTTCTTTTGGATTTTTCGTATCTAAACAAATGGGAATCGCATCGATTCCAGCAAATTCTTTAAACAACAAGGCTTTCCCTTCCATAACTGGCAATGCGGCTTTAGGACCAATATCGCCTAAGCCCAGAACTGCTGTACCGTCCGTTACGACTGCTACCGTATTGCCCTTCCACGTATAATCATACACTTTAGTTGGATTTTCATGGATTTTTCTGCATGGTTCAGCAACACCAGGTGTGTAAGCTAAAGATAGATCTTCTTTTGTTTTTACTGCTACTTTTGAATGAATGTCGATTTTCCCGCGCCATTGCTCGTGTGCTTTTAATGCTTCTTTATAAATATCTGCCATGTTTTTTATTTCCTTTCCAAAACTGCTCCGTTTATTTGCCTAACATCATCTCTGGTTTGACCCAGCTTTCGTATTCTGCTTCTGTCACTAGACCGGTTGCCAACGCAGCTTGTTTTAGCGTTGTATTTTCTGCAAAAGCTTTTTTGGCGATCTTCGCTCCATTATCATACCCGATATGTGGATTTAAGGCGGTGACAAGCATCAACGATTGTTCCACATATTGATTCATTTTTTCCTGATCTGCCTTGATCCCGACCAAACAATTTTGGTCAAAAGAGCGCAATCCATCAGTTAATAATTCAATACTTTGGATTAAATTATACGCCATTACCGGCATATAGACGTTTAATTCAAAGTTCCCTTGTGAGGCACCAATTCCGATCGTCGTATCATTTCCCATGACTTGAATAGCGATCATTGTCAACGCTTCACATTGGGTTGGATTGATTTTCCCTGGCATGATAGAACTACCCGGTTCGTTGGCTGGAATCGTGATTTCTCCTAAACCACTCCGAGGACCACTTGCCAGCCAGCGGATATCGTTCGCCATTTTCATTACATTAGCAGCTAACGCTTTTAAAGCTCCAGAAGTAAAAACAACTGCATCTTTACTAGCTAAACCATGGAATTTATTTGGATCTTCTGAAAATTGATTGTTGGTCTCTTGATTTAAGTGAGTATAGAATGCTTGAATATATTCTTTCGACGCATTCAGTCCAGTTCCTACAGCCGTACCGCCCAGCGCCAATTGCTTGAGCTCATTCAGCGTCAGCTCTAGCATTTGATAGTTATGCTCAAGACTAGAACACCAACCGCTGATTTCTTGTGCAAAAGTCACTGGTGTTGCATCTTGCAGATGAGTCCGACCGATTTTTATGATTTTTTCATTCTCAACTTCAAGCTTCTTCAGTGTTTGAATCATTTGCTTAATCACTGGGAATAGTTGCTGTTCAATCAATTGTACACCAGCTATATGAATTGCCGTTGGGAAAACGTCATTTGAACTTTGTGACCTATTGACATGATCATTAGGATGAACGTTCACACCAGCTTTAGCTGCTAAATGGGCAATGACTTCGTTAACATTCATATTGGTTTGAGTCCCGCTGCCAGTCTGCCATAAAGAGAGTGGAAACTGTTCATTTACCTCCCCTTTAATGATTGTATCTGCTGCTTGTTGTATTGCTTGACTGACCTCAGTATCTAGCTTTCCAGTTGCTTCATTGGCTTTAGCCGCATTCTTTTTTACCAATGCTAGTGCTTGAATAAGCGCGATAGGCATTTTTTCGATACCAATATTAAAATTTTGGCGACTGCGCTCGGTTTGTGCTCCCCAAAGTGCATTTTCTGGGACTTGAATTTCTCCCATAGAATCCCGTTCAATACGATAGGACATGCGTTTGATCCTCTCCTTTTTTCGCTATTTACTATCACTATACTGTAAACGAATCACGATTTACAGTAAAATTCCTTTATTCTGTAAAAAGACAGAAAAAAATCAGCAATCCTTTCGATCACTGATTTTGACGTTTAATGTTTAATTTTACCTTCATTACTATGTTTATAACCATAAGCAAAATAAATAACAAAGCCTAAAACCAACGCTATTGCGAAAGCTTTCCAAGTTGCCGCCTGTAATTGCAGCATCAAGCCAATACTAACGATGACTAATAAAATAGGAACAAACGGGACAAAAGGAATTTTAAATTCCCCTGGTTTAGGATCGCCAGCTACTTTTCTTAACCGAATAATACCAATCGCCATGACAATCAAGTACATCAAGGTCACGATATTCGTCAACTCAGCTAATAACTCCATTGGTACTAACCCTGCAAAAATCATGGTGCAAATCCCTGCTACATAGGTTGCATTTTTAGGTGTGCGGTTTTTTTCATCGATTTTACTCATAAATTTTGGCAGTAAACCATCCTTACTGATAGCATAAATGATTCTAGCTAAACTGTACATCATTGAAATCGTCACGGTTAAAAGTGTTAAAATCGCTCCGACAGAAATCATACCTGCTACACCATCACGCTGTACAAAGCGCATCGCAAACGCGACAGGATCTTTTACACCCAGCGCATCAAACGGCACGATGCCTGTTAAAACTAATGTGACGATCACATATAACACAGTCGCTATAATGATCGAACCAATAATGCCTTTTGGAATATCTTTTTGCGGATTTTTTACTTCTTCAGCGGTCATACTCACTGCATCAAATCCTAAAAAGGCAAAGAAAACGACAGCCGCCCCACTAACTACGCCTGAAAATCCAAAGGGCATGAACGGCTGCCAATTATCAGGTTTCACATAAAAAATACCGACGACTAAAAAGAGGGCAATAATGCCAAATTTAACAAATACCATCACATTATTTAACCGTAAAGCTGTTTTGGCTTCTAATGACACCCAAAAAGTAACTGCTAAAAGCACCAGCATCGCGATCAAATCCACATAAGTACCATTCGCTGGATTGTAGGCACCACTTAACGCCGTTGGAAAATCTACACCAAGGCTATTTAAAAAGCCATGAACATAACCTGACCAGCCTGAAGCCACAGAAGAAACAGCTAGAAAGAATTCACAAATCACTAACCATCCTGTCATCCAAGCGACAAGTTCGCCAAAGACAACATACATATAGGCATATGGGCCACCGATTGCCGGAATCCTTGAGGCAAATTCTGCATAACATAATCCTGCTAAGATAATTGCTCCTGCCGCAACTAAAAATGAAAGCGACAGTGCCGGACCTGCATATTGTTCAGCCGCAACTCCTGTCACGACAAAAATTCCTGTTCCAACAATGGCACCGATCCCAAGCATGATCAGATCCATTGTTTTTAAATCCTTTTTCATTGCGCTTGGCTCGCTTGAGACAGCCGTTAGCTCTTTTTTCCGAAACATCGACATTACTTTTCCTCCAATAAATCTATCCATTTCCTACTCTTAATCATTGCAAAATGTCCTCATAAAAATAAGCGTAAATAGGACATTTACGCTTTCATATACCCTAAAAGAATACCACCTAAAATGACGAATAAGCAACCAATAATGACATATCTCATTTCTTTTTTAGACTTGTGCTCACCAAGTAGGTAGATTCCGCCTAATGTTGAGATAATAATACCCATTTGAGACAGTGAGAAACTGATAGCTAAACCGATTTGGCGCATCGTCAGCAACATACAGATATTTCCTAAGCCCCACAACAGTCCGCAGCTCATATTTCGCCAAACGTAACGATCCAGTTTGACTTTTTTAAACGCAAAGAAACTAGCACCAATCACCATGCCGATACTTTGAGGTAAGATAATCCCCATTGGATCAAGTCCTGCTGCATTGATAATGATCGTATACGCGCCATAACCAATCGTTGACACAATCAAGGCCCGCAACCCTTTATTAAAATCCAACATCGAGTTTGTAGTTTTTACTTTGCTGTCATCATCTTGTCGCGCTGTTAAATAAGCGCCTAACACCAATAACCCCAGTGCAATAAATCCTAAAAGAAAATCTCTACTGCCTTTCCACTCATGAAAAAACACAGCACCAGCGATCGTGTTGACGATCAATTGCATCCCAGTTGAAACAGGCAAACCAACTGATACGCCCAAAAATTTCATTCCGTGAAACTGCTGATTTTGTCCAACACTCCAAAATAATCCTGACAAAATACCAATTGTGATCATTTGAATAGTGATTGCTGGTTGGACAATAAAAAAGACAATTACCGAAAAGAACAAAGCACCAATAGTCATACCAAGGGTCTGTTGATTCGCTGAACCACCGATTTTTCCACTGACAAGACCGATGCTTCCCCAGGCAAACATAGGTATTAAAGCCACTAATATCTCCATAATATGCTCCTATCAAAAGTATGATGTATTAAGTCTAACAATAAAAGCGTTCTCTATACAACTATAAGATAGAAAAAAGTTCAATAGAATTTCTCTCATTTTTGTATTATAAAAAACAGGTACTATTGACTTGGACGAGCATGCTCTATTTAACAACAATACGCTATGAAAAAAGACCTACATAACTTAAAAACAATCCCCTATCAAGGATATTACCGACTTACAGAATTTAATGGATCGCCTAGAATCTTGGCAAGAGCCACTAGCTGTATTAGATCAATTCTTCCAATCCCTCTCAAGCTTAATCAGCAAGAAAAAAGTAATCAAAGAATACTACGCAAGCGGTCATTTGTTCCATGCTTTTTTTACAGAATTTATCCGTCTAATGGAAGCTGAACAAGCAAAAATCGAAAAGTTAGATCGTGAAAGTAAAGTAATCACTCACCTTACTACGAAGTAAAAAAAGAGTGTTGAGAAATAAATCAATTATTTCTCAACACGCCTATTATCTTCTCTCATTAAAATAACTCAAAAACGGAAACAACAGCTTCATCGTCGTGCCTTCACCTTCAACAGATTCCATCATCAGTTGATGCCCTAGTTTATCAGCAAGACTTTTCGCTAAATATAATCCCAAGCCTGTTGAGTGCTGCTCACTTGTCCGGCCATTTTCGCCCGTAAAACCTTTATCAAAGATGCGGTGCTGATCTTCTTTGGGAATACCAATGCCAGTGTCTTTCAAAAATAACCAAGCACCTTCTTTTGTTCGGGAAAAAGTAACCGTGATCTCACCGCCAGCAGGCGTATACTTGATTGCATTGCTAACTAATTGTTTGAAAATGAACGCTACCCATTTAGCATCTGTTAAAACCATTTGATCATTTCCTTCAATCGAAAAATGCAGGTTCTTTTGAATAAAATAATTTCCCTGCGTTCGAATCACTGATTGAACGATATCTTTCAATGAATATTCCTGAATCAAATAATCTCTGGAAAAACTATCTAATCTAGCGTAATAAAGAACTTGTTCCACATACTCATCAATTTTGCTCAATTCGTTTTCAACTAGATAATATTTTTGTTCTGGAATATCATCTTCGATCGACTGTAAAATCAAATTGACAGCGGCTAATGGTACTTTGATTTCATGAACCCAAGAATCAATATAATCTTTTTGATCCTGTTGATTATTGATCGCTTGCTGCATGACTTGCTGATGTTCTACCAGCAAACCATTGATATAATTTTGAGCTAGTTTTTCCTCTTCTTTAGAAGCCTCACCTAAATAATGCTGTAAAGATGGTGGATGTTCTGAACTATCTAAAGAATGCCACCAACGTTTTTTTAATGAATAATCAATGACTAAAAAAAGGAGTAAAAACAATCCTTGTAATAATACCAAATAACCAATTACCGATAAATTCACAACCATATCAGGAGATAACCATAAAATAAAACAGGTCACACCAATAAAAAACAGCCAACCGATCAATAAAAGCCAATGATCTTTTAAATACTTATAAATTGTCATTTTCTGCTCCTATCTACGGCACGATATAGCCCTGTCCGACCTTGGTCTCGATATACCCCTCAAGACCTGCTTGTTCGATTTTTTTTCTCAAACGATTGATATTGACTGTCAAGGTATTATCATCAACAAAACGCTCATCTTCCCATAACGCACGCAGCAATTTCTCTCTTGTTAAAATTTTCCCGTGTTTCTTGATCAAAATATACAGTAATCGATATTCATTCTTGCTTAAATCAATCATCTCGCCATTGATTTCCATACTACCATTATCAACGTTTAGCGTAATTCCGTTGTGTGACATGATTTCACTGCCGACCTCTGAATAATTATATGAACGACGTAGTAGTGCATTAATTTTTGCAATCAACACATCGATTTGAAATGGCTTCGTAACAAAATCATCGGCGCCCATATTCATTGCCATGATCATATCCATATTCGTATTACGGCTGGAAATAAAAATGATCGGAATTTTAGAAATTTCACGGATTTTTTGGCACCAATAATAACCATCAAAAACGGGTAGATTGATATCTAATAATACCAATTGAGGATCTTCTTGCTGCAAATCTTCTAAAACATTATTAAAGTCAGTTGTTCCGAATGTATCAAACTGCCATTTTTGTAATTCCTCGCTGATCAACGTGCGAATCGTCGCTTCATCTTCTACGATCATAATTTTTGCCATTATTCACCCTCCAGTTATTTCCTTCTATTGTACCTTATCAGATAAACCTCGTCATTCATATAGGACTTTTAGCCGAGATTTTACAAGAAAAAAAAAGCCTGAAGTAAAGCTGAAAACGTTTTTCTTCAAGCTTTCAAAATTTACTCCAAAACAGTAACACCACTATCGGCTATTGCTTTTCCGATAAATAAGAAAACACCGTCTAAAAGTAAAATCGTCATATTCACACCAAAAAAGATCGATAATTTTTCGACTCCTTGAATTTTTTCTTTTGTTCTGAGAATCAAATATAAAATAAAATTACTGCCGTAGGTAAAAACCGTCAGCACTATAACCAGTTCTATCAGCATTTTCTACTCCTCATACAATCCATTCATTTTTGTATCCACTTTCATTTTACGCCAACAAATGCTTTTTTGAAAGTCGAAATAATCTTCTGTCCTTTTATCGTTCCTCTTTTACGGTTTTACGGATTATTTTCTATCAGATGAGCTTGTCGATTATTTTTTTCCACTCTTTTAGAGAGATATCATTTCTGCAAATATTCCTATTAATCGAATAAATAAAGTAAGTTTTTTCCAACACTTTATTGACCCTAAAAGGGTTTTCCTATAAAATGGAACTTAGATAGAAACGAATAGGATAAAAAAAAGCACTTCACGATTTAGCTACCAACTAAATCATGAAGCCCTGAATAGTCAGTGAACACCTGACCAATCAAGTTGCTTAAGCCAATATTTATACATTGACATCTTCCATTTTACTCAATTTTGACAGAAATTTCTAGAGGTTTAGACTAGTTTTTTCTGACTTGAAGATGTTTATGCTTATTTATTGAACTTACAATGGCGTTGGATGTGTGTGTCCAACGCCATTTTTTTGTTTATTCGTTTCTATCCTTAAGAGGTACATGCTTACATTTTTAAATCATAACATATAACTGTCAACCAACCATTGACTATATTAAATGCTGATCCCAACCAGCCTTTTACCCATTCTCCTGGATGATTTAATTTGTAAGCATGCCTTTTTCAAAATAATAGTCAAGTACTACTCCCAAGTATTCTTTAAGAAAACACAATGAAAAAAACAACATAACCTTTTTCGATACTTCCTTTTATACGAATTCATTGTTTGTATTTTCTTTATTGACGACTATTAGGACTGGAAATAAGCAATCAGGCTTATTTCCAGTCTATTTTTATTTAAGTAGTTCGCATGCTTAAGCAAAATACAGTTCGTTTAATTTTTCAACATCACGTTTAGCTGTCAAATCAATAAAAAACGGTACTTGCCAGCGTTGAGTAGCTGCTGCCGTAGGATTTAATTCGTCAATCCAATCAGGATAAACTCGCAGGGCCATCTTCCCAGTTATCTTTCCATGACTTAAAATTCCCTTTTCTATTAGAATTTCTTTAGGAAAAATAAACTGCCCTTTTTTTTCTTGATCGAATACAGTAATCACTAATTTGTCAGGTGCTGTTATTGCATCATACGGCTGATTTTTATTTTGATCGTCTTTCTCCCAAAAAACAACAAAATACCCCGCTTTTTTCGGTGTTTGCTTTGCTTTTCTACTTCTAAAGGTTTGTTTTCCTACTGAAAAAATTACGCCTTCATATTCTTTGTTTTGCTCTTCAACTTGAAGCTTTTCCAATGATAACTGACTAATTTCTGCAAGTATCTTTAGTAAATAATCCAATGATTCCACTATCATATTCCTTTCTCTTCAGCTCTTTAGTAACGACTAACAACCACCTTCACATCGTCGTTTAGTACCCGTTAGACTAAGTTTCACTCGGTCTAGTCTAATTTTTTTAAGAAGTTTTATTATAACATAGCCATTCATGCTAAAAAAGCGTTTGGACAATCTAACTTTTCACAAACGCTTTTTAGAACTATTCTTTTGATAAACGCTCGATTTAGGGTCACTTTATTTCTATTCTTCGTATTCTTCTTCCTCATCTATTTCAAGAAGCTCAATTTTCTCCACTGCACTTTTACCTATGTCACATAAGTAATTTGTCAGCTCATCGAGCTCTTCAATTGGCGAAACTGCAGCTTCGATTACCATGGCTAGATTTAAACCTGATAAAACACGTAAGTTCGGTCGTTCATTCATTTGCATCATCGCCACATTACAAGGTGTACCGCCTTTTAGATCTGCTAAAATCAACACTGGTACGTCTCCCAGAAAATTAAGTGTCTGTGTTAATTTTTCAATTGTACCAGACATACCATCTGTCTCCGTCATCGACACAACTTGAGCTGCTATCAATTCTCCAACGATCATTTTAGCTGATTGCAATGTCTCGGCCGCCATATTGCCATGGCTCATCAAAACTAATTTAGGTTTCATTTTAACTCCTCCACTCAAAAAACTGCTCACTTTGTCTATTCGTTTGTTAGTTCATTAAGGATGTCTGAGATACGTCGATTATGCCGTTCCAACAACTCTTGCGCTTCAGTTAAATTGATTTGACCTTTAATCATGACAATCGCTTCTGCTACATGATTTTGCGCCTTTTCTAGATATTCTTGTGCAGTGACTAGATCAACGCCTGTCGCATCATGAATAATATGAATTGAGCGTTGAATCAGTTTTTCATTTGTTGGCTGAACATTCACCATTAGATTTTGATATACATTTCCTACTTTGACCATGATTCCTGTTGAAAGCATATTTAAAACCATCTTTTGGGCGGTACCAGCTTTCATGCGTGTTGAGCCGGTGATCACTTCTGGTCCGACAACTGGTGCAATACCGACTGCAGCGATTTGATTCATTTCACTGGATTCATTACAAGTCACGGCAATCGTCAAAGCATTGACTTTTTCAGCGTATTCTATTGCACCGATTGCATAAGGCGTCCTACCACTAGCCGCAACAGCAATCACCACGTCCTCAGACGTCAGTATGTGCTTTTTCAAATCTGCTTCAGCTAACGCTTTTGAATCTTCTGCACCTTCGACAGCCTGAAACATCGCTTCTTTTCCGCCTGCAATTAGACCAAATGCCCTATTTGGAGAAACACTATATGTCGGCGTTAACTCAATCGCATCAAGGGTTCCCAATCGTCCTGAGGTTCCTGCGCCGCAATAAATCAACCGGCCGCCTTTTTGGTAACGTGCCGCAGCTTGATCAATGGCTCTAGCCAATTCAGGTAGAACCCTTTCCACTGCTAAGGCGACTTTTTGATCCTCCTGATTGATCAGTTTTACCATCTCGATGGTTGACAATTGATCAATATTCATACTTGCTGTGTTTCGTGATTCAGTGATCAATTCATCCAGCTTCATCGTTCATCCCTACTTTTCTTTCAATTTCTCTACAAGTTTCCTTGTGTCCGTCATATTTTTTTCGATTGTTGTCTCTAAATCATCCTGAATCGAGCCTAGATAAAGGACATCGCCGACTGCCATTGTTGAAGCAATCGAGGCAACAGCGCCAACTCTTAGTAAATGCTCGTTGGCTGGAACCAACAAGACCTCATCGCTCACTTTTATGATTCGTTGACTCTCATTTCTGGTGATAAAAATGATCTTACTTTTATTTTGCCGAGCAATCTCACAGGCAATCAAGACTTCTTTTGAGAGGCCGCTATATGAAATAGCAATCAGGACATCTCCAGGTTTAGAATAATTTAGAAATTCAAATTGTAGATGCACATCATAATTGAATACAGCCTTTTTACCCGCTCGATTGAATTTATGGAATAAATCGTAAGCCGTTAATGACGAAGAACCTATTCCAATCAAGTAAACAGTTTCCGCCTGTTTGATTGCATCAATCGACCGTTTTAAAGCTTGTTTATCAACTAAGTCAAATAAATCTTCGATCGTTGTATTTAGCAAAGATTCAACTTTAGCACATAGGGTTTCAATCGAGTCATTTGCCGCAACGATAGGATCTATCGCTTTTGGCACAGGCTCTGCTCCTTGTTTTGTGGCGATCGCAAGCTTCAGTTCTTCCCAGCTATCAAAAGTCAGTGATTTAGAAAAACGCGTCACTGAAGCAGGTGAGGTCCCACTATTGGATGCAATCTCATTTGCGGTCAATGAAAGAACCAGTGTGGGGTCTTTTAATATATAATCCGCGATCTTTCGATTGACCTTAGAAAAATCCTTGTATTTTTGTCGTATGATTTTGATAGCATCCATATCACTTCAGCTCCTGCTTTTTATTTAAGAAAATTTAAAATCGTTTCATCAGACTCAGAGGGAATCATTTGTGCGGTGATTTTTATGCCTTTATCATCTAAACGTTTGATTGTTTGAATATCCATTTCAGAGACTGCCACCGATTTTTTGATTGGTTTGCTCCCTTCTTTTTGCGAAATATTCCCCACATTGAATGCTTTCAATGGAACACCGCCATCAATCAAATCAGCCATATCTTGGATATCTTTCGTGATCAAAAAGACCTTTTCATCATTGTAATTACCCGCTAAGATTTTTTCAATCGCTTTTCTTTTTGATAAAATAGATAATTTTACCCCAGCAGGCTTTGCCATTTTCAATGCACCGATCTGCATTTGATCTTTGACCGCTAAATCGTTGACTACCATGATTCTTTGCGCTCCTAGAGTATTCGTCCAAACCGTTGCTACTTGTCCATGGATCAAACGCTCATCCACACGTGCATTCTCTATTGCCATTATTATCATCCTTTTCTTTTTAAAATAGATTTCCGATCCAAGAAGTGATTCCTTGTAAATTCCCTAAAAGCATTCCGAGTAAGATCAAGACAAAAATCAAACGGGTCGAATTCATTTTTTTCTTTCCTAATAACCAATAAGACATCATCACAATCGACAGCGGGATCAAGGCTGGCAAAATTTTATCCAGCATCTCTTGAATGGACAACGTTACTTCGCCCATTTTATAGGTCAACTCTAGTTTATAAGTTATCACAGAAGGAATCAATCCTCCAACAACAGTTAATCCAAGGATCGCTGCCGCTTGTGTCAAAAGTTTCATCTTATCAGCAAATTCTGTGGCAATTTTTTTCCCTTGATTGTAGCCGATCCAGGTAAATTTGTAGCGTACCCATAAAACGGCGACCCCAGCAATGAGCGGGATTGCTAAGCCAAATGCTTGTCCACCTTGCGCCATATAAGCAGCGATTGAAAAAACAATTGCTCGATAGATTGCAATAAACAACGTATCTCCCACACCGGCAAACGGACCCATCAATCCTGTTTTTAAGCCCGTGATTGCTTGATCATCTTCGATTCCGATTTCTTCTTCCAATGCCATATCTGCCCCGATGATCAAATGCGACATCGCAGGCGTTGTATTGAAAAAGCCCATTTGTATTTTAAGCGCCTTTTTCATTTTCTCAGGATCATTGCCATACAAACGTTTCAATGCTGGCATGATCACGTAGGCATAGCCAAGTCCTTGCATTTTTTCATAATTCCAGCCCCATTGTAAGCTGAAGAGATTTCTCAGATATACTTTATTAATGTCTTTTTTGGTTAATTTGTTAGTCATCGATTTCTACCTCCTCATCATCTTCATAAACAACTGTACCAGCAGGTGTTGCGCTTCCTTTATTATTTTGATTCATCACATAAATCGCCGCCAGCGCTAAGCCAACTAGTGCCACACCCAAAACAGAGAAAAAAGCAGCCCCGTATGCAAGTAAAACAAAACCGATGATAAAATATGGCCAATACGTTTTAATCGGCAAGTAGCGCATCAAAATAGCGATCCCCATTGCTGGTAAAATTGCCCCTGCCGCTTTTAGACCATTCATCACCCACATCGGAATCCATTCATTGATAACGGTTACAACTTGTTCGCCAAACGCTAAGCCGATAAAAACTGGGATCACACGAGAAAGCGTCCAAGGAAAAATACCTAACACATTGCAGCGCTCCACGCCTTTATAATTCCCCTCTTGTGCATATTTATCTGCTTTATGTTGAAAGAAGGTATTCGTCATTCTGCCTAGAATGTCTAATTGTGTCAATAATAATCCAATCGGCACTGCGACCCCAATTCCATACTCAGCCCCCTGCTTGGAAATAATTGCATAAGCTGTTCCCATAACCGCACCTGAAAGAAAGTCTGGAACAGTTGCTCCGCCATAAGTTGCAACGCCAAGGGTCATTAATTGTAATGTTGCCCCAATCATCAGACCTGTCTGAACATCTCCTAAGACCAAACCGGTAAACGTTGCAGCGAATAATGGGGTATACGGACCTATTTGAATAGAAATTTGGTCTAACACGCCTACTACAGTGTAGATACATAAAATAAGAATAATACCGATAGAAATTTCCATTTTGCTTCCTCCTTCAATTAAAAGCTTAATGTACTTATTAAGCTCTGCTACCACAAAAAAGAATACGCTTTCTTCTCATAGAGAAATCATAACATTTATGAAACTTAATTTCAAGTTTGTTTAAAAATAAAAACAAAAAGAAATTCATTTTCTTTCTAAAGAACGAAAAAAACATAACTAAATAGGCTGATTAGTCATGTTTTTTATAAAAGCTATCCTGATTTATTCTATTAATTACACTGCATACTTAAACAAACTAGCTCTTGTTTTTTTGATAGTAGTTTTTTATATACTCATCGATCTGCCGCAATTGCATCGATTCGATATGTTGCCTTTTGATGAAATAAAAGCTCCTTTGATACTCTTCACCTAAAGAATTCCAGTTTATTTTTGGAGGCAATGCTTTCTTTGATATAATCGATTGACCTATACCTTGTTCCAAACATCTGACGATCATTTCATTATTTTTGATAATCATCTTCTGAGGATTTAAATTATGCGCCAAAAAATAACGCTCTGTATAATGATATACACCAGAGTTTTCTTCTCGAACTAGCCACAGATTCTGAGAAGCATTGCCGGCATGCACTAATTCATCTAATAAAATCTCCTGTCGAATAATCGAATCTGTTACTAATGGTTTTTCAATAAAGCCAAAATGAGCTTGGTGTTTTTCGATTTTATCCAACACTTGTTCAGAGTTATCCATATCTAAAATAAATGCTACTTCTGGAAATTGCTGAATCAGTTGTTCCATCAGTTCCGGTAGATAGTAAACGGCAAATGTATTTGAAGCAACGATTCTACAGGTTTCTCTGGGCATCGCCTGTATTCGCAAAGCTTGCAGAGTATCTTCCCAATCGTCTGATAAATTAAGCAAATGATGATACAAAATATCGGCTTGTTTGGTCGTGATGATTTCCTGCCTTCCATTGCGAACAAATAGCTGAATGGCTAGCTCTTCTTCCAACTGTTTGATTTGGTTAGAAACGGCCGGCTGTGAAATAAATAATTGTTCCGCTGCTTTTGAAAAATTTTTTGTTTCGTATACGCTACGAAATGTTTTCAGTAATCTAAACATAGAGACCCTTTCCATTCGTTTTGGTTATAGATATTATTCTAATTATTTATTTCTCAAATGCAAATTATTTCGTTATACTAGGTTTATAGATAAACAAGGAAAGAAGATGAATGATGTAGTGAAGAACAATGATACCAAACACTCTTACTTAACAAAAATGATGGTGGTTTTACCCGGACTGCTCACCGCTTTTATTGTAGCTGTTGTTAGTAAAATCGCAGCAATTTGGTTGCCAACTTTAGGCGCTGCAACGATCGCTATATTACTAGGTATTTTATTAGGTAATACTATTTTAAAGAACCCTATTCTGGAAAAAGGCACAAAAATGGCGGAAAGCAAATTATTAGAATTTTCTGTTGTGCTATTAGGAGCGACTGTTACATTTCAAACGATCGCACAAATCGGCCTCAAAGGTGGGCTTTTTGTTCTTTTACAAATGAGCTTAACAATCGTTGCTGCCTACGTACTTGGTAGAAAAATGCAGTTTTCAGATAATATGTCTTTATTGATGGCTGGCGGCAATGCCGTTTGTGGTTCATCTGCAATCGCTTCGATTGCTCCAGCTATTCATGCAAAAGAAGAAGAAAAAGGCCAGATTATTACATTAGTCAATTTACTAGGAACAATTTTAATGCTGTTATTGCCAATCATCGGTTCGATTATTTATGGTACTGATATTCTCACAAAAAGTGCTTTGATTGGCGGAACACTGCAATCTGTCGGACAAGTCGTAGCAAGTGCCAGCATGATCAACGGGGAAGTCGTAGAGCTTGCTATGCTGTTTAAAATCATGCGCATTATGTTGCTGGTAGTCGTTGTTTATCTTTTTGGTCGGTTTAAACAGCAAACAGCTACAACTCCTGCACAAGCTGAACCCGCAGCTAAGAAAACTGGATCAGCCTTACCATGGTATGTTGTCGGTTTCGTTTTATTTTGTATTATCAACAGCCTGATCCATTTACCTCAAGAATTAAGTCAAACTGCACACTTCTTTAGCGGCTGGTTTGAAATCACTGCTTTGGCAGCAATTGGTTTACGTTTAGACTTCCAAAAATTCTTTAAAGAAGGAAAACGCTTCTTAATTTATGGTTTATCTGTTGGCCTTATTCAAGTTCTCTTAGCAATTGCACTGATTGCTTTATTATCTATTTAATTTCAATAAACCAACAGCATTTATGCCTATAAAGAGCCCTAAACAAAACGAAAAAAAGTTTTGTTTAGGGCTCTTTATAGGCATGTTTACTTATCTCATTGTTTCTCTTTTTCATCTATGTGAGGTTTAAAACCTACATACGATTTATTGCCACTCAGGTTTAGTACAAATAATACAATAACCAGTGATAGAATCGATACAGATAATAACAAGGTTTGCACAGCATCACCATGAAGCACCATTAATTGTCTTAAAATAGCCGTAATACAAATCAGGATCAAGTACCTGATCGGAATATGATGACCTTCTTGAATATAGCGGATCACCATCATAATAAACTCGAATAACATAAAAAATGCCACAACTTCCTGCATTACGATCGATAAGTTTTTAGGTGTCATTGGTTTTGTGATAAATGTGCTGATGTCAAATAATTGCCGTATCATAAAAATCAAAATCAGTAGGGCAAGTGCGCCTAAAACAACATCCAAAACCCAATTGACATATTTTTTCATTATCCCAAATCTCTGTTCTTCTTTCATTTTCGTCCTCCTTTTGTTTCTGGTGTTAACTATATGCTAGATAAAAATTTAGTTGCGTCAATCTCCTTTAAGACGATCACTACTCTTTCTTTATAAGAATAATATAACATTTTTTTGATATGATGTAAAAATCTAAATCTGAAAGAAAACCCTTATGACACTCACTTTGAAATCTTTTTCTCAAAACCAGAATAAACAAGTTTTTTATCCCAAAAAGTAAATTCGACATATTGATTTTAATACCTACCTAATGTAGAATAAAACTATACATCTTTTGATCACCACAAATGAAAGGGTTTTCTTATTCATTGCTCACTTCCTTTTAATAATAAAAAAACGAACACAAGGAGGAAAAACATGAATACATTTTTAGATAAACTACAAGCAAAGTTAGGTCCAATTGCTTACAAACTCGATTCAAATCGTTATCTTTCAGCTATTAAAAATGGTTTCTTTGTCGCTATGCCCTTATTGATCATTGGTTCTATGTTTTTATTAGTCACGCAATTGCCAATAGAACCTTATACTAATTTTATGGCTTCCATTTTAGGTGAAAACTGGATGTCACTATTTTTACAAGTCAATGATATGACTATGAACGCGATGACTTTATTTGTGATCTTAGGGATTGCTAGTGAGCTGGCGAAATATTACACTGTCGATCGAGGCTCGACTCAGGCAATTGCTCTTGTTGCCTTTTTAGTCCTCACGCCGATCACTTCAACGGATGACGGTTCATTTCTACCGTTAGGAAACTTTGGGGCATCTGGTCTGTTTGTTGGCATGATCACGGCAATACTTGCAACTGAAATTTTCCGCTGGGTCATACAAAAAGGCTGGACGATCAAAATGCCTGATTCTGTTCCTTCCAATGTAGCGAAATCGTTTTCAGCATTGATTCCTGGCTTTTTCGTAGTGATTGTCTTTAACTTGGTTCGGATCGGTTTTACTTTTACTGCTTATGAAACGGCTCAAAATTTTATTTTCGAAGTGCTGCAAACACCTCTTTTAGCGCTAGGCAGTTCACTTCCGGCAACCTTGATTATTTTGTTATTCGAAGCACTGCTATGGTCATTCGGAATCCACGGTTCAAATATTGTCGGTGCTGTGATGCAACCGATTTGGATCGCTTTAACTGTTGAAAATGCTCAAGCTTTCGCTACTGGTAAACCATTGCCAAATATTGTGAATTATCAATTCTACAGTAATTTTGTCAAACTGGGCGGCTCCAGTGCAACAATTGGTTTAGCAATTGCCTGCCTTTTTTTCGCAAAATCTTCTCAGTTTAAAACATTAGGAAAGCTATCTTTTGCACCTGCAATTTTTAATATCAATGAGCCTTTAGTTTTTGGTATTCCGATCGTGCTCAATCCAATGATGCTGATTCCCTTTGTCATTGCCCCTCTTTTGATGTGCATTATTGCCTATACAGCAATGGCAACCGGTCTTGTACCATTAGCTAACGGTGTAAATTTACCGTGGACGATGCCGCCTGTTATTGCAGGTTTGATGGTCAGCGGTTGGCGTGGTGCTGTTTTGCAAATCGTTCAGATTTTATTGAGCTTTGGTTTGTATTATCCGTTCTTTAAGTTAGAAGATGCGAAAGCTTATAAAATTGAAATCGAAGGCGAAGCAACATATAATGCCGAAATTGTAGAAAATTCTTAATTTAATAGCATCAAGCAAAAGAGGACGTAGAACAAAAGTAAAAATCGCTTTTGTTTCACGCCCTCTTTTCATATGTTCTTATTTGACTAAATCAGCCCAAATCCGATCATGATCGCACCAAGAATATTGTTTAAAAAGTGGATAGATATGCTGACTTCTAGACGCTGAGTTTTATAATAAGCTACAGAAAGAATCAAGCCTATCAAAGCATAAATCAAAAAACTGACTACGTTTGTTGGTCCATGAATCAAACCAAATAGAATCGAACTAAGTGCAATAGCAAGCAGCGGAAATTTTTCCAACCAAAACCCGATGATCCCACCTCTAAATACAATCTCTTCCATGATTGGTGCCGAAATCCCTAATAATAATATGATCAATAAAGGATTCTCCCCTGTAAATAGTGTCTGTATCGCAGCATCATTAGCCGTACTTTGTGACCCTTGAGTATTCAATAAAAGAGTTCCGCCAATAGCAATCACTCTGGCCAAAATAAAACCACCTAGAATAATTCCAACATTTTTCTTAGTGAAAAAATCAAATTTTATACTAAAAAAACCAAGCTTTTTTCCTAAAAATAGCAATAGCCAAATATTCCCAATAACCAACAATATCAACAAAATAGATACAAACAAAGATAAATTTGCTTCGCCCTTTTCCTGAGAAATGATTTTTACTACATCAAATACCGTCATACCAATTTGACTTACTAAAAACAAACCAACTACAATAAAAAAATTTTTAACATACGCCATCCCATTACTCTCCTTTTTTCAGTTATATTTTGTATCATCTTAATGATAACAAACTATAACTGAATAACAAAACAAATATTGAACGCTTCAAGGTAACACCTCAGTGATTTTATTCAGCTATGAAGCGCTTTTTTTCATTTAGGTTATGATCTAAAGAATTAAATGACTTGAACCTTTATCTATAGTCATGTTCTTATGCACATCCATTGAATTTGTTTTAGTAATAGCATTAGAGTAAAAAAAATACCCACTCAAATTGAGTGGGTACAAATGTTGATCAATCAACAAAAATTTAATTATTTAGCTAAAGCGTCTTTAGCTTGGTCAGCTAATGTAGTAAATGCTGCTGCATCGTTAACTGCTAATTCTGCTAACATTTTGCGGTTGATATCAATCTCTGCCAATTTCAAACCGTGCATTAATTTAGAATAGCTCAAGCCATTCATACGAGCTGCCGCATTGATACGAGCGATCCATAATTTACGGAAGTCACGTTTCTTTTGACGACGATCTCTGTATGCATAACTGTATGATTTCATTACTTGTTCTTGTGCTGTTTTAAATAATGTATGTTTTGATCCATAATAGCCTTTCGCTAACTTAAGAATCTTTTTACGACGTTTACGGGCTACTACGCCACCTTTAACACGTGCCATGGTTAATTCCTCCTAAATATCTGTTGTCTCTATGAGTTATTTTAATTGCTAAGTTGTTGCATGAATAAGTTCATTCTCAAATTCAGCAAGCTTTGTTACAAATCTAGCTTCGTGGACTAGTCCCCTACGCTTTTTTTACTTCATTCTTGCTAATTGTTGACGAATACGTTTGAAATCGCCTGATGAAACCATTCCTGCTTTACGCAATTGACGACGTTGTTTTTTTGTTTTGCCGTGGAAACGGTGACTTGTAAACGCACGGAATCTTTTTAACCCGCCGTTACCAGTACGTTTGAAACGTTTTGCTGATCCGCGGTGTGTTTTTTGTTTTGGCATGACTAATTTTCCTCCTACATTTTCATTTCGTATACAGTTCAACTAAATTAGTTGAAAAAGTTGAACTAGCATCCTCAAAAATTTTCGTTAACTAGTTATCAGCTTATTAGCTTAATTTTCATTCTTCGGTGCCAGCGTTAGGAACATGCTGCGTCCGTCCATTTTCGCTTTTTGCTCCACTGTAGCAATATCTGCAGTTTCTTCCGCTAAGCGATCAAGAACTTTCTGACCAATTTCTTTGTGGGTAATGGCACGGCCTTTGAAACGGATCGAAGCTTTTACTTTGTCACCTTTTTCTAAGAATTTACGTGCATTACGAAGTTTTGTATTGAAGTCATTTAAATCAATTGTAGGACTTAAACGAACTTCTTTTACGTTGATCACTTTTTGTTTCTTACGAGCTTCACGCTCTTTCTTTTGCGTTTCGAAACGGAATTTCCCGTAATCCATAATTCGCGCAACAGGCGGTTTTGCAGTAGGTGCTACTAAAACTAAATCTAGATTAGCTGTTTCCGCAATTTGTAATGCTTCCACTTTTGTTTTTACACCTAATTGTTCGCCGTCTTGTCCGATCAAACGTAACTCGCGTGCACGAATGCCGTCGTTCACCATCATATCCTTTGCTATGGTCATTCACCTCCAAGTTTTTTAAGAGAAAATCATTGCTGAAACTTATTCTTCAAAGTCTGCTATCGTAAAAAATTACAATAAAAAACAGGCTCTGTTTACAGACCCCGCGATTGATTCAGTCTCATATCAATTGATATAAGGAATCCTATATCCAGCCCAGTGACACTGTCAGCTAAGGCGAGAAGCGGGTGCTTCTGCTTTCATTTCTCAACTTTAATAGTATATGATATTAATTGATTTTTGTCAACACCTTTTTAATAAGTGATTGGAGCAACAGCTATTTCTGTCCCATCTTTTATACAAATAAAAAGCGATTGGGCAACTCAAAGAGTAACCCAATCCCTTTACTTTTTATTGTCCCAATAATTCTTCGATCTTAACCAATACGCCATTTTCATCGTTGGATAGGATGATTTCTTTAGCAGCTACTTTCACATTGGGTTGTCCATTGCTCATGACATAGCTGAATCCAGCGTGTTTCAGCATCTCTAAATCATTCCCACTATCGCCAAAAGCAGCTATTTCATGGTTTTGGATGCCCCATAATTCTTGTAACTTCATCAGTCCATGCGCCTTGTGGACTCCTGGAATGATCAGATCGACATCACCATGCCCGCTTGAGACTGGGATAACCTTATCGCCCAATGCATCATTCAACTGCTCTAGTACTTCTGCTACTTGCTCAACAGGAAAACTTAATGCGAATTTGAATAAAGTATCTTCTTTTACCTCAAACAAACTCGGCACTTTTTTCAAGCGATGATAATATTTACTAACATGTTCAATAAATGAAGTAGGCTCATCTTCAGCAACATAGGCACTATTTTTCCCGCAAAGAATGATATGACCTTGCTCAAAGTTCGCTAAAATAGTCAGAACTTCCTGAACGACTTCCGGATCGATTTCACCAGTAAAAACTTCTTGACCTTCACTGACGACATAAGCGCCATTTTCTGCTACAAATGATAATTCGGTCTCAATTTCTGGAAAAAAAGATTTAAGTTGGTAATACTGATTGCCACTTGCCACAACGAACCGAACATTTTGCTGTTTCATTTGCTGATATAAGGAACTAAATTTTTCTCGGTCATACTCTTGCTGGCTGTTCAAAAATGTACCATCCATATCTACTGCAATCATTTTTACTGTCATTTTTCCGCTTCCTTTCAATCAATTAATTTAAAATATTTTAAGCCGAAACGAATGCCATCATCCATATGAGACTTTGTAATGAAATCGGCCTGACTCTTCACATGCTCCCCTGCATTCTCCATAGCTATTGCTGTTTCGACCGCTTCAAACATACCTAAATCATTATTGCCATCGCCAAAAGCGTAGGTTGGTAAATCTGCTAAATCTAGTGCCTTTATGACTTCCTCGATACCGGCTTTTTTTGATTGGCCGCTTAACACAATTGCTAGCGAATAAGGACTGTCTCTGAAAAAAGTCAATTTATCGGAGAATTCTTTTATATACAACTGATCTTTTGTTTCGTCTTCTGAAAAAAGATACAGCATATAGATCTCATTTTCTTGGTGAAAGTCTTTTGAAATTTTCGGTAATGGTGCATTATCTAATTGATACAATTTTTCCATGCTATCATTCGTATAGCACGTAGCATATTCATCTTCAGTATAACAGGCTAGTGAATGACCTTGCGCTTTAGAAAACGCCATCAATTCTTGTATCTGTTTTAAGGGAATCGGATGTTTTGAGACAACTTGATGTTCAACCACATTAAATTGACCATTCAAACTTACATAAGAATCAATCGCAGTTCCCGTTGTAATTTGTCTGATTTCTTTTGGTGAACGTCCGCTTGCAATCAATGGTAAAATCGTATTTTGTTTTAATTCCATGATTGCTTGATGATTTTCTTTGGAAATTTTTGAATCCGTCCCTAATAATGTACCGTCTAAATCAAAAAAGACAAGTGCTTTATATTCTTTCATTGATCGTTCTCCTTTTGGGTTGCTTTACTTAGTATTATTGTACTATATATTTCATCAAATACAGCAAAAAACTTTATTCTATTCCTCCAAGCAAGTAACCTGCTTGAATAAATAAAATAAAGTTCGATTTTTTTATCAACTAATAATTAGTGAACTATTTCTATTAACTAGAAATTTCCTAGAAAAAGACAAATGATCGAATAAACGCTATATCTATCTTATATGCCCTAGGCTAGCCCTGTAGTCCCTACAGTTTTTTTACTTAGTCAGTGACTGTTGCTTCTTTCAATCCCTGTGTCAATACATGAATACTGGCGGCGGTTTCTGGATCTTGCCTACCTTTTTTTTCATTGATATCATGGAAAAATATTTTACTCATCCGATTATTATCTGAATGTTCAGAACATTTTTGACACACTGAAACCTTGACCAATCTTTTGTTATACCATGATGCTTTATATTCTAGCTTTGAAACAAACAGTGCCCAAGAAACATCCGTAACGCCTCGATGCAATTTATTGTTTCTATAAAAATCTGCTTGATGGATATCTTCTATACAAATCAAATCATACTTCCTAACGATTTCTGTCGTGATTTTATTTAGAAAATCGATTCGTTGATTCATCAACTTTTCTCGCATTTTCGCGACTTTCGTTTTTTGTTTCTGGTAGTTTTTCTGCTGAGAAAGATCTGTTCCTTTTAATTTTGCAATTTCTTTGCGTCGCCTCAGTTTTCTTTCTTCTCTCGTAATCCGTCGTTCAAATTCTTTTGTATATTTATCATTGTCAAAACGTCTGCCATTTGATAATACAGCAAATTCAGAAGCACCTAATGTTATCCCGATTGCAAAATGTGTCTTCTCAACTGCCGGAATTTCTTCTTCGCACAAGATCGAAACGAAATACTTATTGCTGGGAGTCAAAGAAATTGTCGCTGACTTTATTTTCCCTATTACTGGACGATGCATCTTCATTTTCATCAACGATTTTAACTTTGGTACTTTTAAATACTTTTCGTCAATAATTTTAATCGTACCATTTTGATTATTCGTTGTATAGGAGCAAACAGCGTTTTTCTTTTGCTTTAGCTTAGGAAAACCGACTGATTTTTCTCTATGAAATTTTTTGAATGCTCGATCCAAGTAAACCTGTGCATTTGCTAATGCTAAACTGTCCACTTCCCTTAAACAAGGATGCTCTTTTTTATATTGAGCCGGTGTGGGCATTTTTACTTTTAAGTTAGGGTTTTCTTTCAGTTTCTTATAGAGCTGAATTCGCTCCTGTAATAAAAGATTATGCACAAGCCGCACGCAAGAAAAAGTTTTTTTGATGAACTCTTCTTGTAATGAAGTAGGGTAAAGTCTGTATTTATATGCCTTTAATACCTTCATTATTTGACCACCTTAACAAGTAAGTTATGAAATATTTCGAAAAAGGAATATTTCTACTAGTCATTTCATTTTTTCATCCCATTTTTTAAAAATTCTAGCTAAGAAAAAATAGTTTTTTCCTAGCTAGGATTTAGTTTGTCAAGCGACTACCCGTGATTCGCTTGGGCTTTTTTCTCTTCAATTTTTTTACGGTAAACGTCAACTTCATCTTCAGAACAATACACATAATGTTCTGGTGTGATTTCTCTTAGTTTACGTTCTTTATTATCTTCAGGTTGCGGCTTATAAACAATACGTTTACGCGTACGTTCATAATCTGGATCAGGTAATGGAATCGCTGATAATAAGCTTTCAGTATATGAATGCACACCAAAATTATATACATCATCACTTGAACCCATTTCCAATAATCTACCGCTATGCATAACGCCGATACGGTCACTGATGTGTTTTACCATTGATAAATCATGGGCAATAAACAAGTAAGTCAAACCAGCATCTTTTTGTAAGTCCTGTAATAAATTAACAACTTGGGCTTGAATCGATACATCCAACGCTGAAATCGGCTCATCACAGATGATGAAGCGCGGATCAACGGCTAAGGCTCTCGCAATCCCGATCCGTTGGCGTTGACCACCTGAAAATTCATGTGGATAACGCGTTCCGTGACTCGGATCAAGTCCAACGACTTTTAATAGTTCGTTGACCTTAGATTCACGTTCAGCGGCATCTTTCGCTAAATGATTAATGTCGATTCCTTCAGCAATGATATCATTGACTTTCATTCTTGGATTCAATGAAGCATACGGATCTTGGAAGATCATTTGAACTTCACGACGGAATGCTTGCATTCCTGATTTTGAACGAATTTTACTGATGTCGTCACCATTGAAAATGATTTCGCCACCTGTTGGGTCGTATAAACGAATCACACTACGTCCAGTTGTTGATTTACCACTACCAGATTCTCCCACCAATCCGAAAGTTTCACCTTCGTAGATATGGAAACTGATATCGTCAACAGCTCTAACTTCGTCAGGGCGTCCAACGTTAAAATATTGTTTTAGTCCTTTAACATCTAAAAGTACTTTTCTTTTTTCACTCATTATCTAACGCCTCCTGCAGTCGTATTATGGCGTTCAGCATAAATCGCCCAACGTCTTACAATTTCAGCTGGAGGGGTGATTTTTGGTGCTTGCGGTGCTAATAACCACGTTGCAGCTTTATGAGTTGGTGATACTTCAAAATACGGTGGTGCTTCTTCTGCGTCGATCTTCATTGCAAACTCGTTACGCGGATAAAAAGCATCTCCTTTTGGCGGGTCTAACAAATCGGGAGGTGAACCAGGAATCGCATATAGCTTGTCTTCGGTCCCTTCCATTGTCGGCATTGAGCCAAGTAGTCCCCAGGTATATGGATGTTGTGGATTGTAGAAAATCTCTTCTGATGTTCCGACTTCCACTAAACGTCCACCATACATAACGGCTACACGGTCAGCCACGTTTGCTACCACCCCTAAATCATGGGTAATGAAGATGATCGATGTGCTGATTTTTTGTTGTAAGTCTTTTAATAGTTCTAAAATTTGCGCTTGAATCGTTACATCCAAGGCTGTTGTTGGCTCATCAGCAATTAGAACTTCTGGGTAACAAATCAACGCAATCGCGATCACGATCCGTTGACGTTGTCCGCCTGAAAATTGGTGAGGATAGTTTTTCAAACGTTTTTCAGCGTTTGGAATCCCTACTAATTTTAATAATTCTAAGGCTTGATCTAAACCTTCTTTTTTTGACACTTTATTGTGTTTGATCAACGATTCAGCAACTTGTTTGCCAATCGGCATTGTTGGATCCAATGAAGTCATTGGATCTTGGAAAATCATTGCAATTTCTTTCCCACGAATGGTTTGCATTTGTTTTTCCGTTTTGTGTACGATATCTTCACCTTTAAACAGAATTTCTCCATTGTCGATGTTCGCATTGCTGCTCAATAATCGCATGATACTTCTAGTAGTTACTGATTTACCACTACCAGACTCTCCTACGATCGCAAGAGTTTCCCCTTTGAACAGCTCAAAGCTCACACCACGAATAGCATTTACTTTTCCAGCAAACGTATCAAAAGAAATCTGTAAGTCTTTTACTTCTAATACTTTTTCCATAGTCATTCACTCTACTCTTTCATCTTAGGATCGAAGGCATCACGTAGTCCGTCAGCTAACAAGTTGAAACAAATCATTACGACTGACAAAGTTACGGCAGGAATCCACATCAAATATGGAAGGAAACGGAACGTTTTATATCCTTCATTTAATAATGTTCCAAGAGAAGCGGTCGGCGGTCTTAATCCTAAACCGATGAAACTTAGAAACGCTTCGAAGAAAATTGCTGACGGGATACTGAACATCATTTGAACGATGATCACGCTTGAGATATTCGGCAAAATATGTTTTACGGCGATCTTCAAACGAGATTCACCTAATGTTTGGGCAGCTAAAACGAACTCTTGATCTTTTAGTTTCAAGGTCTGAGCCCGCACGATTCTGGCCATTGAAATCCAGTTGGTAATAACCATCGCTAATACGATTGATAAAATACCTGGATCAAAAACAGTCAGCATCAAGATCATCACAACAAGGTTAGGAATCCCTGAAAGAACTTCCAAGATACGTTGCATCACTGTATCGACACGTCCGCCTAATAATCCTGAAATCAAACCGTACGTTACACCGATCGTAATATCAAGCAAAGCTGCGATAAATGCGATCAATAATGAGATACGTGTTCCCATGAATAAACGGCTCAATACATCACGACCTAAGCCGTCTGTTCCAAGGTAAAAGTTAACATTATCAGGAACGTTCGCTTGAGCGTACTTATCTACCATTTTACCAGCAACATTGGCTGTACCGTTAAACCCATTGATACTATCTAAAAACGGAATACGCGGTGGTAAGTTGATGTATGCTACATTTTGTTGTGTTGGGTCATGAGGTGAAACCCAGATAGTGATAATTGAAATAAAGATGATGATTCCTAAAAGAATCAAGGAAATCACAGCAGCTTTATTCTTTTTCAAACGACGCCAAGAATCTTGTAAAAAGCTTAGTGACGGCGTTGCAATTCGTTCACGTTCCTTGGTTGTTGATGTATCCAAAGGCTGGAAGTCATTTGCAGGTATGTTTTTGATTTTTTCTGGGACATTATTTAAGTCAACTGTTTCCATTAACCTTTGGCACCTCCTGAAACACGAATTCTTGGATCAATCAATCCATAAAGTAAATCAACGATCAAGATGACGAATACTAACAAAGCAGAATATAAAATCGTTACGGCCATAATTGTTGGGTAGTCATTTGTCATGATTGATTTTACGAACTGCTCCCCAATACCTGGGATCGCAAAAATATTTTCAACAACTAAAGATCCTGTCATCAAACCAACGGCTAATGGGCCGAGTAATGTAATCAAAGGAATCAAACTATTTCTAAGTCCGTGTCTCACGGCAACTTGCCAGCGGCTTAAGCCTTTGGCGCGAGCCAACTCTACATAATCACTATGTAAAACTTCGACCATCTCGGTTCGTATAAACCTGGCGGAATCGGCCATTGGACTCATTGCCAGAGCAATCGTTGGGAGAATCGTGTAAGCAAATCCATTCCACATTGCGATTGGCAACACTTTTAATTTCATGGCAAAGATATATTGCAGTAGTACCGCAAAGACGAAGTTAGGAATCGAACGCCCTAAAATTGCCATTAACGTCGCTAATGTATCCACCCATGTATTTTGACGCATCGCTGCAATGATTCCTAGTAAAATCCCGACTAGCGTACCAAAGACGATTGCTTGCGCTCCTAATTGTACTGACGGTCCGATACGGCCTGCCAACAGTTTTGCTACTGGTTGGTTTTTAAATTGGAATGAAATCCCAAAATCGCCAACTAGCAGATTTTTTAAGTAAATTCCATATTGAACGATCACTGGTTTATCTAAACCTGACTGCTTGTTCAACATAGCAATTGTTTCTGGACTAAGTTTTTCTTGGTTGGTATAAGGAGTACCTGGTAATAATTGCATTAAGAAAAACGTAATCGTTGCGATCAGCCACAATGTGATGATCATAAAAAAGACCCGTTTAAGAAAATATTTTCCAAAACTGTTCAAGAATGACACCTCCGAGATTATTTTGACTTCATCAGTTTTTTTCGATAAAGTAAGGATAGAAAATTAAGTAAGGATGAGCACATGAAAAATTTTAAATGGCCCTTGATTACCTCAGCGGTCTCAAGCATCGGTATTTTTACTTACCTATTGATAGATCAATCACTGACTATCCGTTCTGTATCTGATACCTTCTTCATTGTTTCACTATTCTTTCTAATTATCGGCTTAGCCATGTGGATCATGTCCTCAGGATTTTTTGATAATTTCCAACGTTTTATGAAAATGCATTTTCGTTTTAGAAAGAAAAATGAACCAAAAGAATTTATCCCATTTTCAGAGATTGGCAAAGCACATCAGCTTTACTGGCTTGAAACTGGAGGTATCTTACTGATCGTCTCTATTGTTTCTTTATTATTTTACTTTTTATGAGCAAAGATAGCAAGAGGACCGTTGCCTTTTTATTCAAAGAGGGCAAAGGTCCTTTGTGCTATTGACTATCATTTTGCATTATTCTGAGATATATGCCCATTTGTAATCAAATTTTGGTCCAGCTGGGTGGAACGCAATTCCCTTAACTTTTTCTGAACGCATACGAGCTTGTGCTCTTTGGTAAAGTGGGACAACACCCATATCATCCATGATAATCTTTTCAGCATCGATCATATTATCCCAACGTTTCTCTGGCTCATTGGCATTAGTTGTCGCTGCAGCTTTGACATTTTTATCATATTCAGGATTACTATAGTGACCACGGTTATAAGAATTTCCTGTTTCAAAGAGATTCAAGAAACTACTTGGATCAGCATAATCTGCTCCCCAACCACCAATTGTTGTTGTAAAGTCGCCTTTATTTGAACGATCTAAACGAACAGCGAATGGTACTGGACTAACAGTCACTTTTACACCATCTAATGTATCTTGGATAGCGCCTTGTAAGTACTCAACAGTTTTCTTAGAAGAATCTGTATCTGAAGAAAGAATATCCATATCTAGTTTAGTGATACCCAATTCTTTTTTCGCTTTTTCCCAATACTCTTTGGCTTTTTTCTCATCATGGGCAATCACATTACCTGCTTCACCGGCAAAATCTTTATCCCCTTTAGGGCTTGTTGACATATCCGCTGGAACAAGTCCTTTTGGTTCTACTGAACCGTCTCCTAAGATCGACTCAACTAAAGATTTACGATCGATTGAATAAGAGATTGCTTTTCTTAGGTTTTCATTTTTAAATGGTGAACTATCTTCACGTTGATTCAATTCCATATATTGAGTTGACGCTTCTTTTTCAATGACAAATTCTGGATCACTAGCCATTTGTTGTGCTAGCTCGCCGCTCAATACGACTTCATCCACTTGACCATCTTGGAAAAGATTCAACGATGTAGGAGCTTCTTTAACAACGCTCACTTTAACTTCGTCTAATTTAACTGTCTTGTTATCCCAATATTCTTTATTCTTTTTAAGTGACCATTCTGTATCTGTTCCTGGTCCGTCAAAATCAGCTAAAGTAAAGGGTCCATTATACACTGCATTTTCACTGTTAGCAGCAAATTTAGCACCATATTTTTCCACAACATCTTGTCTTTGTGGGAAGAATGATGGGAATGCAAATAAGTAATCCATAAACGGTGTTACTTGTTGTAAAGTGACTTCTAATTCGTAGTCACCGACGGCTTTGATCCCTAATTCTGCCTTGTCTTTCTTGCCGTCCATGATATCTTGGCCATTTTTAACTGCACTATAAAGGGAAGCATATTCTGAAGCAGTTGCTGGATCAACGGTACGTTGCCATCCATAAACATAGTCTTCTGCTTTTACAGGTTTTCCGTCAGACCATTTAGCATCTTCATTTAATTTGATTTTATAAACAAGACCGTCATCGCTCATTTCTGCTTTTTCAGCAGCACCAGCTGGTTGTGGTTTATTTTTTTCGTCTAAACGATAGATTCCTTCATAAACATTGTTTAACGCTGTAAAACTTACTTCATCAGTGGCTAGAGATGGATCTGCACTTGGCATTTCTTGTTGCTCATTAATACGGAAAATTTGTTCCCCGCTGGCTTCGCCATCAGCTGCTTTCGAGCTGCCTGTATCGTCTGTTTTTCCGCCGCCGTTACCACATGCTGCTAATGTTAAACTAAATAAAGTGATGAATCCAAAAGCAAATGACTTCTTTAACTTCATTTTTATTTCCTCCCTAAAATGCCCTAAGTATTTTCTGAAAAATCAGAATTTAATAATTATTTACTGTTCTGAGGTATAGTTTACAATTTTTACATTAAAAAATCAAGAATAATCTTATTTTTTTTTAATACTACCATCATTAAATTATGTCTTACTTAGAAGTGATTTCTTAGAAACTGCAATAAAAAGTTGAACAGGCTCATTTAACCTTGACTGAAAAATAGGCAAACATGGGCGTGACGCTTTTGGTCACAAGCAGGTTTGATCTTTTTTCCGAAAGGTTAGCCTGTGAAACTAGATTCAATAAAAAGTTGAACAGGCTCGTTTAACCTTGACTGAAAAATAGGCAAACATGGGAGTGACGCTTTTGGTCACAAGCAGGTTTGCTCTTTTTTCCGAAAGGTTAGCCTGTGAAGCTAAATTAGATAAAAAGCGATTGTCTTCTTATAAAAGAGTATGTTAGATTAGTATAAGAAGAAATATCCTGTGACCTTGGCAGATACTTTTTAAGCATTGTACAGTTTAGTAGTAACTGATAAAAAATAGTTCACGTATTTCATATTAATATAAGGAGTGATCAGATGCATCGTTCATCGTTTTTCAAAGAATTAACTACATTTCATAAGCCTCAAAAAGCACCTTTTCGCTTGATTGGTGCCGGTATTTGTATGGCTGTACCACTATTCATTGGTTATTTTTCAAATAACTTATTGATTGGCAGTTTCGGTTCACTTGGGATTTTTACTTTTCTCTACTATCAAACGCTTCCATTAAAAGAGCTGTTGATTCGATTAAGTTCAGTTGGCGGATTTTTACTTTTTGGTAATTTAGTCGGTGTCTTGAGTACCCACATTCCTTGGGTTATCCCGATCGCTATAGCATTGATTGCTTTTTTTGCCAGAATCATCTTTAGGTTATACAGAATTGCTAAGCCGGGGGCTTTTTTTATTGTCATGGTAACCGCCATGGGCAGCGGTACTAAAATCCCTTTAGAACGAGTTCCTACCATGATGAGTTATGTTTTATTAGGCGTGCTAACATCACTTGCAGTAGCGGTTGTCTTATACTTTATTGAAGGGGAAACGGTCCTCCCAGAAAAAAAAGTTTCCTTACAAGAGAGACTGTATACCGATCCTGCGGCACTTCTAGATGCTCTGCATTATGCTGCTATTTTATTTTTAGCAACTTATATCAGTCAATCTTTACATTTGACGAATGCTTATTGGATGATCGTTTCATGTGCAGCAGTTTTGCAAGGAGATAATTTACGAGCAGTCATGCATCGGAATATTCAAAGGATCTTAGGGACAATGATTGGGTTGTTGATTGCCGCTTTGTTGTTAAGTATTTCATTTACTTCTTTAGAAACAATTTTTCTGATTTGTTTTTTCTTTATAACTGTCGAATTTTTCATCAAAAGAAATTATGCGATTGCCAACTTCTTTACCACACCAATGTCTTTATTACTCGCTAACTTAGCGCGCCATCAATATTTAGTGAGTTTGTTAAATTATCGTTTGATTGGGATTGTTTTAGGCAGCCTCTTAGGTCTTTTAGGGGCTTATGTTTTAACAACCTGTTTAAAATTTTATAATCGCGCATATCAATTAAATGAAAATTTAGATAAAGAAACAGAATAATTCTATCCCATTTATCGGAGGTTATATTTATGAAAATCAAGAAGCCTGTTGCCCCTTTGCTACCTAAGCTGACTGAAACTGATTTTATTTCTTTAGATGATGAAGTGATCATTGAAGGCTTATCGGTAAAAGAACAAGATTTAAGTTATCAAGATGTCCGCAATTTAGTCTTTAGGGAATGCCAGTTTGAAAAATTAACAATGAATCGAAATCACTTGGAGCGCTTTGAATGTAGCAATGTGATTTTTGATCATTGTGATCTTTCAAATACAGAATGGATCGGCGCAAGTTTTCATCAAGTCCATTTTCGTCAGTGTAAGTTAACAGGCACAAACTTTGCCGAAAGTTATTTGCGGGATTGTCTCTTTGAAGATTGCTTAGCGGACTACACCTCTTTCAGTGCTACTAATCAAAAGGTCGTTCAATTCAAACAGACTAGTTTAAATGATACAGAATTTGTTGAAGTCACTTGGAATAATCTTTTGCTTGATGGCTGTTCAGTGACTGGCAGTAACTGGTTTCATACAAAATTAGCAGGTCTTGATTTAACGAAGAGTACCTTTGAAAAAATTGCTTTTTCTCAAGAATTACTTAAAGGCTTAAAAGTAACACAAGAACAAGCAATTACGATTGCAGCAGGATTAGGCTTACTCATTGAAGAGTAAGAAAAAAATACTTAGAGCTGAACTTAGGATTTTTGCTCTAAGTTATTTGTTTGTAGATATTAACAAGAAATTAATTTTTTCCTTAATATAGAAACTATAAATTTTACTTCATATCTTTTTTTGGTAAACTAGTGTAGGTTGAGAATATTTCTCAAGTACATGAACTGCCATTCTACTACATACTTTATTATCATGAACTATGACCGCTAGGTGCGGCTTTTAGCTAAAAAATATTTCTCTATTAGGTTTATTTATGGGTTTTACTATATATTTGCTTACATACAAAATGGCTTGATTACTATTTTGGGTAGTTTGATGGTAAGAATTGTTTATAGTACTCTTTAATAAAATAAGTGTAAATTTGGTTGCTCAATCCATGATTTTTATACTGTACCTTGGATCATCACGCATCTGATATTTTAAATAAAAGGACTGTTTATTAAAATGAATAAAGAAAAAACGGGTCATGGGCAAGCCTCTGGGAAAATTATATTAATGGGGGAACATTCTGTCGTTTATGGGGAACCTGCGATTGCTTTTCCATTTCAAGAGACCTTTATTTCAACAAAAGTTGAATCTGACACTACGATGACCGTCGATTGTCATTATTTTTCTGGGAGACTTTCAGACGTTCCTCATCAATTAAAGAGCATCAAAGAAGCCATCAATCAAACCTTGATGACACTTCAGCAAGAAGATGCAACATTAAAAATCACCATTACTAGTACAATTCCTGCAGAGCGTGGTATGGGGTCAAGCGCTGCAACTGCTGTCGCTATCGTTCGTGGGATGTTTGATTATTTTAACGTTCCCTGTGCACCAGATACATTGCTACATTTAGTCAATCGTGCTGAAAAAATCGCTCACGGTAATCCTAGCGGAATTGATGCAGCCGCCACTAGCGGAAGCGAGCCACTATTTTTCATAAAAGGTCACCCATTAGAAACGTTCCCAATGAATGTTTCCAATGCTTTTTTGATTGTTGCTGATACGGGCATCAAAGGTCAAACACGAGCAGCTGTCCGTGACGTTGCTCATCTTTTTGAGCAAAACAAACAAATAGTCTCTCAACATATTACGGAGCTAGGCCGCTTGACTAAACTAGCCAAACAGGTTATTTTAGCAGATGATGTTCATACATTAGGAAACGTTATGAATCAAGCACAAGAACAACTTAAAGCATTGACCGTTAGCAATGACCAATTAGATCAATTAGTCGCAGCCGCTCTAGAAAACGGCGCTTTAGGAGCAAAATTAACAGGTGGCGGCCGCGGTGGTTGTATGATCGCTTTAGCTGATTCTAAGGCTCACGCAGAAAAAATTGCTGCGGCTTTAGAGAAGGCTGGCGCAAAAGCTACTTGGATTCAATCATTAGGAGTGAAAAATTAATGTACGCTGGAAAAGCACGAGCCTATACAAACATTGCGCTAATTAAATACTGGGGTAAAAAAAATGAACAGTTGATACTACCGATGAACAGCAGTCTTTCTTTAACATTAGATGCTTTTTATACGGAAACCAGTGTCCACTTTGATGAAACATTAACTGAAGATATCTTCTTTTTAGATGGAAAAAAACAAAACACTAAGCAAACAGAAAAAATTTCCAACTTTTTAGACTTGGTTCGCAAACGGAAAAATTTATCGTTATTTGCAAAAGTCGACAGTCAAAATTTCGTACCAACAGCAGCAGGTCTTGCTTCTTCTGCTAGTGGTTTGGCGGCTCTGGCTGGTGCCTGCAGCGAGGCATTAGATTTAGACTTAACGGAAACAGAACTATCCCGCTTAGCTAGACGCGGCTCTGGCTCTGCCTGCCGCAGTATTTTCGGTGGCTTTGCCGAATGGCAAAAAGGCGACTCTGATCAAACCTCATTTGCTCAAATGATTCCTTCAGATAATTGGGAGGATGAACTAGCCATGTTATTCGTTTTAGTCGATGATGGTGTCAAAGATATTTCCAGTCGCGACGGTATGAAACGAACAGTTGATACATCTTGCTTTTATTCTGGTTGGTTAGAAAATGTTGAACCCGATTTAGCAGCAGCTAAACAAGCCATCAAAGAAAAAGATTTCAATAAGTTAGGTGCGATCACTGAGGCAAATGGTTTACGTATGCATGGTACTACCTTAGCGGCGGTTCCACCGTTTACTTATTGGTCACCTGAAAGTTTACAAGTCATGCAACTCGTACGTTCAGCTCGACAAGCTGGTCTACCTTGTTACTTTACAATGGATGCAGGACCGAATGTTAAAATTTTAGTCGAAAAGAAAAACCTGACTGCTTTAAAGCATTTTTTAGCGGATCATCTGTCTGAACAAAAGCTGATCACAGCGTATGCGGGACCAGGAATTACCTTGATGCCTATAGAAAGGTTGGAAGAATTATGATAGAAGTTTCTACACCAGGCAAACTATTTATTGCTGGCGAATACGCCGTTGTTGAACCAGGACATCCAGCGATTATCGTTGCCGTAGATCAATTTGTAACGGTCACTCTTGAAACAGCAGAAAATGTTGGCAGTATTCAATCTGCTCAATACAGCTCGCTCCCTGTACGCTGGACTAGAAGAAACAACGAACTCGTTCTTGATATTCGGGAAAATCCCTTTCACTACGTTTTAGCAGCCATTCGCTTAACGGAGAAATATGCGCAGGAACAAGAAAAAGAGTTGTCTTTCTATCATTTGAAAGTCACCAGTGAGTTAGATAGTTCTAATGGACGCAAATACGGTCTAGGTTCCAGCGGTGCTGTGACTGTGGCAACTGTCAAAGCCTTGGGGCTCTTTTATGATTTAGCTCTAACGGAAGAAGAAATCTTCAAACTTTCTGCACTAGCTCATTTAGAGGTTCAAGGAAATGGTTCTTGTGGAGATATCGCTGCAAGTTGCTACGGCGGTTGGATTGCCTTTTCGACGTTCGATCATCACTGGGTCACTGATCAGGTTCAAAAACAAGCACTGACAGGCTTACTTCAAGCAACTTGGCCGAAATTAATGATTCAACCATTGACTGTTCCTAAAAAACTACGTCTATTAATTGGCTGGACAGGCAGTCCTGCTTCTACTTCTGATTTAGTTGATCAAGTCAATCAGTCCAAAGAAGTACAAGAAACAGCATATCAACAATTTTTAGATGAAAGTAAATCGTGTGTCGAAACAATGATCACAGGTTTTCAGACAGAAAATATCTCTTTGATCCAAACGCAGATACGAAAAAATCGTCAATTACTCCAACAATTAACATCGATCACAGGCGTTACGATCGAAACGCCTGCCTTAAAAAAATTATGTAACTTGGCTCAAACTTGTGGTGGCGCAGCGAAATCATCTGGCGCAGGCGGTGGCGATTGCGGCATTGTGTTGTTTAAACAAAAATCAGGTATTTTACCTTTGATGAGTTCTTGGGAAAAAGAAGGAATCACCCCCTTACCATTACATGTATACTTTTACGGAAAGCAGGACAAAGATGAATCGAAAAGATGAGCACATTTCTTTAGCGAAAGCCTTTCATAAAGATAAAACGAATGACTTTGATCAAATTCGTTTCGTCCATCATTCATTTTCAGAAACAGCCATGGATGACGTCGATATTTCAGCATCTTTTCTTGATTTTTCTTTGAAGCAACCCTTTTATATCAATGCCATGACAGGAGGCAGTGAGCGAGCAAAAGACATCAATCAGAAGCTTGGCATCATCGCTAGAGAAACTGGTGCGATGGTAGCGACAGGATCGGTCAATGCTGCTTTGAAAAATCCTGAGTTAGCAGATACTTATCAAATCATGCGCAAGGAAAATCCTGACGGTGTGATTTTAGCAAATATTGGCGCTGGCCTTTCTTTAGAAGAAGCTAAAAGAGCCGTTGATCTTTTTGACGCCGATGGACTGCAAATTCACGTAAATGTTCCACAAGAGCTAGTCATGCCAGAAGGAGATCGTAATTTTCATGGTTGGTTAGATAATGTTGAAGATATTGTCGCGCACTTGTCTGTTCCAGTCATTGTGAAAGAAGTTGGCTTTGGTATGAGCAGTGAGACAATCGAACAATTAGTCCAGCGTGGTGTCAAAGCAGTTGATGTCAGCGGTCAAGGCGGAACGAGCTTTACACAAATTGAAAATGCCCGTCGAAAAAAACGAGAGTTAGGATTTTTAGCTGATTGGGGACAATCCACTGTTCTTTCCTTGTTAGAATCGATGAATTGGCAACGTGATCTTACTATTTTAGCTTCTGGTGGTATTCGCCAGTCGTTGGATATTGTTAAAGCACTTAGTCTGGGGGCAAAAAGTGTCGGTGTTGCCGGAACCATTTTGAATCAACTGATGACAAATAGTGTAGATGAGACGATTGAACTTGTTCAACAATGGGAAGATGAACTTAAAATGATGTATACGTTACTCGGAAAGAAAACCACTACTGAGCTTACAACAACAGATATTATTTTTTCTAGTGAGATCATTCATTGGTGCGAAAGTCGCGGGATTGCTTATCAACCGTTTGCTAAAAGAAGTAGATAAAAAAGAAGATTGAGCTTAAACGCCCAATCTTCTTTTTTTAGCCTTCATATACTTTTCTCAATGCAGCGATATCAATGCGTTTCATTTTATACAATTCCTGCATTACCCGATAAGCTCTATCTGGATCAGAATTATCCAACAGCTCCTCCATATCGTTCGTCACGGTTTGCCAACAGACCCCATACTCATCTTCCATCCAACCACACGGCCATTCTTTTCCTTTGGCGGTGACAGCCTCCCACAAACGATCGATCTCTGCTTGATCTTTACAGTAAACATAAAACGAAGTTGCCATCGTGAACGTAAAGTCATGTGCCTCACCGCTATCCATTACCCGAAATGGTTGCCCATGCATCGTAAATAGTGCTTGTGCAACAGTACCATCAGGATTTTTTTGGATATATTCTACCTTGCCATCACCAAAAATTTCAATCCACTGTTGCATCGCCGCTTCCGCTTTGCCAAATTGTTCTCCAGCAAATAAAAAACTAGGCGCAATCGACTGCGGTGTGCCAGCTAAAACTAATTGCCATGAAACGCCATATTGATCATTCAGCCAACCATATTTTTTACTGAATGGATATTCACCAAATTCCATCAAAACTTCACCATTATGACTCAACGTTTCCCATAATTTGTCGATTTGCGCTTCTGTTTCACACTCCACAAAAAATGAAATTGCTGGTGTAAACGTAAATTCTGGTCCACCATTTAGCAAAATAACTTCTTGCCCTGCAAGGGTCAATGCTATCGTCAACACTGAGCCTTTGGGTTGATGTTCACTATCTACATAGTAATCAACCTGATTAATTTTACTCTCTTCAAATGCGTTCACATAAAACTCAGCCGCTTCTTCTACTTTTCCGTCAAACCATAAACATGGAGAAAATTTTGACATTTTTAATCATCCTTTCTTAAATGAAATTACTGGTTTAATCAAACTCAGATCCTTTGATTCCATTATATACATCAAATGATTTATTTGAAAAAGCCATGCTCTTGATCATGTCGATTCTAAGAGTTCCTCCCAGTTTATTCCGACTCCCTCAAACCCTAGCTGTTTATAAATTATTTCTGCTGGTAGATTGCCTGGTGTTACAACCAAAAAAACGTCTTGATAGATTGAGTCATAAAAAGAATTTAGCATGTTCATTAACAATTTTTTAGCAAGTCCACGCCCTCTATCTCTAGGGTCAACCGCAACATAAATAACTAAGGGAACACCCCGAAACAAGGCAACAACGGTACTGGCAATGATCCTCTCTTCTTCTTTAATATAAAAAGAGTGTTCTTTCATTATCGGTCCATATTTTCCTTGAAAAGCTTCCCTAACCTCGATCAGCCAATCAGTCAACGTCTCTCCTTCATCATCAATCGTTCCTTTGAATGCATCAAAAAAGTGTCGGGCAAAGTATTTATTCAATTCAACCTGATTTTCAGAACTACTTAAGAAGTTGTCAGCGAAACGATCAACTGTTTCTACTTTTTCAACTTTTTTAGACATGATTACTCTTTCACTCATACTATTTTTCTCCTATTTAGCTCAAACAACTTAGCCCTTAAAATTATACAGTGGGCGAATCACTTCCTGAATTTCCATTGTGTCTTTCATATCTTCCATCAATTGTTTCATTGGTTTATATGCTTTTGGCGCTTCATCAATTGTTTTCTTTGAAACGGAAGTCGTCCAGACATGTTTCATAGCATGTTGATAACTTTCTAAACTAATTTTTGCTTTTGCCTGTGAACGGCTTAACACGCGACCTGCGCCATGTGGTCCTGATTGATTCCAGTCACTATTCCCCATTCCTGTAGCAAGAATACTTCCATCTTTCATATTTAAAGGAACGATGATTTTTTCACCAAGCTTAGCTGAGACCGCTCCTTTTCTTAAAAGTTTATGCTCTAAATCAATATAATTATGTGGACAGTCAAATGATTCGATCACAGCCTTTTTCCACTTCATTCCTTTGATAATGATCTCAGCCATAACTTTACGATTCATTGCCGCGTAGGCTTGAGCGATTTTCATATCATTTAAATAGTTTGTTAAATGCTCTCCTGTAACATAAGATAGCTCATACGGAATTTTTACTGATTCTCGTAGTTTTTGTAGCTCTAAAGTTTTTTCAAACTCTCCATTATTTTTAGCATTTGTCCTTTGGATCTTTAATTCTTTTCGTAGTTGAGATAACGTTTGGTACGCAACTTCCTGGTGGTATTCAGCAATCTCTTTCCCTAAAATCCGACTACCACTATGAATCACTAAATACAATCCATCATTGCCTTCATTGACTTCAATAAAATGATTTCCTCCACCAAGTGTCCCTAAGCTTCTTAAAGCCCATCCTTTGTGAATTGGCGCCGACACCGCTCCTAGTTCAAACATATACTGACTTTTATCATGTGAGTGAGAACCACTTGGAATTCTTGTTCGAATAATCCGATCTAGTTTATCAAAATTTGTTTTGATAGATTTATTTAGTTTAACGACATATAGTCCACAACCAATATCTACCCCAACTAGATTGGGCACTACCTTGTCTTTGATTGTCATCGTTGTGCCAATCACACAACCAGAGCCGCTATGCGTGTCTGGCATGATTCTGATTTGACTATCTTTAGCAAATTCTTGATTGCATAAAGATATGATTTGCCCGATCGTGCTATCGTCCACCATATCTGTATATACTTGTGCTTCGTTATATTTTCCTTTAATTGTTAACATTCTGATTCCTCATTCTTTTATACTATTCGGAATGCAAAATGACGGCCGCATCCCTTAGCCGGTTTGATTTTTTCCTTTTCTTCCACTCATTGGATTCACCTCCGTAAAATTTCGACAAAAAAACCGCCGATCAAAAATGATCGACGGCTTTATCTGTTAAAGAACTGTGCTTAAATAGTTCTATATACTGAAAGAGAGAGCAAAAAAACATGATTTTTGCCATTGTCTCAATCTAAGATAATGCTCTACAACCCATTTCTGACTATTACTTGTGTCGAATTGATTCATTGTCATTTTGCTCCCTCCTTTCTTCTTCGTTATTTTTCTATGGTATCATTTTACGTTTTCATTTGTCAATATATAATTTTATTCTTTACGACTGATATTGTTATCTCACTTAGTCAAATAGCTTTCTGAAATTCACTTGATTTTTGACTCTTACATAGCCTTGATGTTCATAAAACTTGTGCGCTTCAGTTCGCTCTACACCTGAATTTAGTCGAATACCTTTGGCGTCCTCTTCTTGTGCCCATTGTTCTGCATGATTGAGCAAAGATTTTCCTATCCCTTGACCATGTATGTTTTCATCTACTACTAGAGCCATCACATTCATCAGCTTCGGACCATAAGTACAGACATATTCACTTAGTTGGATGTAGCCAACTACTCTTCCTTCTAATTCTTGTACAAATAATTTATTGACAGGTGATGAAAGTAGGTAACTCAACTGTTTTTTCGCCTCTTCCAGTGGATATTCATGATTTAATGGATACGTATTTAGTTGATTGATTGTATCAATATCTTCTAGTTTTGCTTCTCTGATTGTCATTATCTATCCCTCCGCTTTTTATTCTCCTCATTATACTCTTTTTCATAAAAAAAGAAGAGTAACTTTTTAGCTACTCTTCTCACTTTATTCAATTAACCATTATAAGCATCAATGATGATTTGTTTTAATTCGCTGATCAATGGTTCTTTCGGATTTGCTGTTGTACATTGATCTTCATACGCTAATTCAGCCATGTGATCAACTGTAGAATCAAGAATTTCTTGTGTTACACCTTGAGCTTTCAAATTCATATCGATTCCAACAGATACACCTAAATCATAAACTGCTGTTGCTAATGCATCCACTAATTCTGCTGTATTTTTTCCTTTAAGACCTAAGAATTTCGCGATATCAGCGTAATCTGTGTCTGCACGGAAGTAGTCATATTTAGGGAACATTGCATGTTTTGAAGGATCTTTGGCATTGTAACGGATGATATGCGGTAATAAAATCGCATTTGTACGTCCGTGAGGAATCCCATATTCTCCACCAATTTTATGCGCTACTGAGTGACAAATTCCTAAGAATGCGTTGGCAAATGCCATACCAGCCATTGTTGATGCATTATGCATTTTTTCACGGCTTTCAGCATCTGGACGTTTCACTGAGTTTTCTAAGTGTTCAAAGACTAATTTGATTGCTTGTAAACTTAATCCACGAGTGTAATCAGAAGCCATTACTGAAACATAAGACTCGATCGCATGTGTTAAAACGTCCATACCAGTATCCGCTGTTACAGAAGCAGGAACTGACATGACAAATTGTGGATCGATGATCGCAACATCTGGTGTCAAGGCATAATCCGCTAATGGGTATTTTACATGTGTTTCGCTATCTGTAATAACCGCAAATGGTGTTACTTCTGAACCTGTACCTGAGGTTGTTGGAATACATACAAATTGTGTTTTAACTGCTTTTTCAATTTTGTACGTACGTTTACGGATATCTAAGAATTTTTGTTTAGCGCCAAAGAATTCTGTATTTGGGTGCTCATAGAACATCCACATGCCTTTGGCTGCATCCATTGCAGAGCCCCCACCTAAAGCGATGATCGTATCTGGTTCAAAATCAACCATCACTTTTGTTCCAGCATATACTGTATTTGTAGATGGATTTGGTTCTACTGCTGAGAATACTTCGATTTGAACGTCGTTTTTGCGTTTTTGTAATTCTTTACGAACTGTATCTGCATAGCCGAATTGAACCATTCCTGGATCACAAACGATCATCACACGTTCAACATTTTCCATTTTTTGTAGATATTGTAATGAATTTTTTTCAAAGAAAATTTTTGGCGGTAATTTAAACCATTGCATATTATTTCTCCGTTTCGCTACAGTTTTGACGTTGATCAAGTTGACAGCAGATACGTTTTTAGAGACTGAGTTTTTACCGTAAGATCCGCAACCTAATGTTAATGAAGGAATCATTTCGTTATAGATATTACCGATTCCGCCTTCAGCAGATGGAGAGTTCACTAAGATACGGCAAGCTTTCATACGTAAGCCAAATTTCACTTGTAGATCTTCATCTTCTGTATGGATCACTGCTGTATGGCCTAATCCACCTAATTCAAGCATTGCTTCACATAAGTCAAAAGCGTGATCTGTATTTTTTGCTTTCATCATCGCTAAAACTGGCGATAATTTTTCACGTGAAAGTGGATATTCAGCACCAGCACCTTCTAGCTCAGCAATTAAAATTTTCGTGCCTTTTGGTACTTTGATGCCAGCAAGTTCTGCGATATGTTCAGCAGAATAACCAACGATTGCTGGATTAACGGCATATTTGCCTTCGTTCATAACAGCATCTTCTAGTTTTTGTAATTCGTTTGGTTTAACGAAGTACACTTGATGCGCTTCAAATTCAGCTTTTACAGCTGCATAAACTTCTTTATCTACGATCACAGCTTGCTCAGAAGCACAGATCATACCATTATCGAATGATTTAGACACGATCAAGTCGTTGACTGCACGTTTGATTTTTGCTGTTTTTTCAATATATGAAGGAACGTTACCTGGTCCTACACCTAACGCTGGTTTACCAGTTGAATACGCTGATTTCACCATGCCCGCACCACCAGTGGCTAAAACAATGGCGATTCCAGGATGGTTCATCAAACCTGAAGTAGCTTCTAATGAAGGTTGTTCGATCCATTGTACACAGTTTTCAGGAGCGCCTGCTTTGATTGCTGCATCACGGACGATACGAGCCGCTTCAGCAGAACATTTTTGAGCGCTTGGATGGAAAGCGAATACGATTGGATTACGTGTTTTGATTGAAATCAATGCTTTAAAAATAGTTGTTGATGTTGGATTTGTTGTTGGTGTAACACCACAAACAACTCCGACTGGTTCAGCGATTTCGATTAAGCCTGTTTGGTCGTCTTTATTAATAACTCCTACTGTTTTATCGTGTTTAATGCTGTTCCAGATATATTCAGATGCATACATATTTTTAATTGCTTTATCTTCGTAAATTCCACGGCCAGTTTCTTCGACAGCCATTTTTGCTAGAGGCATATGTTGATCTAAAGCAGCCATTGCCATTTGGTGCACAATGTGGTCAACTTTTTCTTGATCGAAGTCTTCCATTTCTTTTAAAGCGACATTTGCTTTTTTCGCTAGCTCGTCGATCATTGTTGATACATCAGTTGTTTTAGTATCTTCTTTCTTCATTGTTTTAGCCATTGTGATCCTCCTAGAAAAATAAATGATTTATTTTTTGTTTGTTAACTATTTCACATACATATCATACAACATTATTTTTTTCTTGTAAATAGTTTTATTGTGATTTTCTTCACATTTAAGCACATTTTTTTCTGGATTATCATTGTAAGCGCTTCTTATCATACTAAAAGAAAAAACGGATCTATTCTGCACTAGAATAGATCCGTTAAATCATGCCAATCTTTGATAGTTAAATTACTAGTTTGTGCAATCAATTGTTGATAATCAAAAAATTCGTTTGGTTCAATATGTAAAATGTCTTCACGACAAGCTTTGATAGATGATGGAGCTTTCTTTTTCCAACGATAAGAAACGAGATAGTTCATCAATTCGGTTTCATTGACTGATGAATAACCTAGTTGCTGAAAAGATCGGCAAGTGATTTTTAATTCTCTTTTTAATAAGAACTTTTGGTGCCATGATAGCTTTTCGATGGTTCTCCCCTCTTTCCAAAGAATAATCTATGTCTAGTAGTTTTAGTTAGAAAGAAAAAATCCCAGCAAGCTGGAATTTATTCTTTCGTCTCATCATTTTCAGAAGTTGTTGGTTCTTCAACAATTGTTTCTTCTGTTTCAACCACAGTTACGTCATTGTCATTTGTAACAATGGTACCTGGTTTTACTGTTTTGATTGCAGCACGATCAAATTCAAGGATAATTCCTTCACAATCGATCAATACAGTTCTCTTATCAGCGTCAATTTCAGAGATCACGCCGTGTAAGCCGCCGATCGTTACAACGCCATCGCCCACTTTCATTGCGTCTAAAAGTGTTTGACGTTCATTTTGTTGTTTCTTTTGCGAACGAGTCATAAAAAACATCATTCCCGCTAAAAGAATTAATGGTAAAATAAACGAAAGTCCTCCGCCCATTTTCTATTCACCTCTCTATCGTATAATCACTAGTTTACTGTACCAAAATTTCTTGTGCAACACTAGTCTTTTGATCTTTTTTTTAGAAACTTTTCGCATTCTCTTTATTGAAACCATACTCTTCAAAAAAGGCTTGTCTAAATTCTAGTAAATTATCATCCATGATTGCTTGACGAACTTGTTTCATCAAATTCAATAGGAAGTACAAATTATGGTAAGAGGTTAAACGAATCCCAAATGTTTCATCCGCTTTGATTAAGTGACGGATATAAGCACGAGTATAGTTTTTACATGTGTAACAATCACATTTCTCATCCAACGGACGGAAATCTCTTGCGTACTGTGCATTTTTAACAACCAGACGACCTTTAGAAGTCATACAAGTACCATTTCTAGCAATTCGAGTCGGCAAGACACAGTCAAACATATCGATCCCACGAATCACACCGTCAATCAATGAGTCAGCTGTTCCCACACCCATTAGGTATCTTGGTTTATTATCAGGAATCAAAGGCGTTGTAAAATCTAGCACACGATTCATTTCAGCTTTTGGCTCACCAACTGATAAGCCACCAATGGAATAGCCTGGAAAGTCCATACTGATCAAATCTTTCGCACTTTGACGACGTAGATCTTCAAAACCAGCACCTTGAATGATTCCGAATAAACCTTGACGATCAGGATTAGCATGAGCTTTCAAGCCACGTTCTGCCCAGCGTGATGTACGTTCGATCGATTTCTTCACATAATCATAGCTTTCATCAAATGGTGGACATTCATCAAAACTCATCATAATATCAGAGCCTAGATTATTTTGGATATTGATTGCTTTTTCCGGCGAAAGAAACAATTTTGACCCATTCAAATGATGTCTAAAATGAACGCCTTCTTCTGTGATTTTACGCATATCACTTAATGAAAACACTTGAAAGCCGCCAGAATCGGTTAAAATCGGTTGATCCCAATTCATAAATTTATGTAAGCCACCAGCTTCTGCAATCAAATCATCTCCTGGACGAAGCCACAAATGATAGGTATTGCTCAGAATCACTCCTGCGCCCATCTCTTTCAAATCTTCTGGTGACATTGTTTTTACTGTCGCTAACGTTCCTACAGGCATAAACATTGGTGTTGGAAACGTACCGTGAGGCGTGATGATTTCGCCTAAACGGGCACCTGTATGTTTTTCTTTCTTTATTAAACGATAACGAATGGCTGGTTCTGTCATTCATTCTCCTACTTTCTTTTGTAAATTTACACTTTCCTCATCATACTTTTTTTTGTTCGTATTTGCAAGGTTTTACGGGCTTTCTTTAAGATATCCTTAGACAATAAAAACTGGAGATAAGATTTTTAAACCTTCGCTCTCCAGTTCTTTTGTTTTTCAACTTCACTTATTTGTTACTCATTGCTGCTTCAAGTTCGATCATTGCTGTTTTTATAATTTCTGGCGTAATCTTTTCTTTCATATAATGAATGGTTTCATGTGGTTCAGCAGCACGCTCAGCAACGCGCTGATAATCATCTTCTGATAAATGCATCTTCATTTCTTTTAAAGAAATTGGTAAATCAAGGCTGCGGTAAAATGGAATTAGTTGTTCGATTTCTGACCATTTATCTTCGATCACCAACTGAACCAACACTCCATAAGCAACTTTATTACCATGTAATTGTTGATGGCTCTCTGGCAAGATAGTCAATGCATCATGAATTGAGTGGGCCCCAGACGTTCGACCATAGTCATCACCAAACCCTCCAACCATTCCACCAAGTAAAATATTCGTTTCTACAACATTTAAAAAGGCTTGATTGATTTCTTTTTCTTTCATAGCATTAAGTGCTTCTTGACTGTTTGCAAGCAAAACATCTCGACATTTTTTGGCTGCGAATGCAGAAACTTGGATTTCAATCGGCTGTACTTCTAACTGAGATATCATCGCATCTGCTTCGTACCATTTTGCTGCAGTATCGCCGATGCCAGCAATCATCAATTCAATCGGCGAATCCAAAATTACTTTAGGCTCGATCAAAACCAAGGCATTGCTATTTGCAAAAACATCATAACGATCCATGGCACCGTCTGTTTTATAAATTACGCTTAGCGGCGTATACGCAGCACACGTCGCAGCTAAGGTTGGTAAAATCAAGATCGGCGTGTTGCATTGATTTGCCACTGCTTTCCCTAAATCCGCAATTTTACCACCGCCAACAGCAATGATCCCATCTAATTGCTTCTGCTCAAATAAACGTTTTAATTCCATCGTCTTCTTATCTGTACATTCTCCGCCATAATAGACAAACTGTGCATCTATATTCACAAATGTCGGAAAATAAGGTTTAGCCGCTTCCCACGAATCTTTCCCGTGTAAAACCATGACTCGTTTGATCTTTCTTCTATTTAAATGTTCTTCTAAATCATCCCATGCACCAACTCGACATTCATATTCTTGCGGTGCTCCTCTTACTATCAATGATTGATTCATTCTTCTCGACCTTTCATTTTTTACTAATTTTTATGCAAAAGTGAACTTTCGTAAATTCTTTGATAAAATTCACTTTTCCTTTCCCTTAATCTATGATATGATAAAACACATCCAAAAACAATAAATTTTTATACATTTATTCATGATTTTTAGAATATTTATTGAAAATCAAGCAGTTATGTTTCTTGAACTGTTATCATTCTATTATAAAGGAGAAGAACAAATGAAATTATGTAAAAAAACCTTAGCACTTATCATTCCTATATTGCTAGTACTGCTTACTTTTATTCCAGTAACTACAGCAATCGCCGAAGAACCAGATCCAGTTTACGACAGCATCATGAAACGAGGAGAGCTGATTGTTGGTTTGTCCGCTGATTACGCACCATATGAATTTCATGCAGACGTTGATGGCAAAGACCAAGTCGTTGGTTTTGACATCTCAATTGCACAAAAAATTGCAGATGATATGGGCGTTAAATTAAAAATCGAAGAATTGGGTTTTGATGCATTATTAGGTGCATTGAAAACAGGTAAAATCGATTTAATCATTTCAGGCATGGCACCAACGCCTGAGCGACTGCAAGAAGTCAATTTTTCCACGCCTTACATGACCGTCCAACAAAAAGTGGTCGTGAGAAAAGCGGACAAAGATCAATTCCAATCAACAAAAGATTTTGATGGTGTAAAAGTTGGTGTCCAAAAGCAAACCACACAAGAAGAATTGGCGAAAACAGAGCTTGTCGGCTCGATCCCAACTTCCTTACAAAAAGTACCAGACATCATTATGAACTTAAAAAATAAAAAAGTGGATGCTGCTGTTTTAGAAGGTCCTGTCGCAGAAGCGTATGTTGATCGTGATCAAGAATTAACTTTTGCAGATGTTTCATTTGAACAAGGTCAAAAGGATGCAGCCGTTGCGATTCCTAAAAATGCGCCTGTTTTAGAACAAAAAGTAAATGCTTCAATCAAAACAATCAATGACAACAACTTACTCGATGGTTATAAAAAAGAAGCAGGTAAATTAATGTTTACCGATGATGAAAGTTTCCTTGGCAAATACGGGAAATTCTACATCAGTGGTGCTGGTTATACTATTTTCTTAGCCTTTATGGGCGTTTTATTTGGTGCGATTCTGGGTGGTTTATTAGCCTTGATGAAGTTATCTAAATCAAAAATTTTACGTGGTATTGCGATTTGCTATATTGAATATGTTCGTGGTACTCCTTTATTAGTTCAAATCTTTATCGTTTATTTCGGTACAGGTGTGTTAGGTCTTGACCTATCGAAAATCGCTGCTGGTTGTATCGCCCTTGCCTTAAACAGTGGTGCCTATGTTGCTGAAATCGTTCGTGCAGGAATCAATGCTGTCAACAAAGGGCAATTAGAAGCGGCACGTTCTCTTGGTATGAATCAACCGCAAGCGATGCGGTATATCATTTTACCGCAAGCAATCAAAAATATCTTACCTGCGTTAGGCAATGAATTTGTCACTGTCATCAAAGAATCTTCTGTCGTTTCCGTTATCGGCGTTTCAGAATTGATTTTCCAAGCCGGTAATGTTCAAGGTGCCAGCTTTAAACCATTCTTACCATATTTAGTGGTATCATTGATTTACTTTGTTTTAACCTTTACCATTTCTCGCCTATTAGGTGTTGCTGAAAGGAGAATGAGCACAAGTGATTAATATAAAAAACTTACACAAAACCTTCGGGAAAAATGAAGTCTTAAAAGGCATTGATTTGGATGTAAAAGCTGGTGAAGTGGTCGTGATCATCGGTCCTTCCGGCAGTGGGAAAAGTACTTTTCTACGTTGCTTGAACTTATTAGAACAGCCAACAGACGGTGTGATTGAATTTGAAGGGAAAAATTTATTGGATAAAGATACAGACATCGATGCTCTTCGCCAAAAAATGGGGATGGTATTCCAAAATTTTAATCTCTTCCCTCATAAAACAGTTTTGGATAATTTAACGATCAGTCCAATCAAAGTTAAAAAGGAGACGGCCGAAGCTGCAAAAGAAAAGGCACTGGCTCTGTTAGAACAAGTTGGTTTACAAGACAAAGCTACTAGCTATCCGTCAAGCTTATCCGGCGGACAACAACAACGGGTAGCGATTGCGCGTGCATTAGCAATGAATCCTGATGTGATGCTATTCGATGAACCAACATCTGCACTTGATCCAGAAATGGTCGGTGAAGTTTTAGCCGTTATGAAAGCTTTAGCAGTTGAAGGAATGACCATGGTCGTTGTAACACATGAAATGGGCTTTGCCCGTGAAGTAGCCGATCGTGTGATCTTCATGGATGCTGGTATTATTCAAGAAGAAGGCACACCGGAAGAGATTTTTGGCCAGCCGAAAAACCCAAGAACGCAAGATTTTCTGAGAAAAGTTTTGTAAAAAAATTAAGAGGGCAAAGCAGGGATAAAAAAACTTGCTTTGCCCTCTTAAAAAAATGGTATAGAATGAATATAGTAACAAATTATTGGAGGTAAAAAAATGGATCGTTCAAACATTGCAAAAAAACATCAGCAGCCTGCTGAAAACATTTTAATGGATATTGCTACATTAGCAAAACAAGTACCAGATTTATTGGATTTATCGATAGGTGATCCAGATTTGATTACAGACGAACGAATTATTGATGCTGCCTTTACAGATGTAAAAAACGGTCATACAAAATACACTGCTTCTGGTGGCAGCCAGGAATTTATCGATACTGTCGTTACATTTTATCAAAAACAATACGGTCTAGCCTTTGATGCAAGCCAAGTGCGTGCTACGGTCGGAGCTTTACACGGTATGTATTTAACATTACAAGTGTTATTAGATCCAGAAGATGAAGTCATTATTCATGAACCTTATTTTTCTCCGTATAAAGACCAAGTGATTTTTGCTGGCGGCAAACCAGTGTTTATCCCAACCTATGAAGAAGATGGTTTTCAGATCAATATAGATGTGTTGAAAGCAGCGATTACAGATAAAACCAAAGCGATTATTATCAACTCACCAAATAATCCAACTGGCGCTGTTTTTTCTCATGAAACGTTTAAAGCAATTGCTGATTTAGCGATTGAACATGACTTTTATATTCTTTCTGATGAAGTGTATGAGGCTTTTTGTTTCTATGATGACTTTGTTCCAATGGCAACATTTGCACCTGACAATACAATCACATTCAGCAGTTTCTCAAAAGCTTTTGCGATGACTGGCTGGCGTATCGGCTATATGGTTGCACCAGACTATATCAATGATGCCGCAAAATTGATCAATGAGAGTATTACCTATTCTGCACCTAGCCCTTCTCAACAAGCTGGTATTTACGCATTACATCACGCTGAAACGCTAACTCCAACAGTTGTAACGATTTTTAAAGAACGCTTGGAATACTTGGAAAAGCGCATCACAGCTATTCCGTTTCTCTCCTTACTTCCAGTTAAAGGTAGTATCTACGCTTTCATCAACATTTCAAAAACTGGTCTAACCTCTGTCCCTTTTGTTGAAAAAGTCTTAAAAGAAACGAATGTATTAATGATTCCAGGAAAAGCTTTTGGTGAAACAACTGGTGATAACTATGTGCGTTTAGCAGCAACTCAAGATATAAATACATTAAAAGAAGCATTTGATCGAATCGAGAAAATGACATTTTAAACTGAATAATACTGATATTTTCTAGATACTAAATAATTCTTCTAAGTAAGAAAATCAGTCAATAAAAGACCTACCACTAAGTTCTCCTCATATTTAATGACAGAATTTAGTGATAGGTCTTTCGTTTTTATTCTATTGCTTAAATTATAAGTGGCGTTGTAGTTCCTTTATTGATCACTACAACTAATCCAATTTGATCAAATAATTTTTCGATACTATCGTTGATCCTTCGGCATCTAAAAAATCTAACCTTAAGTCTTTATCTGAAACTGTTTTATAGACTGTAGCCATCGGAATTGCTTGCCCTTGTTCTTGCTCTTTTGTAGATTCATCCGAAAGCTTTTTAACCTGTTCACTAATTTCAGGATGATCTATAAATAACGTTTCCATCTCGTCTTTATTTGATGCCTGATTAGCTAACAAATACTTTTCAAACACTTCTTGTCCTGTTTTAAAGACATTCGTTTTATTAGTAAAGGTATAAAAAACTACAAGGTACGTTGCACTATCATCTCCATGAACAACAGTTGATCCTGTCAGCTTTGCTTCAAAGTCCGGCGTGATAAAATTTTCATTGTTTACAGCAAATGAATTATCCGCTGACGCATAATTATTTTCAGATACTTCTTTCTTTCCTACATTTTCCTGATTCGTTTTTTTTTCTTTTGATTCATCCTCAGTTTTTGAGCTACATCCAGCTAGCGATAGACAACACCCAAGAATTGCCAATCCAATTAGTTTCTTTTTCATTTAAGTTTCCTCCTACTTAACTTGAGTCAAACGCCCTAGTTCATTGGTTTTATAGTCCCAACTATATGGTCGAGGTTCTTTCTCTTTCTCACCATTAGAAGTTGTTCCCATTTTTGGTTCGACAAAAACAGTTACCCAATATTCACTCGATTTACTATAATCTACTACAATAGAATCATTTTTTACTATTTCAGAAGTATTATCAAAAGAATGCTTTTCTCCAAGATTAGTATCATTTACTGTTGCAATGGCTCCTTGATACATATAATACTCAGGGATCAAATCAGTAATCTGAAGTGTATCTATTCCAATAGAAATACTTACTGTTGTAAAAAGTTCTTTTGTAATCTCTGTTGGTTTATTCTTCAACGTTGAACCAGTAACCAATTGATACGTATTTATTGTATTGCCAGAACCTGTGATTTGCTCCAGTTTGAAATAGCCTGTACTAGGAACAACCAAAGCATGATTTTCATTTAATACGACTTGACGTAAATGAAGCCTAATAGGTCTGTTCTCAACTTGATATATTGTTGTCTTTCCGCGAACCACAGTTACTGGTATCCAACCTTTTTTTATTATCTGATAGCCAGCTGGGGGAGCTGTTTCTCTGACATAGTACAGACCCGTTGCAATACCTGGAATAGTTATTTTTCCAGACGCATCCGTTTTTTGATTTCTATATAGAATATTTTGTCCTTTGTCATCACTTGCGATATCAAAAATAGCTCCAGCTAGTTTTCTATCTTTTCTTTCTTCATCGACTTTTATGATTTCTAGACCACCTTTTTGGCGTTGGTTTTCAAATTCTACGGGTGTCGTTTCCCAAGGTTTCACTATAACTTTCTTGCTCTTCGGAACTGCTAGCTCATAATTTGTCGGGGCTGCTGTTTCTTCAACTGTATATTCCCCTGTAGTTAAGAAACCGGTGGTGATTCGTCCATCATTTCCAGTTTTTAGCTTTGAAGCAACTTCTTTACCAGCATTATTTAATACCCTAAATTCTGCTCCAGCCAGCACTGCCCTGCTTTCTTTATCGAATTTCTTGATCAAAATTAATCCTTGACGGTTGTTTGTGAAAGTTAGGGTTGCTGTTTGGCCTTTGATTATGTCGATAGAGCGATTGTTTCCTTCTACTGGATTTATTTCATGACCTGTTGGCGCTGCTGTTTCCGTTACCGTATATTTACCTGTCGGTAAATTCGCCAGCGTGTACACACCATTTGCGTTAGTCTTGCCACTTCCAACTTGGGTTCCTGAGGCATTTTTTACGATATATTTTGCCCCTGTTAATCGTTTTTTCGTATCATCCTGTTTGATGATTTGGAGACTACCTTTTTGGCGTTGATTCTCAAAGACTACTTCGGGCGTTGTTTCGCCCATTTTTACGGTCACTTCAACACTTGACGGTGTCGCTAGATCATAGTTTGTTGGTGCTGCGCTTTCTTGTACCTGATATTTTCCTGCGGGTAAATACCCAGTTGTCACTGTTCCATCGGCTCCTGTTTTAATACTTGCGATTATTGGTTTGCCTTGACTGTCGTTCACTCTATATTCTGCGCCTGACAAGACTGCTTTACTTTCTTTATCAATTTTCTTGATCTTTATTCGCCCTTGGCGATTATTCGTAAAGGTTAGCGTCGCTGTTTGATTTCTCATAACTTCTACTGCTCGATTATTTCCTTCTACTGGTGCCGCTACGTGCCCCGCAGGTGCAGCCGTTTCTGTTACCGTGTATTTCCCTGTTGGTAAATTTCCTAGCGTATACACGCCATTGGCGTTGGTTTGTCCGCTTCCTACTTGGGTTCCTGAGGCATTTTTTACGATATATTTTGCCCCTGTTAATCGTTTTTTCGTATCATCCTGTTTGATGATTTGGAGACTACCTTTTTGGCGTTGATTCTCAAAGACTACTTCGGGCGTTGTTTCGCCCATTTTTACGGTCACTTCAACACTTGACGGTGTCGCTAGATCATAATTTGTCGGGGCTGCACTTTCTTGTACCTGATAGTTTCCTGCCGGTAAGTACCCAGTTGTGACTGTTCCGTCGGCTCCCGTTTTGATACTTGCGATTATTGGCTTGCCTTGACTATCATTCACGCGATATTCTGCCCCTGACAAGACCGCTTTACTTTCTTTATCAA
>NZ_JXLC01000029.1:0-55426 GCF_001886225.1 Enterococcus silesiacus | reverse complement strand
TCAATTTTTCCTATTTTTCAGTCAGAGCTGGACGAGCCCATTACGCTTTTATATTATCTAGCTACACAGGCTAGTCTCTCGGAAAAAAGATAAATAATAAATGAGGCAAGAAGCACCTCAGTTATTATTTCCTATTTTTCAGTCGAGACTAAGCGAGCATGTTACGCTTTTATATTAAGGAGGAACCCCCATGACAATCAGTATCAAAATTCAACCCAATACCTACATTGATTCGGTATCATTAATGGCTTTATCAACAAAAGCGAATCAGTTAGCAGGTGTTGATCAAGCAATTATTGCAATGGCAACAGAGATGAATAAAGAAGTGATGAAAAATGTTGGCTTATATACAGATGAAATTGCCCACGCTCAAACGAGCGATTTAATTATCGCTTTAGATGCTAAAGACGAACAGGATTCAGTCGAATTGATTCGAAAAATCGAAACGCTGATGACAGAGAAAAAAGAAAAGTCTTCTAATCAAACGACTGAAAGCTATACCACGATCGAAACAGCAAAAAAGGCTATTCCGGAAGCAAATTTGGCTGTCATTTCTGTCAATGGACAATATGCCGCTCGTGAAGCAAGAAAAGCATTGAATAATGACCTACATGTAATGATGTTTAGTGACAACGTGAGTGTAGAAGAAGAAATCGAGTTAAAAGATTTAGCCCATGAAAAAGGCTTACTAATGATGGGACCAGATTGTGGAACGGCAATCATCAATAATGTTGGCTTATGTTTTGCGAATAATGTTCGCAAAGGGAGCATAGGGATTATTGGCGCTTCTGGAACAGGGAGTCAAGAAATCAGTGTTCGAATCCACGAGTTTGGCGAAGGCGTTTCTCAATTGATTGGGACCGGCGGACGAGATCTCAGTGAAGCGGTTGGTGGAAAAATGATGCTAGATGCAATTGATGCTCTAGAAGCAGATGAAGAGACCAAAGTGATTGTTTTGATTTCTAAACCACCAGCAAAAGTAGTGGAAGAAAAAATTCTTGCGAGAGTCAGAAAGGCGAATAAACCTATTGTTATCTGGTTCATTGGGAGTGAAACGAGAGAAAATGAAGACGGCATCTATTTTGAAAAAATGTCTAAAGCAGCGGCCTTGAGGGCTGTGACCTTAGCTGGTATCGAGCAAAATAGTTTAGATGTCCATCCCTTAAATCTACCTTTGATCGATGAAGTTCGGGGGAAATTAAATTCAGAACAAAAATACATTCGTGGGTTATTCACAGGTGGAACCCTCTGTGATGAAGCGATGTTTACTGCGAAAGAACGCTTTTCTGACGTGTATAGCAACATCGCAACTGATCAAGAACATCTTTTGCATTTCGGTGACGCAAGTAAAGCACACACTTTTATCGATTTTGGCGCAGATGAATTCACTAACGGTAAACCTCATCCAATGATCGATCCATCTAATCGAATCGCTCGTTTTACAGAAGAAGCAGAAGATCCCACAGTCGGCGTGATTCTAATGGACTTTGTATTAGGATATGGCGCTCATCAAGATCCAGTCGGTGTAATGGTGCCAGCGATGAAAGCAGCAAAGGAAAAAGCCGCTTCACTGGGGCGTCATTTGGAAATTATTGGGTATGTCTTAGGCACAGATTTAGATAAACAAAATATCAATGAACAAGTTGAAAAACTGACGTCGATCGGTGCAACCTATGCCAGCAGCAGCCAAAATGCTGGTTTGCTAGCAAGAGAATTTGTCGTGAAAGGAGCAGAACAATGAGCAAAATCACTGAACTATTTCAAGAAGAATCGGTTATTATCGACCTTGGTATTGAATCATTTCAAGAAGAATTAATCACACAACAGGTTAAAGCAACGTATTTAAATTGGGCCCCTCCCGGTCGAGGCAAAGCCAGTATTCTAGCTGCTTTAGAGAAAATTGAAACACCAGAAAATTTGGAAAAAATCAAAAAAGCGAATGAAGAGGCCGTACATCGTATCATTTCTTCTCAAATTTCGTTGATTGGCTATGATCAAGCAATTAATGTTGTACCAGGGATGACTAAAAATACGATTTTACATGCTGGACCGCCGATTACTTGGGACAAGATGAATGGTCCGATGAAAGGGGCTGTCAAAGGTGCATTGGTTTTTGAAGGGTTAGCGAAAGATTTGGATGATGCTGAAAAAGTTGCTGCATCAGGAGAAATCATATTCTCACCCTGCCATGAACATCAATGTGTCGGCTCAATGGCAGGTGTCACCTCTGCTTCTATGTATATGCATATCGTAGAAAATAAAACTTACGGCAATTTAGCTTTTACCAATTTAAGTGAACAGATGTCAAAAATCCTCAGAATGGGTGCCAATGATGAGAGTGTGATCGAACGCTTGATTTGGATGAGAGATGTTTTTGGTCCGATCTTACGTGATGCGATGAAATTGTGTACAGAAGGAATCGATTTAAAATATATGTTGGCTCAGGCTTTGCATATGGGAGATGAGTGTCATAACCGTAATAATGCAGGAACGACATTACTGATTCAAGCCTTGACACCTTATATCATTCAAACAGATCATTCTATTGAAGAAATGAAGGAAGTCTTTGATTTTGTCGCTAGTAGCGATTATTTCTCAGGACCTACGTGGATGGTAATGTGTAAAGCGGCTCTCGATTCGGCTGTTGGGATTCCATTTAGCACTGTGGTCACGACCATGGCTAGAAACGGAACGGAATTTGGGATTCATATTAGCGGTATCGAAGGAAATCCGTGGTTTGTTGGTCCATCTCAAAAGGTTATTGGCCCGATGTTTGCAGGATACAAACCAGAGGATGCAGGTCTTGATATCGGGGATAGTGCGATAACGGAAACTTATGGTATCGGAGGTTTTGCAATGGCAGCAGCGCCAGCGATCGTAGCATTAGTTGGCGGTACGATTGAAGATGCTTTACGTTTTTCTATGGAGATGCAAGGAATCACGACAGCGGAAAATCCGAATATCACGATTCCTACATTAGATTTTATGGGGATTCCATCAGGGATCGATAGCTTAAAAGTGATACAAACGAATACACTGCCGATCATTAATACCGCCATTGCCCATAAAGAAGCTGGGATCGGAATGATCGGAGCGGGTATCACTCATCCACCGATGGAAGCTTTTGAAAAAGCCATAATTGCGTTTAGTGAACAACTATAACAAGTAGAAAGGAGTAAAATCATGGATACAGTAAAAGTAGATCAAAGTCTGTTCGAAGCGATCAAATCGGGGCAAGTAGAACATATTCAGCGATTATTAAACGAAGGACATGATGTGCTGACGACTGATGAATTGGGACGTTCGCCATTAATGCTGGCGGTTCAGTGTAATCATTTGCCTGTGGTCAAAGCATTGCTGAGTTTTGGTGCAGATGTAAATCAGCGTGATAATACACTACTTACGCCGTTCATTTGTGCTGCTGCTAATGGATTTGATGACATCGTTAGTGAGATTATTCAATCAGGACGAGCGGATTTAGCCTCAGTCAATCGCTTTGGCGGAACAGCGTTGCTTCCATCCAGTGAAAAAGGCTATTTAAGAACAGTTCAGCTGTGCTTGGCCGCAGGTGTTCCAGTCAATCATGTCAATCGTTTAGGTTGGTCAGCATTGTTAGAAGCTGTGATTCTAGGAGATGGGGGATTCTTATATCAAGATGTGATCCGCGAACTCGTTCAGCAGCAAGCAGATATCGCTCAGGTAGACGATACTGGTAAAAATGCTCTGGATTATGCGAAAGTAACAGCTGATGAAGCGTTGGTTGCAATACTAGAGAAACAAGAAGTCGAGGAATCAATCTTTCGTGAGGTACGAAGCTTTTTGAGAAAAGGAGAATTGAACCGGGCTCTTAAGACACTGGCAGCACAAGATCAAACTAATCTAGAGGTATTATACTATTTAGGCTATACGTATCAACGATTAAAAGAGTATCCAACCGCAATTTCTTACTATAGAAAAGGTTGGGAAACGAGCGATCAATTTGCTTTCTATGTCGGAAATAGTTATCGTATGATGGGGGACATAGATCGTGCATTACAAATCTATGATCAAGCCATAATAACAGATAGAAGCTTCTTTTATCGCTATCATAAATCGAATTTATTAAGAGAATTAGGGCGTCATGAAGAAGCAGTCAAAATGATGGATGACTTGTTGGAAGACTATCCTGAACGAGTTGATTTCTACTTTCATAAAGCGAATAGCTTACGTAGTTTGAATCGGCATCAAGAAGCTGTCAAAGCGATGGATCGTGCCATTCAACTCAATCCAGAAAATCCATTATTTTCAGAACACCGTGCACAATCACTTCAGTTAGTAAAAAACTAAAGAAATGTATTGGAGGAAAATACGATGGAATCAGTAGAAAAACAAGTCATCACCGACTCACCGACCTATTCTGCAGAATTATTGCCAAAAACTGGGACAGATAAAAATTGGGGTATTTTTAATTATGTGACTTTATGGATGGGAGCGGTGCATAATATTCTATCTTATATGACTGTAGCGGGCTTTTTCTTACTAGGGTTAAATACCAAACAAGTCTTGGCGGCTGTTATGTTGTCTGCTGTGATCGTTTCGATTTTTTATGTTTTGAATGGTGTTGCATCGGCTAAGTATGGCTTGCCATTTCCGATGTTGCTACGTTCGGTGTTTGGCGTAAAAGGTGCAATCATTCCATCGCTCTGTCGTGGCTTGATTGCAGGGGTTGTTTTCTTTGGAACTCAAAGTGTAGTAAGTGCCCAGTCCTTAGATGTTTTATTTAGTCGGATCTTTCCTAATTATATGAATATTGGCGGTGGTATGACGATTCTAGGGATGCCTGCGCCAACAATGCTGAGCTACTTGCTCGTGTGGTGTGTAACTGTTGCTTTATTCTTAGGTGGGACGAAAGTTTTGGATAAATTTGGTAACTGGTCTTCACCAATTGTTTATGTCTTTATTATTGGAGCGGCTGTTTGGACAATTCAAATTGCTGGTGGTTTTGGTCCAATCTTAGCGTATTCACCTGCCAATGCGACAACTAGTCCGATTGTTTTTATTGCCTGTGTCAGTGCATTGGTTTCTAATTGGGCTGGACCAATCGTTAATATTGGTGATTTTACGCAAAAAGCGAAAACACCGAAAGCGATGATTATTGGCTTGCCACTTGGATTTATTCTTTCTTATATTTTGTTTGCGGTTACATGTGTTGGTTTGATTGCAGGAACTCAAATTGCCTTTGGTGAACCGATTTTTAATATTGTCAATGCCTTTGATAAAATCGATAATACGTTTGCGGTTTTCGTCTTGATCCTAGCCTTGAATATGGGCGCATTAGCCTTCGTAGTGTTCGGTAATTTATTCCCGGCAGGTTTGCAAATGTCATCGTTATTTCCTAAAGTTTTAGATGTGAAAAAAGCGGGCGTTTTAACGGCTATTATTGGTACGATGATTTTACCATGGAAGTTAGTAGAAAATGCATCAACACTATTTTATTTCTATAGTTTTATCGGTTCAATGTTTGGTCCGATTGCAGGCATCATGTTAGCTAGTTTTTATATTGAACATAAACAAGTGATCAAGTTAGAGGATATTTATGTTGAAGACGGTGATCTAGGTGCATTTAAATCAGGCTATAACACAAAAGCCATGATTACCTTAGCGACTAGTTTTGTGATCACGATGTCGGGTGCTTTTTTACAATCCGTTTCATTATTGAAAACAATCAATGACTTTGCGTTCTTTTCAGGATTGATCTTTTCGTTTGTTGTATATAGTGTTTTAAGTAAAGTAATGAAGGGGGAAAAATCATGAATTATATGAAAATGGCAGCAGATGCAACCGTTTTCGGGATGGAAAAGAAGTTTGGCGGACCTTTTGGTGCAACCTTAGTTAGAAATGGCGAAGTGATCGTTTCAGTCAGTAATACGATGATGAGAGACACGGATCCATCAGCACATGCCGAAATGGTTGCAGTGCGTGAAGCCTGTAAAAAGTTAGATACGATGGATTTATCTGACTGCGAAATTTATGCCACTTGTGAACCTTGTCCGATGTGTGTGGGGGCGATTTTATGGGCTGGGATCAAAACAGTTTATTATTCCAATACTAGAGAAGATGCTGCAAAACATGGCTTTTCAGATATGCATTTGCGCAACTATCTAGATGGAACAGATCAGTCACCACTTGCGATGATTCATACTGGAGGATGTCCTGAGTGTGATTCTTTATGGCAAACATTTGCTGAAATCAATTCAAACGGTGCCGAGAAAGTGGGCGGCAAATGAAACGTGTAGTCGTAGCATTAGGTGGAAATGCCATCTTAGAAACAGATCCGACAGCCACAGCACAGAAAAAAATCGTTCAAGATACAGCGGAATCGCTAGCAGACTTATTGACTGATGAAATGGAATTAGTGATTGTTCATGGAAATGGTCCCCAAGTTGGAAACCTCGCATTGCAACAAGCTGAATCAGATTCAGTCGAGAATCCCGCGATGCCTTTAGATACCTGCGTGGCAATGACTGAAGGCAGCATTGGTTATTGGTTAGTCAATGCGCTAACAAATGCATTTGAAAAAAGAAAAATCAAGAGAAATGCGGCAGCGATCATAACTCAAGTTGAAGTGTCACTAAGCGATGAAGGGTTTACCCACCCAAGCAAACCGATCGGCCCCTTTTTGACAGAAGCTGAAGCACAAGCGCGAATGAAGGGCTCAGATGTTTTGTATGTGGAAGATGCGGGACGAGGGTTTCGTAAAGTTGTTCCATCGCCAAAACCGATAACAATCAAAGAGAGTAAAACAATTCAATTACTTTTGGAAAATGGTGTCGTAACAGTTGCAGGAGGCGGTGGCGGGATCCCGGTTGTACGTTCAGAAAACGAGCTAAAAGGAATCGAAGCGGTTATCGATAAAGACCTTGCTGCAGAAAAATTGGCAGAGTTGATTGAAGCAGACACGTTGATTATTTTAACTGGCGTAGCGAATGTATGTGTCAATTATAACCAGCCAAATCAAAAGGCTCTGGAAGCGGTCAGCGTTTCCGAAGTGGAACAATATATCAAGGAAGGACAATTTGCCCCAGGTAGTATGTTGCCAAAAGTTGAGGCAGCGGTTCAATTTGTTAAGAACAAGCCAACGAATAAAGCAGTGATCACATCACTAGATAATCTGAAAAATCTAATGGATGATGGAGCAGGAACGGTCGTTGTCCAAAAAGAGCAGGTTACTGTTCGTTAATATACTGTGACTCGGAAAATTGCCTTTGCCATTGTCATTCGAATTTTATAGGACTGAGACGTAACTCTTCGAGCGATGTCTTAGTCCTTTCGTTGCTTTTTTTATGAGGTTTTACAAGAGTTTGCCACAAAAAAATGAATCCAAGCAACGTATTCTCTAGAATATCGCCTTGTAATCTGCTACAATGATTGAGAAGAATTTTTTTAAGAAGTACCTCTAATCTGGAGGTACTACACTAACGTTTCGATCAGACTTTGCGGTCGAACCTTAAAGAAAGAGGAGAAAATAACATGATAGCAGTAAGCGATCTTAAAGCAGGTATGACTTTTGAACAAGACGGTAAATTAATCCGTGTAATGGAAGCTAGCCACCACAAACCTGGTAAAGGAAATACCGTTATGCGTATGAAATTAAAAGACGTTCGTACAGGAACAACGACGGATACTACCATGCGTCCCGATGACAAAGTAAAAAAAGCATTTATCGAAAATAAACCTGTACAATACCTATACAGCCAAGATGATACAGCCAATTTCATGGATCTAGAAACCTATGAACAATATGAAATTCCAACGTCTGTAATCGAATATGAATTAAAATATCTTCTAGAAAATATGGAAGTTAAAATTCAATTTTACGGATCTGAAGTAATTGGGATCACATTGCCAACAACAGTTGTCTTAAAAGTAAAAGAAACACAACCATCAATCAAAGGCGCAACAGTTTCTGGTTCAGGCAAACCAGCGATCATGGAAACAGGCTTAGTTGTCAATGTTCCTGATTTTATTGAAGCGGATGAGTCATTAGAAATCAATACACAAGAAGGTACGTATTTAAAACGTGCTTCAAAATAATCAATGTAAATGAGCTGGCAGGTAGTAAGTGACCTGCCAGTTTTTTGTTATGCTTATAGTGTACTAATCTTTTCGTAACGACTAAATCTAGTTACCATGGTACAATGAGATATATGTTTTTTACAGTAGAAAGGGAGAGAAATATGGGTTTTTTATTAACATTGTGTCTGGTCTTATTATTCACTAAACTTGCTGGGCATTTTTGTAATCGCGTGGGCATTCCTTCTGTGATCGGAGAATTATTAGTAGGAATTTTAATTGGGCCAGCAATCCTCGGATGGATTAAGCCAGATGATTTTATGCATTATTTTTCTGAAATTGGTGTTATTATTTTAATGTTTATCGCAGGTCTGGAAAGTGATTTGGAATTATTAAAAAAATATTGGCGGCCAGCCTTATCGGTTGCGCTTTTAGGGATTATATTTCCTGCGGCAATGGGTTTTGGTGTAGGAGAGGCTTTTCATTTTTCCGTACAGAATTCAATTTTTTTAGGCGTTTTATTTAGTGCAACATCTGTCAGTATTTCTGTACAAGTGCTAAAGGATCTAAAGAAAATAGATAGTGAAGAAGGCGCAACGATCCTCGGTGCAGCGGTTGTCGATGACATCGTTGTGGTATTGATTTTAGGGATCATGTTGAGTTTGATGAACCGGTCTACGCCAGGTGAAGGTTTACCAATGTGGGAAGTGTTACTGTTGAAGGTCTTCTTTTTTATTGTGATCTTTGCGGCCAGCAAATGGTTGGTACCTTGGTTATTGAATATGAGTAAAAAGTTGATTGCGATTGAAGCTGTTTCAGCTATTTCCTTAGTTATTTGTTTAGGCTTTGCCTATTTTGCAGAAATGCTGGATATGGGTGCGATTATCGGGGCCTTTTTTGCTGGAGTAGCAATTGCGCAGACGGATTATCGTAAGCGCGTAGACGAGAAATTGGAGACGATTGGTTATACCGTATTTATTCCGATGTTTTTTGTTTCTATTGGGTTAAATATGACATTCGCTGGTATGTCTAAACATTTTCTATTTATCATTGTTTTAACTGTAGTTGCAGTATTATCGAAATTACTAGGCGGAGCTTTAGGGGCACGTGTAACTGGATTCAAAGGTATTTCTACGTTGATCATTGGCTCAGGAATGATTTCTAGAGGTGAAATGGCCTTGATCATTGCTCAAGTAGGACTCACCTCAAGTTTCCTTTCAGAAGAGTATTATTCTTCTGTGATCATTGTGATTATTGCGACAACAATCATTGCGCCATTGTTGTTAAAAGCGACGATCATGAAGCAAGAAAAACAACTTCAATACTAGAATAAAAAAACAGTTTCCACTAAAGCTGAATGAAATATGCTTTGGTAGAAACTGTTTTATTTTAGTGAATAGCTCCCATTAATTTTTTGATTGGATTTTTAGACAAAATTAAAATAATACCAGTAATAACAGCAACCATTCCTACGATTCCAAAGTACGCTGCTTCTGTTTGGGGAGTGTAGAATCTTGCAATTTGAGCATTGATTGCTTGTCCAGCCGCATCTGCTAAGAGCCAAATTGCGACTGTTTGTGATTCAAAAGCTCTAGGGGCAAGCTTTGTAGTAATCGATAGACCAACTGGAGAAATACACATTTCGCCAACGATCATAATGAAAAAGCTAAAGAATAACCACAAAGGACTAACTTTTACATCGGTGCCGTATAGTAAGCCTGGCAGCATTAAAAGCATAAAAGAAAGACCAGCAAAGACTAACCCTAATGAAAATTTGACAACGGTCGAAGGTTGTCTTCTTCCTAATTTGGTCCATAAAGTAACGAAGATAGGTGTTAAAAAAACGACGAAAATTGGGTTTAATGATTGGAACCAACTTGGTGCAATCGATAGACCAAATAACGTATCATTCGTCCGTTCATTCGCAAATAATGCCAAAATAGAAGAACCTTGTTCTTCGAGTGACCAAAAAACGATTCCAGCTAGGAATAACGGAATATAACCAAGCACTCTAGGTTTTTCTTCGTCGGTTACGTTTTTAGAAGTCAGCATCTTAATAAAATAGTAAACAGGTAATAGAATGCCAAGCCAACTCACGCTATTGATAAAGAAACTAATCGTTAAATGACCTAAAATAAATGCACCACCAAAAAGAGCAATCACAAAAATTAGAACGATTAATAATGAACGGATGAATTTTTTTCGTTCTTCGATACCAATCGGATTCGTTGGTTTTAAGCCGATACTTGCTAATGATTTTTTTCCTTGTAAGTAATATTGCACTAAGCCGAAAAACATACCGAACGCAGCTACAGAGAAGCCGACATGATAGTTATAGGTCTGGCCTAATGTTCCGACGATAAATGGGGCCAATAGTGCGCCCATGTTGATTCCCATGTAGAAAATGGAAAACCCCGCATCACGGCGTGTATCTGTTTTTGAATAAAGATGTCCGACCATACCAGAGACATTTGGTTTTAACATCCCTGTACCGATTACGATCAGCAAAATAGAAAGGAATAATGCTGAGATCCCAAACGGTGTCGCCAAAACGATATGCCCGACCATGATGAACACTCCGCCTAAGAAGACTGTTTTTCTTGCTCCTAGAACGCGATCAGAAATCCAACCACCGACAATACTGGACATAAAAACTAGAGATCCATAAATCGACATGATCGCTAAAGCAGTTTCTTTTGGTAAAGCTAACCCACCGTTTGCAACTGTATCATAGATATAATACAGTAAAATGGCCCGCATACCGTAATAACTAAATCGTTCCCACATCTCCGTAAAGAAGAGTGTAGACAATCCCTTTGGCTGACCCAAAAATGACTTGTCTAACTGCTGCTCGTCCATAAAAAATAACCTCAATTCTTTTTAATATTCAGAAAATTTATTTAATCTAGTATTTCTGAAAAAAGTATATTGAGTAATTGTATACTGTTACTCTTTTAAATATCATAAATTTCCATGGATAGAGTATAAGAAAAAAAGGGTTTATATTCATTTTTATTTCATATTTAATATGAAATAGGTATAATTTGCAATAAATATTTCAGAAAAGAAAAGAGGGGTTTTTTGGGAAAAACAACAGAAAGGCAACAAGAGTGGGTAGCGCTCAAGTATTTGATTTTATCAAAATCTCAATCAGATTATAGAATGATTGGGAAATTATGTGCAGATAATGAATGGGATGAAGAGAAAGAACAACAATTTCGAAGCTATCTACAACACGCATTAGCTGAACCGCCTAAAAAAGGCAATCTTCTAAACGCGTATCAACATGTTTGGGGATATTTTAAACATAAAGCGACAAAGGTAGAGCGAGAAAAGTATGAAGAATTGATCAAAACATTTTCATTGGAGCAAGATGAATTAGCGCCTTTTTTAAAAGAATTAACGTTAAACTATCAAGAACAATATCTATTACAGTCAAGATTACTCTTTCCTAAAGAAGAGCAATAACTGAATAACTAAAAAAAGGTGATCCAAACAATATACGAATACTTTTATATCACCGTTTATGCAGATTTAGAGCGTGAAACAAAACGGATCTTTAGTTTTGTTCCACGCTCTTGGTTTTATTTTGAGAGGTAAGTTCCAATCGGCTTTTGATAGTTCTCCCAATTATTGTTGCCTTCATTGAAATAGTTGGCTAAAAGAAAACCGATATAAGGTCCAGTTGTCAGGCCTGAGGAACCTAAGCCACTGGCTACGACAGCCGTGGGATTATCCGGTAAATAATTGAAAAAAGGCGCAAAATCGGATGTATAAGCACGAGTTCCTACGCGATAGGCAGCGGGATAGGTGTCAAAAAAAGTCGATTCAGCTAGAAAAGGAACTGTTTTTTCTTTTAGTAGAGAAAAAGCTTCTTTTGTTGGTGTTAAATCAAAGCCACCTTCATTTTCATGTGTTGCGCCCACCAGAATCTGTCCATCTTCAAAAGGAATCAAATCACTTTCGCCATCCAACATTGCAACCGGCCAACTGCCGCTGTTTTTGAAGGATGTTTCAAATGCTAATAGTTGTCCTTTTTGTGCTCTAATATCGGTTGTGTAACCTAGAGGTTCTAACAATGAAGGTAATCCTGGTCCAGCACATAGAGCAACCGCATCAAATTGCTCTGTTTCGTCAGAGGTCTGAACAAGCCATTGATCATGTATCCGACTGAGCTTCGCTGTATCAGTTTTTATGGTGATCATTTTTGTTAGTGCCCGTTGCCTTAATGTTTCTAAGTAGCTCGCACCATCTAATTTCCCGCCGCCTGTGATAAATAAGGCAGGTTGGGCTTGTAATAAAGGCAGCTTTTCTGTGACTTGTTCTGCCGTCAATAACTGGATATTTCCAATTTCAGGTGCGCTCTGTTTTCTTTCTTCTGCAAGTTGCATAAGCGACCCAAGATCTCCATCTTTTCGCAAGATCAGAGTACCGGTCTGTTGATAAACTGTATGAGGTAAAGAGAAGTCCTGAACTAATTTAGGGTAAAATGCGGCTCCGTCTTTCGCTAGTTGATACCATTTTTTATTGCGGCGTTTTGAAAGCCAAGGTGAGATGATGCCAGCGCTAGCTTTAGTAGCTTGTCCAACAGGATTATCAAACACTGTTACATTATATTTGGTTAAATCAAGGTAGTTGGCGAGGGTCAAACCGATGATTCCGCCGCCGATGATTGCTAATTTTTTCATGGATAACTCCTTTTATTTCCTTATAAAATCAAGTAATTCATTTTCACATAAGTTTGTAGCGGATGCAAGAAATTTTGTGGGTTGAACGAGTCCCACTTCATAAAAGTGTGTTTTTAGAAAAATAAAATTTGGTAAAAGAATAACATGAATTTAATGAGAAAACACTTATTTTTATGGTATGATAATGAGTGTTATATTTTTAAAAATTCCAATCATATAGGAGGTTACTAAATGAAAAATACAACTTTAGGGTATTTGTTAACTGCAGCAAGCTGTATCATTTTACTTAGCGGATGTGGTGCTAGTAATGAAAAGACTGGCGAAACCAATCAAAAATCAGCAAAAAATGAACAGACATTTTCAGTTGTTGCCAAACAAGAAATTCCATCAATCGACGCATCTGTCACAAATGATGTTGTCGGCTGGGGTGTTCTGAAAAATACAGGTGAAGGGTTATTCCGTTCAGATAAAAAAGGGAAACTGATTCCAGCAGGTGCGGCGGAAATGCCTAAAATCAGTGAAGATGGTCTGACCTATACGTTTAAATTACGGGAAGATGCTGTCTGGTCAAATGGCGATCCTGTTGTCGCACAAGATTATGTGTACGGTTGGCAGCGGACAGTTGAACCAAAAACGGCTTCAGAAGTGTCTTATTTGTTTGAACCAATCAAAAATTATCAAGCAATCATGGATGGTAAGATACCAGCAAAAGAGCTAGAGGTCAAAGCATTGGGCGATCATGAATTGGAAGTGACATTGGAATCACCCGTGCCATATATGGAATCGTTACTTTCATTACCACCCTTTTTCCCGCAAAATGAAAAAACAATCAGCGAAAATGGCGAAAAATATGCTAGCTCAAGTGACCATATGGTGTACAATGGTCCGTTTGTATTGAGTGAGTTTGATGGTGCTGGAACTGATACAAAATGGGCGTATTTAAAAAATGAGAAATATTGGGATCAAGACAATGTCACGATGGCAAAGATCAATTTTGATGTCGTGAAAGAAGATGCGACGGCATTGAATCTATTTCAAGATGGTCAAACAGATGACATCGTTGTAACGGGTGAACTAGCTCAGCAAATGGTAGATGATCCGGCCTTCTTTTCACAAGACATGTCAAATGCGACGTATGTAGAATACAATCAAGCCAAAAAAGAATTTCAAAATGAACATCTCAGAAAAGCAATTTCTTACGCTTTAGATCGTCAAACGTTAGTTGATCAAGTCTTAGGTGATGGATCGATCGCAGCCACAGGATTAGTACCGAAAAACATGTCATTTAATCCAGAAACAGAAGCTGATTTTGTAAAAGATTCTGGGAATCATTTGAAATATGATCCAGAAAAGGCCAAAGAATACTGGGCAAAAGCTAAAACAGAATTAGGGATTGATAGCCTTAAAATTAATTTACTGTCGTCAGATGCTGATTCTGCTAAAAAAGTGGTAGAATACATGCAAGGAGCAATTCAAGGAACCTTGAAAGGCGTGACAGTCGAAGTTTCATCTGTACCGCTTTCCGTTCGTTTAGAACGTGGGAATAAAGGCGATTTTGATATGATTTTAGTGGGCTGGGGTGCAGAATACAACGATCCGAGTGTGTTTCTAGAATTATTTGCATCAGATAATATCAATAATAGTGGTAAATATACGAACAAAGAATTTGATCAATACTTGAAAGCCTCTGCTACAACGAATGCTAGTGATCCAAAAGCTCGTTGGAATGATTTGATTGAAGCGGAAGATGTTTTAATGAATACGATGGGTGTTTGCCCAGTCTATCAAAAGGCTGAAGCACATTTACGTAATCCAAAAGTCAAAGGGATAGTACCATCTGGTCCGGAATATGATTATAAATGGACATCCATTGAAAAGTAACTGAACGTAGAAAAGGTGGGAATTAAATGATTCATCGCTATATAGAAGTAACAGGATCAGCATTTGAACGGGGAGTCAAGATCGGCGAAGTGTTAAAAATGCAAATCGAAACAAACTTATCCAGTCAAAAATTATTTTATAAAGATCCAGCAGATATCATGGCTAAATGGTTAACAAAAGCACAGACATATCTTAAATTTACAGAAAAATTTGCACCAGATGTAGTCGCTGAAATGCGGGGTGTTGCTAAAGGAAGCGGATTGGATTTTCAAGAGATTTTGTATCTCTATACTGTTTATGAGCGCTCTTTTTTTGACGAATTGATCAGCGATAAATGTACCTCATTTGCAGCGAAAGGGAATGCCACCTTTGATGGTTCCGTGATTTGTGGGCAAACTAATGATGAACGTCTGGATGAATATCGTTCAGAGGTTGATTGTGTTGTGCATCATCGTGATAGCGAATCTGATTTTGAATCATTGATTTATAGCCATCCGGGTATTCCAGCTTATATGGGAATGAATAATTATGGCTTAGCTGTGATGTGGACGTATATCGATAATGGTCAGCGCAAAGAGGGCGTTCCAACAGCAGGAATTATTAGAGAACTGATCAATAAGAAAAGTTTAAAAGAAGCACGGGATTATCTTTATAGTGTCCCTCATGCAGTGCCGAATCAATTTAGTTTATCCCATGCGACAGAAGGGATTGCCAGTTTTGAATGTTTTCCAAATAAGATTTATGAACACGAGCCAGCAGATGTGATGATCCATGCGAATCATAATAGTATTGCGTTAGAAGAACCAGAGGAAGGTGGCTCTAAAACCTCTCATTCTCGTTTTGAGGCGATGGAAGCGATCGTTAGTGAAAATTATGGCATCATTGATGCAGGCTTAGGGAAACAATTTCTAGCCAATCATCGTAATTTTCCAAAAAGTGTCTGCAATCATCCATCACCAGAACATCCATTATCAAAATCATTAGCTTCGATGGTTTTTGATTTAGGCAAAGGCGAAATGCATTTAGCCTTTGGAAATGCTTGTGAGCAGCCATTTCATACGTATCGATTCAAACAATGGTTTGGATAATCAAAGAGGTCAAGACAAAAGCTTATTTCCGAAGCCTTCAACTCTTAGTGCTTTAGCACTTAGAATTTGATGTGATCGAAGCGGAGCGTAGTAGCTGCTCTTTTCTCGCCGTTTATTCAGATTTAGAGCCTGAGATAAAACTGATTTTTAGTTTTGTTTCAGGCTCTTTTTTTTACTTTTCTTCTTCAAATCTGTCAATAATCGTGCTAGGTGTATCAATAACCCAGCGTAATCAGCTTCTTTAGGTTTTCTGCGGCCATACAAAGTTTGCTCATACAATTCAGTCAGCTGAATAAAACTACCGTGAAATTGCGAATAATTATGTTCAAATCGTTTCGCATAAATAGTTAAAGGTTCATTGGCTTGGCGACACAAAATATGCTCTGCTTTGCGTAATAATATAGTATAGGCTTTGCCAAACTGCCTAGGATGAACGTTTAGATACAAACTGAATCGAAGTAAGAAAAAGTATTTTTTCAAAAAGAAACTGCAGATCGCAAGTAAAACAATCAGTAAAAGCGATACGATATTGCGTAAAACTGGCCGCCATTGATTTAGTATAGAATCCTGTGTATCTTCTTTAGTTGAACTTTCTGGGCTGCTTGACGTAATTGCTGTCGTTTCTTTTGATTCAGTAGGAGTACTTGTTTCAGTGTTGGTGTTTGCAATCGTGTTTTCTGTTGTGGAATTGTGGGTAACTGCAGGCTGACTAACATCATTTGTAAAACTAGGCGTCGGTTCAAAAGGAATCCAACCATACCCTTCAAAATAAACTTCTGGCCAAGAGTGAGCATCGCTATTTCTAACGGTATATTCTTGATAGTCCGAGTTATTGTTACTCGTAATCTCACCAGGAGCGAATCCTTTGGCCCAACGACTGGAAATACCAATCGAGCGAAGTAAAATCGTCATGGCACTGGAGAAATTATCACAGTAACCGATCTTTGACTCAAAAAGAAAATAATCTACGTAATCTTCATTTTGTGGTGTAAAAGGGGTATCCGTTTTTGAGTAGCGATAATCACCATCATCTTTTAAATAACGTTCAATCGCTTTGACCTTACCATAAAGTGTTTCCTGGTTTTCCGTTAATGAAAGAGCTAATTCGTGAACCCGTTTTGGTGTAGTCATAGGGACTTGGGTCATTGGCGCATCTTGAGAAACCCGATAAGGAACCTGCTGTAGTACTTCTGGTGTAAAACTAGGCTTTTGCCACGTGAGCTTTATAGTGTCAGGGGCAGCCAAAAGATTGATCCGCTGTTTATCTTTGATGTGTCCTGTTTGGCCAACCTCACTAACTGGAATTGAGACTTGGCCATAAGGATAAGGTAAATATTCTTTTTGATTGTTGAATGATAATGTAATTGTAGTTTCAGCACCCGTTGTGTCTTGATATTCTGGATTGGTTGAAATGGTTAGAAGCGGTTCATTAGAAATAGAAACAGCTTCTGACGTATTTTTCCACCCTTTTCCAGTGAAATAATTCTTCGTTTCTACCCGCCAATAATGTTCGCTTGTTTGTTTTGCTGTAAAAAGAATCATTTGATTATCTGACATGGGACCACCTAATTGTTTATCGTTATCACTAAAACCCGATTTCGAAAGACCATTCGAACCATAGGCCTCAATTTGTTGATAAATCCCTTGCTGATTCACATAATTACGAATGTTTGCAGTTTGTGTAAATAAAAAATTCTGGGATTGAGGCAATACAATAGGAAAAAAATAAGAACCTCCTGCAAGCAAAAATAAAACAAAACCACTTAATAGGAACAATGTGCTTTTTTCTTTTCCAACGAGCGTCCGTGCAGTCTGCTTCAATCCATAAAATAGAATCGCAAAACTCGTGATCAAAATTACCTGAACACCTAAATTTAGATGATTAAAAACCGACAGCATAAGCAAATAAGTAATGAGTAGCAAACATCCGAATGTCCAACGTTCGTAAAGAATAAAAAGAACGCTTAATAGGAGCAATAAAAATAAAATAATAGACAAAGCAAAATAATCAGGTAGATAATTGATTTCACCACTGAGCATTTTCGGATAAGTCTGCAGTATTTTCTGTAAAAAGCTGCCAAGCCAGGTAAATCCAAACAGATGCCCCGATGGGAAATAATAATAGAGCGTAAATAAGTAACTAAGAAAATAAAATGGAAAAATAATTAGATGATTCTTGAAAAGCAAGGTCATAAAACAAACAGAGGCTAACATTCCAATAAAAAAAAGTGTGTTCGCTGGGGCTAAATCATAGACTTTTAAAAAAGGTAGACTAGCAGTTGTTAGTATAAAAAAACTCAGAAGTGCAAAGGGCCATTTCCCTTTTATTCTATTTACCAAGAATAGGACCTCCTATATGGATAGCGCTGACTTGATCATTCCACTGTAGACAGAGCGTTCCATCAATAAATGTGATCAAAAAAATCTCATTTTTCTGCTTTAAATCATTTAGTTGTTCAGACAGCTGATCGGTTTTATTTGGAGTGAAAATCACTAATTTTTTATTGGAAAAAGCAGGTACATAACATTCTTTTGACAACGGAGTTACCGCCGCTAGTGCATATTCTTTTGGTATAGCATCAGGAATCTCAGCGAGAATCGTTTGCTGAAAAGCCAATTTAGTTTCAACTAAACGGATAAATGAATAGTAAATAGAAAGAAGCTCTTCAAAGTTTTCATGGGATAGACCATAAAATACGAAATGAGTCTCTGATTCCATCTCATGCTCATATTCTTTAATAATCAATTCATTCCTTTTACCAGATTGTTTCCAGTCAACGGAGTTTAATGAATCTCCTGCCTGATATTGACGGAAATTACGAACTGAGAATGTCTGGTTACCAAAAGAGGAAGTGAAATTTGGCATAGATTTCAGTAATTGCTGGTAAATCAGCTCCGCTAAATCCAATTGTAGTGTAGGCATGATCACGAATGGTCCTGTTACTGCTAGTTCTGACTGCTTAGAGAACAAGTGGAACAAATCAGTACTACTCAGCACAAATGAGAGCCGCTGGAAGATTCCTCTTTGTACAGGATTCCATTCAAAAGTCACTTCCCTTTTCTGCCCTGAATAAAGTGAGAGGTATTCTTTTTTGGTGAATGAATTATTTTTGAGATTAATCATCAGTAGGGGAATTTTCAGTAAAGTTGGACGATAACGAAAAATTTCCATTTTGATGTTATTCGGGCGGTTTGCTTCATAAATTGTGCTCTCAGTTAATTGAATCTGGATTTTACTTAAGGATGGAATCATTGTGAGAAAATCTGATAACAATAAAAACGTCAAAAAGAAAAAGAATAGCCAACCTGTTGACGTATTAAAAATGATCGTATACAGAAAAACTGCAACATAAAAAATAGAAATACCTAGAGTTCGTATAAAGTTATTGAGCATGTATCGTTTCATCGCTATTTCCTGACCGGAACGGGCACTTGTCTAAGAATCTGGGCAAAAATTTCTTGTAATTGTTCGAACGATGCCAGATGTCCGCCTTTTAATAACAAACGATGACCAAATGTTGCTGGTAAAATCTGCTGTAGATCACTCGGTGTGACGTAATTTCTTCCTTCAGTCAAAGCAAAAGCCTTAGCTGCTCGAACGAAAGCTACTGATCCGCGTGGACTGATACCAAGAGCAATTCCGTCATGATTTCGAGTCGCATGAACCAATTGCAACGCATATCTAGCAACAGCCGAATCAACATAAATATCTTCAACAATTCTTTTTAATTGAGCGATTTCAGAAGCATTTAAGATTTGCTGTATTGAATTTAATTCTTGACCTGTTTGATTCAATATCAAGTTTAGTTCATCCGTAAATTCAGGATAACCGATATGAAGCTTAAATAAAAAACGATCTAGTTGCGCTTCTGGCAGAGGATAAGTTCCTTCATATTCGAGTGGATTTTGCGTGGCCAATACAAAAAAGTGTTCATCCAATGGATAAGTATGATTATCGATTGTCACATGCCCTTCAGACATTGCCTCTAATAGAGCGGCCTGTGTTCTCGGTGTGGTTCGATTGATTTCATCAGCTAGTAAAACCGTTGTAAAGATAGGGCCGTGATGAAATTCAAATTGTTGAGAAGCTATATTGTAAATTGAAACACCTAAAATATCGCTGGGAAGCAGATCCGGTGTAAATTGAACTCTGTTAAATGTACCGTGAGTGGCTTTAGCTAAGGTTTTGACCATCATTGTTTTTCCCACTCCGGGGATATCTTCAAATAAGACGTGTCCGCCGGCTAAAAAAGCGGTAACAGTTAATTGAAGTACTTCGCGTTTGCCTAAAATGACTGTTTCCATTTCATCAATTAGTGCGTTGATTTGTTTGTGTGCCGATTCGAGCATATAAAGTGTTGCCTCCTTATTGTTAAAACTGAATTCTGTCGTTAGAACAAGGGATTCAGTGATGATTCGTTTTTTAGATAACGAGTGTATTTATTTTATTGTATAGATAACTCCATTTCAGCACAAGGTATCCTAAGTATTTCTTAAGATAGCTTTAAAAATTTTGGTTGATGGGCGTAATTGTTTTAACTGAATTTCGTTGGAAAAAATATATTCGCTGGTCAGACATTATCTAAAAAAAACAGGTGACGTTGCTAGTTTTTAAAGCAAGGGCTTACAATTTTGATTGTAAAAATGTGGTGAAATAATTATAAATTTCTCATTTTTTTTGAGAATCGAGAAATTAAATGAGAATTTTTTTATTCATTTTGTGCTATGCTTAAAGTCAATATTTTTTGAAAGAAGGATGAAAAATGAAAAAATCATTAAAAGGGATTGTTTTAGCTTCATTGATCAGTACTCAAGTGTTAACTGCACCACTTTCAGCCTGGGCAACCAATGTTGAAACACCGGAAATAACTGAAAATAGTGAACAAGTTGGGTTACAGCATCTGGACGAGGAAGATCTGGATCCAAAAATAAACGAAGAAAAAACAGAAACACCAACTAGTGCGGAGACAACAGATCAAGGAGAAGCGGTTGAGTCTCCCTTAGAAAGTGAAGCGGAAACACCTATACCAGAACCATTACCAGAAGCGCCAGAAACCCCAGAAACTCCGATAGAAGAAATGCCAACAACAACCGCTAGTGAAGCTAAAATACAAGAGGTCAAAGATGCTGTTGTTAAAGCGCAAGCAATACTGGATGAAGGGACGTACTTAGCTGAAACAACACTTCCGCTAAAAATGGCCATGTCCGCAGCAACGACGCTGATAAACCAAGCTGGTGTGACAGATGAACAGTTGGACAACGTAATCACCGATATTAACGAGAAAGTTTTAGGGTTAATCAAAGCTGAGGTTGAATTAAGTTTTGTAGTTAATTTAATTACGGCAATCGATGAAGCGACCCAAATCATCAACAACACAGATAAGTTTAAAGATATTTATACACCAGCCTCTGTAGCGGCTAAAAAAGTTGCGATACAAACAGCTGTGGATGCTGGAAAAATGATTTTAGCAGGAGTTATTGATGCACAAGGCAAGTTTGATCCAGAAGCATCAGTTACTAACAGAGCAGCCATCATTGCAGCAGCAGATGCAATTATTACTGCGATTAATGACGGTAATGGTTTAGTTCGTAGAGATCATTTGGTAGATATTTTGATCGAAGCTAATGGCTTAGAAGGAGCGAAAGTTGCTTCAGATGAAAATACAACGGACTTTGAAAATGCTGTTGAAAATGCAATTAAAGCGCTAGATAATGCTTTGACTGATGCTGAGGCAGATGCTGCGGTGAGCGCATTGAGAGCTGCGATGGATAAATTGCATTTAGTAGTTGTTGTATCTGCAGTCGATGAAGCGGGAAATTTAATTGTGGATCAGACAACTACATCATTAAGTGGATTATACAAGACGGCTTGGAGTGTTGAACCACCAGTTGTTGAAGGATATGAATATGTTTCTTCAAACAATCAGCCAGTTACGTTTGCCAGAACTTCTGGCCAAGTCGTGTCAGGAACCTTCGGTGATGGGACAAATGATGTCACTTTCGTCTACAAAAAAGCTGTAGACCAATTTGAACCACCTTATGAAGCACCTGAAGTTCCTACATCTAAAGCTCCTGTTGACAATTTACTGAAACAACCAGCTGTGATTGGGTTGACAAACGATCCGGTGAGTAATACAACGAATAGTAACAATACGTACTACTCAAAGAAAAAATTACCTCAAACAGGGGAACAAACAAGTGCAATGACTAGCTTTGGCTTGATGGCGATAGCCGTAGGTACATTGGCATTTTTCAAAAAAAGAAAAATCAAAGAGTAAATGACTTGATCAAAAATAAACTGATCTAGAAATAAGAGGGGACTACTCTCGCTCCAACCGTTTATTTGGATTTTTTGAGGCTAGAATATGACTCGTAGAGTGATGTTCTAGCTTCTTTTTTGAGTATAAGGCAAATCAATTTCAATCTTAAAAGATTAGGTTCATACTAATTAATAAAGAACGAAAAGGTGGGAAAACGAATGCATACAGATAAACAAATGAAAGCTGCCGGTTTTTTTGAAGGACTACCGATTACAAATGAAGCCAGTTTTTTAGACGAAAGTACATTGATCCCAAGCCCAAACCCGCATGATATTCTTGTGAAAATCAAGGCAGTTTCTGTAAATCCAGTCGATTTGAAGTTAAGAACGAGTACTAAAAAACAAAATCAGTTAAACGTTCTAGGTTTTGATGCGATTGGAGAAGTGGCTTCAATTGGTGCAGAGGTTAAAAAATTTACCGTTGGGGATCGCGTTTTTTATGCAGGAACAACCAAACGCGCGGGTGCTAACCAAGAGTATCAATTAGTAGATGAAGCGATTGCGGCTATCGCTCCTAAAAATCTAAGTGATGAAGCGGCAGCAGCATTACCGTTAACCTCATTGACAGCGTATGAATTATTATTTGATAAATTTGGTTTGAAAGCACAAGAAAATGCCAACCAAGGGAAAACAATTTTAGTGATCAATGGGGCCGGCGGTGTTGGGTCGATGTTAACCCAGCTTGCTCATTGGGCGGGATTAACCGTTTATGCCACGGCTAGTCCTAATAATTTTGACTGGTTAAAAAGAAATGGAGTCGATCATCGGCTTGACTACCATCAAGACCTTAAACGTAGTTTGGAAGAATTAGGAATTCAGACAGTTGATTATGTAGCGGTTTTGTTTGATATCGTTCCATACTTTGATGCTGTAGCTGAATTGATCAAACCTTTTGGCCATATAGGGACTATTGTTGGTTTAGATGAAGCACTGGATATCAGTCGTCTGAAAAATAAGTCCGTCAGTTTTGATTGGGAATATATGTTTGCTAAAACAGATTTTAATTATCAAATGGAGACGCAAGGAGCGGCCTTAGCTTTAATCGCCCAACTTGCAGAAGAGGGGAAAATAACGACAACTGTGAGTAAAGTTTATAGAAATGGGATTAATGCTGCAAATATAAAGAAAGCCTCAACAGATGTTGAAGCAGGTCATATGAGAGGAAAAGTTGTAGTAAGCGGTCCTTTTAATGGAGAAATAAAAGAGGTGAAGTGATCAAAAGCCGCCTTGTGAGGCAGTTGGAAATGTCAAAATTAAGATCAAAGCAAAATTTTAATGGTCTAAGTTCATCTGAATAATAAAAAAAGCTGAGTAAAAGTATAAAAATGCTTTTTGCTCAGCTTATGTTTTTTTCAATAATGAGTTATTTTTCTTGTCTTACTCTCTTCAATACATATTTATACTGAACAAATCCGATGAGAACTAGGCCAAGGAATACCCATGCGTAGCTTGACTGTTCACCAGTAGCAGGAAGTTTCTTTTTAGCCGATACATTCGCTTTTGCCTCCGCCTGTGATACTTGTCTATGGCTAGAAGAGGTTGTTGTTTGATCAGTCGAATGGCTCGTTTCTTTGCTAGTTGTTGTTTTTTCAGTGTTAGAAGTGGTTGTTTCAGTCGTTTCGGAAGAATCAGTAGAAGAAGTAGGCCCCGTTTTATCTTCATCTTTGGTATAAACATAAGTTACTTTCTGATCTTCTTTAGTAAATGTGCCTGCTGTACTGCCTTTGACTTCTTTAAATGTGTACCCTTTAAATTCAAGTTGTTCTGTAGTAAAAGTTTTTCCAATGGTGTCAGTATATGGTATTGGCTCTCTAAGCTTCACACCAGTTGTATCTACATAATAAGCGATTACTGTTCCTTCTAAATCAACGATTGGTGCAGTAATTTTTTTGTACACAAAAGTTACAGTTTGTGCTTGATCGGAGTAGTTGCCGGTTGCATTGCTAGGCATTTCTGTTAACTCATACTCAGGAATTACAGGAGCTGGAATTTCAAACGTTTGACCAACTAAACCTGAGCGCGTTTCGCTAGCTAATAATGTTGTTCCGTCTGTATCTTGATAATGGATCGTTACAGTTTGACCGTCATCAAGGACGTTGAATTGGTGTAAATAGGTTCCACCTGAAATAGCATAAAACGTAAAACCAGGTGGTTGTTCGTAAGACCCTGCTAAATTATCTAAACGAGCATTGTATTCAAAACGAGCAAGATGCTTAAATTCCTCTTCCGTTACACCTGAAACGGTGATTCCTTGAGCTGTGATTTGTAACCGACTCGCCGGTAATTGAATATCATTAAAATCTAAGTAAGTATTACTAGCAGAATTTGATGTTGTAAATGGCGGAACATGGCCGTCAAAGTTTGTCATCCGATTTGGCATCATGGAAAATGGCAAGAATAATGTTTGCTTATCAAAATCATAATCTAAGGAAGAACGGCCAATAGTAGTTGGCGCATCTTTTCGTCCAGTATTTTGCCCAAAAGCAGCTAAATCACTAAGGACAGGAAATTCGTTGATTACAGTAAAGTCCGTGATTCCACAAAACTGAGTGGAAAGTGATGTTAGATTAGGTAATGATTTTAAAGGAGTAATCGTCGTAATCGTCAGATTTGAATCCATATAGATTCTTTTTAAAGAGGTTAGTTGAACAATTTTAGGAAAGATATCATTATCAATACTAGTAGAGCCTAAACCAAGATTAGTGAGCCCGGTATTTTTGCTCAGATCTGGGAAGTTAGCACTAGTTAAGCTTTTTGTTTGAAGTGTCACATATGTTAACGAAGAGAGTTGCTCTAATGGGCTAAAGTCGGTTACGTTATTATTTGTATTGATATAAATCGAACTTAAGTTTATTGCATGTTCTAGCCCAGAAAGACTACTAAGCTGGGCAGAGTTGATCGAAAGATTGGTTACGCGTTCCAGGTCTGCTTGAGCTAGCTCACTTCCAGCAGGTAAGCCTAAAGTGGTTAGAATCGCTTGTTTTAAAATCGGATCTGCAATAGTAATAGTATCGCCTCTAGGAGCAATCACAGCTCGGACCGTTTCTTCAGTCATTGTAGAATTGGTTGTCGAAATAGTCGGTTCGTTTTCTCTTGGAATTTCGTTTGATGCCCCAGTTTCTGCAGCAGTAGAACTCTCTACAGTTGCAGAAGATTCAAGAGTTGATTCTGTTGTATCTGTGCTTTCTTGTGGTTCTGAAAGAGTCGTTTGTTCAGTAGCAGGCAAGGTATCTTCAGCGAAAACAAAAGATGTCGAAAGGAAAGTCGGAGCTAAAAGAGTAAGTAGCATCAGAGTATGGATCGTTTTTTTCTTATGTGTTGGTAGAATAAACTTGTTTTTCATATGTATTTCCTCCGTAATTCAAGATAAAATGCGTATTAATGATAAAATAATATTATCACAAACCATTTTATCATAAAAATACTATTAAAATTCGTTAATTTTTAAAATAAAGATATGTTTTTGTTATAAAAATGCGTTTATCTTTGTTTTAAAGGCTTTGCGAGATTTTTTGTGATTAAAAAATGATTAAAAAAATATTTATTTGAGGGTGAATAGTAAGTTTAGATCAAAATTAAAAAGATGACAAAATTTTGTTAGGTAGATTATAATGAGGTGATCTGTTGAATAAAGAAATGAATGAGCTTGTATAGCATTTAAAATGATCTAGCTTCACAGAACAGATTCCTCAGCAAATAGATAAATCACTTGAAAGTCTAAAAGCGACTTTAAAGTGATTTCCTAATTTGCTCGGAAACTGGGCGGTTCTGTTCAGCTTTTAAATAAGGAGTATACGCAATGACATTAAAAGAAAAAATTATAGCGGAAAGTAAACGTTTGGGGATCGATAAGATTGGTTTTGCTTCGGCGGAGCCTTTTTTTGAATTGGAGGATTCCTTGAAAGAGCAAAGAGAACGTGGGTTTAATTCTGGGTTTGAGCATCAGGTGATTGAAGAACGGATTTATCCTGAAAAAACTTTCGAAAATCCTAAAACGATTATCGCCATTGCGCTGGCCTATCCAACTAAAATTGAGGGGAAAGTACCACGTGATGAAAAGAGAGGGATGTTTGCTCGAGCGTCTTGGGGGATTGATTATCATGATGTTTTACGCGATCGATTGTCAAAGTTGATCGACTTTATTCAATCACAGACCCAGAATTTAGAAGAAACTGAAAGCTGGCGTTTTGCTCCGCAAGTGGATACTGGAGAATTAGTGGATGTAGCGGTTGCCCAACGTGCTGGTTTAGGGTTTATCGGCAGAAATGGGTTGTTGATCACTGAAGAATTTGGTTCATTTGTTTATTTGGGCGAAATCGTCACAAATATTGATTTCGAAGTGGATCAACCTGTTCCATTTGGCTGTGGTGACTGTACAAGGTGTGTTACAGCTTGCCCCACACAAGCACTTTTAGGAAATGGCAGTATGAATGCCAAAAAATGTTTGTCTTATCAAACGCAAACTAAAGGGATGATGCCGGAAGAATATCGAAAAAAAATGCATAATGTCATCTATGGCTGTGATATCTGTCAGCTAGTTTGTCCGTATAATCGAGGCAAGGATTTTCATTTTCATAAAGAAATGGAACCAGAAGTCGATACTGTTTACCCTAAATTAAAGCCGATGCTCAGCATTTCTAATAAAGATTTTAAAGAAACGTTTGGGCATCTTTCAGGTTCTTGGAGAGGTAAAAAGCCACTACAAAGAAATGCCTTGATCGCATTAGCGAATTTAGGTGACCGCAGTGCGTTACCAGAAATCTTTGTTTGTGCAACGGAAGACGTGCGCCCTGTCATCAGGGGAACGGCGGTCTGGGCAATCGGAAAATTAGGAAATAAGGAAGCGGAAAAATGGTTAGATGTTTTACGCGAATTGTTAGAGGTAGAACCAGAGGAAGAGGTGCTTGAAGAAATCAGAAATGCCATCAAGCGATTAGAAAAATAAATAGTAATTATATAGGAAAGAGGTTGACAAAAAAAACAGCATCTTCGGAAAATAAACCGAAGGAGCTGCTTTTTTGCCACCATTTATATGGATTTTAATAGGCTGAGATGTAACTCTTCGAGTTGTATCTCAGCCTATTGATAGTCAATGAATAAAATTAAGCTTTTGCAGCTTCTTTTGGTTCGCGGCCCAAAATAGCTTGTAAGACTGTTAAGACACCATATGAAGCTAGAATTGTGTAAATCAAGCTTGAATAAGTTGTAATATCGAAATCCCACGTTTTGTAAATAACTAAAACAATTGCTAAAACAATAGCTGCAAGCACGTTGAAGAATGCGAACGCCCATAGATTTCCATTTTCTTTACGTGAAAGATAATAGATTGAAAACCATAAACTTAATACGCCCCAAGCGATACAGACTAAAATAGCTGCCCAATAAATAATAAATGCTACCACGAAGTTTCACCTCACTTTTGTACATTAGTATTCTATCACGTTCTCTTTTGTTTGTCATGAAAAGACAGTGAAAAAGCTTGGTATAGGTATCCGGTAAACTAGCTATTTGTCAGACCTCATGTATTCAACAGTGAGTCACTCTAACTGGTTAAGCAGATTTTTTCCAGTTTTGTGTAAAGGACTTCTTAACAATAAAATAAAACTAGAATAACCAGTTGCAGATCAAGGTAGCAGCTAGGATATTCTAGTTTTATTTTCGTTTGATCCGAATAATTTTTTCTATCTGATGGTTATTTAGGCTATAATAAACCTAGCGGGAGATGAAATGATGCAAACGATTGATGAGAAAAAAGCCATAGACCTGATCGAGCAAGCACAGAAAATCGTATTTTTAACGGGAGCAGGTGTTTCGACAGCTTCTGGTATACCGGATTATCGTTCGTTATCTGGTATTTATCATGGCATTGAACGGCCTGAATATTTGCTAAGTCAGACTTGCATGAGGGAAGAACCAGAGAAATTTTATTCATTTGTCAAAACAATGTATCATCCAAAGGCAAAACCAAATAGGATTCATTTGAAAATAGCGGAATTAGAAAAAGTTAAAGATGTCGGGGTCATTTCTCAAAATATAGATGGCCTTCATAAGGCAGCGGGCACTCAGCATTTAGTCAATTTTCATGGAGATTTATATGATTGCTACTGTCGGAAATGCGGGCAAACTATTTCTGCAAAATCGTATTTATTATCTGATCAACACGCTCAGTGCGGGGGGCAAATTCGTCCAAATATTGTTTTATATGAAGAAGGATTGGATGAACAAGTGATAGCAACAGCGATTAAAGCTATTGCGGCAGCAGAGTTGATTGTAATTGTTGGAACGAGTTTTCAAGTGCATCCATTTTGCGACTTGATTCACTACGCTTCAAGTCAGGCAGAAATCCTAGTGATTAATCAAACGCCTATCCCATTAAATCAACAAGCCTATTTTCTAAAAGAAGATGCACTTCGGGTTTTTGAAAATCTAATGATAGAGGAGCTTTAATATGGAAGAAATTAAATCAGAGCGACAAAAAATGATCGACGGGGAGTTGTATTTTGCAGCGGATCCAGAATTAACCACTGCACGGAAGTTTGCCCGTGAACAAATGAAGTTAATCAATAAGGAAGAAGATCGATTGATTCGTAAACAATTAGTTGAAGAAACCTTTGGGACAGCTGGCACTGGTAGTTACATCGAACCGACAATCAGCTTTGATTATGGCTTTAATATTCATGTAGGGAAAAACTTCTATGCCAATTTCAATAGTATTTTCCTAGATATTTGCCCAATCACAATTGGGGATAATTGTATGTTCGGACCGAATGCGCAATTATATACAGCAACGCACCCGTTACACCCCGTTAAAAGAAATAGTGGGTTAGAGTATGGTAAACCGATTACTTTAGGAAACAATGTCTGGCTTGGCGGCGGTGTCGTAATCACTCCTGGCGTAACTTTAGGCGATAATGTCGTTGTGGCAGCTGGCGCTGTGGTGACAAAATCATTTCCAGATAATTGTGTGATTGGCGGTAACCCAGCAAAAATCATCAAAGAAATCGAGTTAGACGAAAAACGCTCACCACTAACAATTCAGCGGGATAAAATCAATGCACTGGATAAACAGATCGTGACTTTATTAGAAGAACGTCTAAGCGTTGTTGACGCGATTGTAGGGATCAAAAAAGCAACAGAGAAACCAATCTTGGATACAGCAAGAGAACAAGAAGTTCTAGAGACGATCAGTGACTATGTTGGAAACGATCGCTACAAAGAAGCTATCAAAGAAACTTATCAAGGAATTATGGATGTGTCAAAACAGTTTCAACAACAGCAGACAGATTAAGCTTGCAGGGGGAAAATGAATGGACGGAGAACAAAGACGGACCTTGATTTTACTTGAGTTAGAAACGGCTGAAAAACCAGTCAGTGCCAGTCGTTTTGCTGAAAAGTTCAATGTCAGTCGCCAGATTATTGTCGGCGATGTGGCGCTTTTAAGGGCATCAGGTCGTGAAATTATCGCAACAGCCAGAGGCTATTTACTGGAAACAGAGCAAGCACGGCAAGGTATCATTAGGAAAATTGCTTGCCAGCATGCACCAGAACAAACCGCTGACGAAATGCAGACAATTATCTCTTTAGGCGGAGAAATCATTGATGTTGTAGTGGAACATCCAATCTATGGTGAGTTAACAGGCGGACTACATATTCGCACAGAAAAAGAAGTAGAGGAATTTATCAAAGCTTATCAAAATAGCCATGCTTCGTTATTATCTGAGTTAACAGCTGGGATTCACTTACACACGATTCGTTGCGAAAATGAACAGATGGTAGCAACTATCAAAAAAGCATTGGAACAAAAAGCTATTTTATATAAAGGTTAAAACAGCGCTAGACACGGACAAACTTTTAGGTTGTCTGTGTCTAGCGCTGTTTTTGCAGTGTAGTCTTATTTAATTATGAGAACGGTTAAACAAATGTTTTTTTGAATATCTCCTTTTGAATAGAATAAAACAAGGCGTTCCAATTGCTTTCTTCAAATATGTTCTCAATATAAATTATATTTTCATTACTTGCTGAAGGTTCAGCAAAATCTGCAATAACAATATCTGCTTCTGCAGTCTTTTGGACAAAGGTGATTAGCTCTTCATTGTAAATCTTCCTGATTTTATTTTGGATGAACAATTCTGAAAGTGTATCTTTGGAAAAATGAATGGCGATTTTCAATCGGTTATCGTTTGCATAGTCAATAATATAGTGAATCCATGAATAGGCGATATAATGGTATTTTTTGTCAAAAGCTAATTCTGCTGCTTCTTGGGGGTATTTCTTTTTAAATAAGGTATGAAATTTTTTGATGTCCTGACTCCGTTCTTCTAGTACGTAAGTTGGAAAAGTGACTTTTGTGAAATTTTCGGAATAATTAAACGCCTCGTAAAAGCTAATTCCCACGTAACGGATAAAAATCATCACAATAGTCGCTCGGTAAAGCAAAGTGTAGTAATCACTGTCGGATAAGTGCAATTTCCAATGATCAAGAATAGCATCAATAAATTGTTGGCTAAGTCTAATTAATGGAAGTTTAGTTTCTATAAACTTTTTAGCCAAGAAAATTTGTTCTTCAGGTGTTTCAATTGCTAAAAAGGTTCGTAAAATAAAATTTAAAAAAAGATTTTCATTAGTCAAAGTAATTTTTAAATCAGGAGAAAAGTTATCCACTTGGTAGATTGAAAGGTCATTTGTTTGTTCTAACAATTGAGCGAATGTAACGAATTGTTCATCTAATTCGATTTTTCGTTTCTTTTCAATCGTGTGATAAATACTATAAGAAATATAATGACGCAAATGTTCTTGCTTAGAAGTGGAGCTAATATAAGGATCAAGCTTATACAGCATGACTTTAGATTCATCTAAGGAACTACGATGTAATGGCGATTCCTTTGTCTTGAAAGAAGACCAATAAAAAGAAAAAATAAAGTAGCTTAGAGAAATTTCGTCAGCTAGGAAATTTGATTCATCTAAGTTTTGTGTAAATACCAGTTTAATTCCTAAAGGATTAAGTATTTTATTTAATCGAGTTAGTTGTTTGTAAACATAAGAAGAGGTCAAGTGCAGATCACCAGCCAATTCGTCTATAGAATAATAGTTTTTTTTAAATAGTGCTCGAAGAATCTCAAAAGCTGTTGTTTCCTTTAAATAATAAAGCTTCGTTATTTCCAGTACATGAATACTATCTAGTCCAGGAGCTAATACTAATTGATAATCTTCTGATACTTTAACGATTTGAGCATCATCTTTAAAGATTACGTATAAATCCTCATTCAATATAGAGATTTGTTTTTTTAGTTTATGATTGTCAATTTTTAACTCCTCTGTTAGTTTTTTTTGATTACGAGTTGTTGAGCAGGTGGAAAAGCGACTAAGTATTTGTAATTTGAACAAGTTGTTTTTTTTAAGTAAGATATTCATTTTTTATACCTCCTGTTTAAAATGTATAGATATATTCAAAGCAGTTCATTAAAAATAGATTTGTAAAAAATGGATTTTTATATTTTTCTGTCTGAGTGAACTAATAATAATAATAAATTATATTTATTATTATTTTATACAGTTTATAAAAAGAAGAGATAAAATAAGAATTAATGCCAGTTTTTAAAGGGTTTTTCCAATAGAGAAAAACCAGCTAGTGATTTTGTTATCAATGTTATTATTTGTTAATTATACACAATTTATTTTAATTATTCTCTTTTTTATCGGGAAAATAGGAATAAAAAAGAAAAAATGGAAGGTTGAAAATCCTAATATTGCCATCTATACTGAATCACGTACTAAAAACACGTTGGATGTTACTGATTGTTTTTTTCTGTGTAGCAATTTAAGGATTTTGAAAATAGCAGCAAGGAACGTATGAATGGTTAAAAAAATTACTGCTATATATTTTTCTTTCAGGACATATTTTTTCTATACATATATCATTTCATTCTGTTTAAGCGGATGAGCTGCAACTGTATTTGGCTTAGGAAACGGGACAGATGCTGGTAAAAAGAGTAATATTTTGATGCCGTTCAATAGCTACAATAAAGTAGCAACAACCTTTATGCTACTGATAGATGACTGTTGATGGTGTAAAAGAAGCAGCAATTACTGTAAGGAAATTATAATTATCAGAATGTTGGGACGATTTTCGGGGAACAAATTATCTTCAATAATGATTGTGAACCTAAAAGAACTGGCGTTCTTCATTGATGCTAGCATATAGAGTGGCGATAAGATACAGGCTTATTGTTTGAACTATTTCCAGGATCATACTTAGGAACAGAGCAGGGGGAGTTTGGCTAGGCTAGCAGATGTTCCTAGCAATAACTGAAAAAAATGCGTATTACAAGGAGACTGTTACTGAGTAAGAAGTAATCAAGCTGCCTTGTTTTATATATAACTTATTTGGAAAAGAGGAAGAAAAAATGAAAAAGATCATTTTTGGAACATTATTATCAACTGTTTTATTAACTGGTGGAGTAGTTGTTCATGCAGAGGGGCAAACGGAGGGACAAGACTGGACAACAACTACAGGAACTCCAGACGGAAAAGGCGCAACGTCTCATGCGCATATGACATTACAACCAGGGGATGGAACAACTGACCCGACTGACCCGATCGACCCGAGTGAACCAGGTGGGGAAACTGGAAACAAAGGACCATTGACAATCGACAACGTAACACCTCTAGAATTTGGTGAACATAAATTAGCTGGTGGAGAATCAATCTACTCTTCAACAAGTGAGCACCCTAATGTACAAATTACAGATAGTCGTGGAGAAGGGAAAGGTTGGACTCTGCAAATCACCTCTTCTCAATTTACAGATATAAAAGATGCTAAAAAAACACTAAAAGGTGCCGTGTTGACGTTGCCTGCAGGTGAATTGAAAACAATTGATGGTAACGTATCTGGCAAACCAACAACGAAAGAAATCCACTTAGCAACTGACCAGCCAACTGCCGAAGTGTTAATGGTAGCGAAAGATAAAACAGGTATGGGTACTTGGGAAGATCTATTCAACGAAGAAAACGTAACAGTTAAAGTACCAGCAGGTAACTTTTCTGGTGAATATGTATCAACCTTAACATGGACAATGTTAGATACGCCAAAAGCGTAATTATGAGTGAAGTAGAAAACTTAGGAGGAATCATTTTGAAAAAATTAAATCTATTATCAGTAGCAGCAATTTTAAGCATGAGTCTATTTACCGCTACAACAACTTTTGCTGAAGAAGTAGAGCCGCCAGTAGATGACGCAAAAAAAGCTGAGTCTCACGTAAAAGTTGGCATCGAACCTGGAGATGATAAAGAACCGACTAATCCGATCGATCCAGAAGATCCTGATAATCCAGGAGAAGGCGGTACAGGTCAAACTGGTAATTTAACAATCGATATGGTTACAAATCTTGATTTTGGTGCGTTTAAATTAAGCTCTGAAGCGACTACACTTACTGCCAATAAAGAAAACAAAGCTAACCCGACAGCCCAAGTGACCGATAAACGTGGGACAGGAGCTGGTTGGACTTTAGGCGTAGAGATGTCAGATTTCAAAAGTGCAGATGAACATATTTTAAAAGGTGCTCAATTAAGCATTCCTAAAGGGGAACTAAAAACAAACAATACTGACAAAACATTAGCCCCAGAAAACTTTGCTTTAGTTGTTAATAAAGAACAACAAGTGATCATGACTGCTAACAAAGATAAAGGTTTAGGAACATGGGCGGATAGCTATGATAAAGAACAAACAAAACTAGCAATTCCAGCAGGAAACTATGTTGGTGAATATGCTTCTACATTAACATGGACGTTAAGTAACGCACCTAAATAAACAGCGTAAATAAAGAACGAAAGAGGATTGAATAATGAGAGCATCTAAAATAGTAAGTACAATCGTATTAGCAAGTATTTTTTCATTAAATGGAGTTGTAACATTTGCAGCAGAGGATACAAAACCTCTAGGAGCGAAATCTAAAACACATATCTCATTTACAGCAAGTGAAGAGCCAACAGGTCCTGTTGACCCAACAGACCCAAATAAACCAGTTGACCCTGATCAACCGATTGATCCAACTGACCCAGAAAATCCAGGTACTGGTAACGAAGGTGCGTTGGCAATTGATTATGTATCAAATATTGTATTCGGCGAAAAAGAAATCGAATCTGGCGATACTATCTATAACGCTATGAATGAAAACCCATTTGTACAAGTTACTGATAAACGTGGGACAGGCGCTGGCTGGACTTTAAGTGCCCAAACAAATGGATTCAAAACAGAAGCAGGCAAACAATTAAAAGGTGCTGAGTTAAGTTTCAAAAATGGACATGTAAAAACAAGAACCGATAATGTATCTACAGCACCAATCGGAAATGATGTAGTATTCAGTAACGCAGATGCTAAAGTAATTATGTCTGCTAAAAAAGATGCAGGTCGTGGTACTTGGCTGGATGTCTTTTCTGGTGAAGCGGACAACAATGAAAATGTTCAACTAAAAGTCTTAGAAGGTTCAGCAGATGCCAACATTGAGTATTCAGCAGAAATTAACTGGACATTAGCAAACGCACCAAAATAATCAAGACAAATCCAACTATTACTATGAAATAAGGTTAAGAAAAATATAGAAACAATCGAATAAGGCCCCCACCTTGTTCGATTGTTTTGAAACTCGGAGGAAAATTGTGAAGAAAAAATATTTATTCCCTTTATTTACGATTGTCGTTGCCCTGTTTTTCTCAGTTGACACTAACGTTTTTGCAAGCGATATGAATTTTTCAGTTGAAGCAAACATTCCAGAGAACCAAGTGGATAAATCACAGACTTATTTTGATTTAAGAATGAAACCTGAACAAGAACAAGATATCTCAATTACGATTAAAAATGGTTCAGACGAACAAGCGACATTTATAGTAGAGCCTCATATTGCCGTTACGAATCAAAATGGTGTGATTGATTATAGTAAAGATCTACCGAAGGATTCGTCTTTGAAGCACAGTTTGACTGAGGTTATTTCTGGTGAAACGAAATATACACTTAAAGGAAAAGAGACAAAGAAAGCGGTCTTTCATTTAAAGATGCCTAAAGAATCTTTTGACGGAATTATTTTAGGCGGGTTCCAGATTCACAAAGAACAAAAAGATACTGAAAAAGATGAGAAACAAGCGGTTCAAATCAAAAATCAGTATGCGTATGTTATTGGTGTGAAGCTGAGCGAAAAAGATCAATCAGCGACGCCGGAACTTGTTTTGAATAAGGTTAAACCTGGGTTGCAAAACTACCGAACAGTTGTTACAGCCAACTTGCAAAATACTCAGCCTATCATTATCAATGGCCTAAAAGTTGATGCGAAAATCAGTAAAAAAGCTGGCGGACAAGTGTTGCATACGACAGCGAAACAAGATATGAGCATGGCGCCAAATTCTAACTTTGATTTTCCAATTTCTTGGGATAATCAAGAATTAAAAGCAGGTACATACCACCTTGCAGTAGTTGCCGAAGATGATAAAGGGAACAAATGGGAGCTGGAAAAAGACTTTGATATCAAAGGAAAAGAAACCAAAACTTTAAACAAAGACGCGGTTGAACTTGAAAAAGATTACACGATGTGGATCATTATCGGTGTTATCGGGATTATTGTACTGCTGATCATTGTCTGGTTCATTGTCAAAAAAAGAAATGAGAAAGCAGAAAAAATCCGTAAACAATCGCAAGCAAGAAAGAAAAAAGCTCTTCTAAGAGAAAAGAAAATAGCAAGAAAAAGAAAAAAACAAGCAGTAAGTGATGTAAGCTAGAATTCCCCTAAAAAGTACAGATAATAAAGGCTAAGGATTATCGCGCAATTACACACTCGAAAAAACATGCCTACGTTATATTTCGAGAGTCAAAATCGACGGGATTGGGTTTAGAGGAGGGATAAAGATGTTCAAAAAATCAAAATATTTATGGCTTCTGTTGTGTGTAGTGAATGCTTTCGTTTGTTCTTCGGTTGCTGTCTATGCGGATGAGGCGAGTCAAGCGACTTCAAAAGCAGGAATCAAATTTGTTGATAGAAGACCGCATGATGAAACTGATTTTAGTTCAGGTCCGACTGATAATGAACAAGAGTCAGGTAAAGTGACAAACAAATATCCCAAAGACCTTCCTAGCACAAATGAGAAACCAGCAGTATATGCAACTATCTTGGGCGTAGTAATCGTTACTGGTTCTGTGGCGATTTGGCTGAAGCGCAACAAAGATGAGGATAAAAAATGCTGAATATATAGCTACTATTAAGGAAACAGATCGGTTGCTCAAATCCCTAAAAATCGACCCATACACAATTTTACTGAGCTTACTTACCTTAACTATTCATAGTAAATAGTGGAATTTGAGGCAAAAAGAAATTTTTTGTTGGTAGTTGTCAATCTTCTGACAGAATTTTTGCTTCTATTCTCATCATTTATCTGGATTTCATTAGTTTGGCGTGTGACTTTCGAGTTATGCACCAGACTTTTTTTATATATACCAATTGTGACCGTTTTAAAATTTCTTATAAAATATCCAACTTCTATTTACTTTTTTGTTTTTAAAGATATAATGTAAGCGTAACCAGAAAAGAAGGGGTGGTTTTTTTAGTGAGTAGATCAATCAATATTTACAACACGACGGATGACACTTACCAATTGTACATTGACGGTAACTGGACAAAAGGCTCAGGAGATCGTCTGATCACCAGTTACAATCCCAGCAATGGTGAAAAACTGGCTGATTTTATTGATGCAACTCATGCGGATGTTGATCAAGCAATCAAAGCAGCACAAGTTGCCTTTGAGACCTGGAAAGATGTAGATGTTATGACGCGCAGTAGACTATTGTTAGATATAGCTGATTTGATCGATGCAAACACAGAACATTTAGCCTTAGTTGAAACGTTGGATAACGGCAAACCGTTGCGTGAAACGTTATCGATTGATGTTCCAGCCACAGCTGATCATTTCCGTTACTTTGCTGGTGTGATTCGCGGGGAAGAAGGTACAGTGAAAGACTTTGATCAGGATACACTATCTCTGGTAATCAAAGAACCAATTGGTGTTGTGGGGCAGATTATTCCGTGGAATTTTCCGTTACTGATGGGAGCTTGGAAGCTAGCGCCGGCTATCGCAGCTGGCAATACTGTGGTGATCCATCCTTCTTCAACAACGTCTCTAAGTCTACTTGAATTATTCAAACTACTGGATCAAGTTTTGCCGAAAGGTGTTGTAAATTTGATCACAGGTAGAGGATCTGATTCAGGAAACTATATGCTGGAACATCAGGGATTTGATAAATTAGCCTTTACAGGATCGACAGAAGTCGGTTATACAGTTGCAAAGGCGGCAGCAGACAAATTAATTCCGGCAACTTTGGAATTAGGTGGAAAATCAGCGAATATTATTTTTGATGATGCAAATTGGGAACGTGCGTTAGAAGGGGTTCAATTAGGTATTTTATTCAATCAGGGACAAGTTTGCTGTGCAGGTTCTCGTGTCTTTGTTCAAGAAGGAATTTATGACAACTTTGTTGCGGCACTCAAAGAGCGTTTTGAAAAAATAAAAGTAGGCCTACCTTGGGAAGAGGGCATACAAATGGGCGCTCAAATCAATGAAAAACAATTAAAAGACATCTTAAAATATGTCGAAATTGGGACAAAAGAAGGAGCTAAGTTGATTACAGGTGGACATAAAATTACTATAGATGGACTGGATAAAGGCGCTTTTTTAGAGCCGACATTATTGGCTGATGCCAATAATGCGATGTGTATTGCCCAAGAAGAAATATTTGGACCCGTAGCAACAGTTATGAAGTTTAAAACGGAAGAGGAAGTAATTGCCTTGGCAAATCAATCTGATTATGGCTTAGGCGGAGCTGTCTTTTCACAGGATATCAATACCGCGCTGCGTGTGGCGCGTAAAGTGAGAACTGGACGGATGTGGGTTAATACGTATAATCAACTACCTGCTGGCGCGCCATTTGGCGGCTATAAAAAATCTGGTATTGGGCGCGAAACCCATAAGTCGATGCTGGATGCCTATACTCAAATGAAGAACATTTATATTGTGACAAAAGAGGAACCGGATGGTTTGTATAATTAACGAAAAAAGAATCGCAACCGATTGGCTGCGATTCTTTTTTTAGTTAATTATTTTCAGCTTCAAATTTCTCGAAAGCGGATTTGATAACTTCCTTCAACGCATTTGCAGAAGCATTCATACGATCTTTTTCGGAATCTGTCAACGGAATTTCAATGACTTGTTTGATTCCTTGGCGATTGATGACAGCAGGTGCACCGATATAAATATCATTTTGACCATACTCACCATCTAAGTAAACAGAAAGTGGGAAAACAGAATCTTCATCATCTAAAATCGCTTTGGTGATTCGAGCTAAGGCCGCTGCGATTCCGTAGAATGTAGCACCTTTTTTCTCAATGATTGAATAAGCCGCATCTCTTACATTGAAGAACAAATTGACCATCGCTTCTTCATCAACATCTGGATTGTTTTTAACCCATTCATAAATTTGTAAACCAGCAACATTAGCATGAGACCAAACTGGAAATTCAGTATCGCCGTGTTCACCTAGAATGTAAGCATGGACGTTACGAGCATCTACGTCAACTAATTCAGCGATTGCTTGACGGAAACGAGCAGAATCAAGTGAGGTGCCTGAACCGATAACGCGTTCCTTTGGAAATCCTGAGAATTTCCATGTAGAATAAGTTAAAATATCAACTGGATTAGCAGCGACTAAGAAAATACCGCTAAAGCCAGAATCAACGATTGCAGTCACGATTTGTTTATTGATTTTCAAGTTTTTATGCACCAAATCAATTCTTGTTTCGCCAGGTTTTTGTGCGGCACCAGCTGTTAATACAACCAGATCAGCATCATGACAATCGTCATAAGTAGCGGCATAAATCTTTTTAGGAGAAGTGAAAGCTAATGCATGAGATAAATCAGCGGCATCTCCTTCGGTTTTCTTTGTATCTATATCAATAATACCAACTTCTTGGGCAATATTTTGAGTAACTAAGGCAAAAGCATAACTAGATCCGACAGCGCCATCTCCAACTAAAATTACTTTTTGGTGGTCTTTGTTTCCTACTGCTGCAGTCATGTGTATCATTCCTTTCAGATAATTGTTTTATCACAATGATAATACCACCGTTTGTGAGGTTTGTCACGTTTTTTGTTTGTTAAAATAATACAGTTTTTAGAGGTGTTTCATAAGAAAACTCTTTCATGTGCGGTATTTCACTATTTCTTGTTTTTATGAATTTTTTTCTTTTTAATTGAATAAATGAAGCTTACGGCTTTTTTAAGAATTTAAATGAGCCGGAAATCGCTTATTTTATGGTATAATTATAAAAAACTGGGCAAGGGATACTCCTGCCCAGATATTTTGTGTTGGAGAATGAATAAATGGTGGTAAAATAGCACCTCTTATTAAGGAGAATATAAATAGATGAAAATGATTGTCGGATTAGGTAATCCAGGAAGTAAATATCAGGAAACAAAACATAATATCGGCTTTATTACTGTAGATGAAATCGCTCACCGATACAATGCAACCTTTAATAGAAGCCAATTTGAAGCAGATATTGCTGAATTTTTTATAGGAACAGAAAAAATTATGTTGGTCAAGCCACTTACATTTATGAATGAGTCCGGCCGTTCAGTGGGTCCTTTGATGACCTATTATGGTGTAGAGGAAAAAGACTTGATCGTTATTTATGATGATCTAGATTTAGAAATCGGTAAAATCCGTTTACGTGAAAAAGGCAGTGCTGGCGGACATAATGGCATAAAAAGCTTGATAGCACATTTAGGAACAAATGTGTTTCCGAGAATCAAAATCGGTATTGGACGCCCGATTGGCAGTAACACGGTTGTCCATCATGTATTGACAGGTTTTCCTAAAGAGAAACATGAAGAGATTTTATTAGCGGTGAAAATTGCAGCAGATGCCGCAATTTATGCTTGTGAAGGACATACGTTTGTTGATACGATGAATCAATTTAATGGAAAATAAGCACAATAAAAAGTATAGAAGGAGGAGCCTGTTTTGAATATCATTGAACGGATTGGCGCAAGTGAACTAGCCCGAGATTGGCAAATGCAGTTAACAGGAAATACCCGCCAATTGATTACCGGTTTAGCTGGCTCTGCCAAAACATTGGTCATGACCAGTGGGTTTAAACAAAAAAATAAAAAAGTTATTGTAGCTGTTCCTAATCTTTATTATGGCAATCAGCTCGTTGAAGACTTTCGTAATATTTTGTCGGACGAAGAAGTGTATCTATTCCCTGTGGACGAAGTTTTATCAGCTGAAATGGCCTTTTCTTCGCCGGAAGCAAGAGCAGAAAGAGTAGCAGCGCTTAACTTTCTTTTAACAGATCAAGCAGGAATCGTCGTGGTTCCGGTAGCTGGTTTAAGGAAGTATCTACCGAGCAAACAAACGTGGGAACAAGCCCAGCTGCATTGGGAACTTGGCGGAGAAATCGAGCTAGATACTTTAGCCCAACAGTTAGTTTTAATGGGGTATGAACGCGAGTCCTTAGTTGGCAAGCCAGGTGATTTCAGCATTCGAGGAAGTATTGTTGATGTCTATCCGCTGAACTCTGATTATCCAGTTCGAGCAGAATTGTTCGATATTGAGATCGATTCTTTGCGTTATTTTGAAGCAGATACGCAGCGATCAGTCGGCAACATTGAGTCTGTGACGCTGTCTCCAATGACCGACCTAGTTTTCTCAAAGGAAGATTTAGCGTATGGCGAAAAACAATTAGCTAGCGCATTAGAAAAAAGAGTAGCAATCGCCAAAGATGCGACTGAAAAGGAATTTCTTCAAGATTATTTTGGCCAGCTAGCAACGGCATGGAGTCAAGGGATTCCCACTGACACAGCCCATTATTACACCGACTTATTATATGAAACAAAAACGACATTGCTTGATTATCTATCAGAAGATAGTTTGATATTTGTTGATGATTATGCCCGTATTTTAGAAGCAGAACGTGAAATTATACGTGAGGAAAATGAGTGGCAAGTTCTTAAATTAGAAGAAATGCGGGTTTTCCCTGAACAGTCATTCGGGATAGAATTTCATGAACAAGTAAGAAAAATGACGTTTGCAACGACTTTCTTTTCGCTATTCCAAAAAGGTATGGGCAATCTGCGTTTCCAAGCAGTCCATAATTTTCAATATCGCTCGATGCAGCAGTTCTTTGGGCAAATGCCGCTATTAAAAACCGAAATGGATCGTTGGCAAAAACAAGATCAGACGGTTGTGGTGTTTGTACCAACCAAAGAACGCAGTCAAAAAGTCGAAGAACTATTTCGTGATTTTGATATTTCAAGTGTGACAGCTTCAGCTGATAAGATAATAGAAGGAAAAATTCAAATCGTTGAAGGTTCATTGCAATCTGGTTTTGAATTACCTGTAGAAAAAATTGTAGCCATCACGGAAAAAGAAATTTTCCATACAACAACGAAAAAAAGAGCACGACGTCAAACTGTTTCAAATGCAGAACGCTTAAAAAGCTATAGTGATCTAAAAAATGGCGATTACGTTGTTCATGCAAATCACGGGATCGGTAAATATATTGGGATGCAGACCTTAGAAGTCGATGGTGTTCACCAAGATTACATCACGATTTTATATCAAAATGACGATAAGCTGTTCATTCCAGTTACGCAACTGAACCTGATTCAGAAATTCGTAGCATCAGAAGCCAAATCGCCGAAAGTCAATAAATTAGGCGGCAGTGAATGGAGCAAAACAAAGCGTAAGGTTACATCTAAAATCGAAGATATCGCAGACGACTTGATTCAGCTCTATGCATCAAGAGAATCGGAAAAAGGCTATGCTTTTCCACCAGATGACGCTTATCAGAAGGAATTTGAAGACGCATTTCCATACAGTGAAACAGATGATCAACTGCGCAGTACCGCTGAAATCAAACATGATATGGAAAAAACACGTCCAATGGATCGCCTATTGGTTGGTGATGTGGGCTACGGTAAGACAGAAGTTGCCTTACGAGCAGCATTTAAGGCAATCAATAACAATAAACAAGTCGCTTTTTTAGTTCCCACCACGATTTTAGCTCAGCAACATTACGAAACCATGCTGGACCGTTTTGAAGGATTTCCAGTTGAAGTAGGCTTGTTAAGTCGCTTTAGAACGAAAAAACAACAAAGTGAAACCATTGAAAAAATCAAACACGGCCAAGTGGATATCGTTGTAGGAACCCATCGTTTACTTTCTCAAGACGTGAAATTTAGTGATTTAGGTTTGCTGGTGATTGATGAAGAACAGCGCTTTGGTGTAAAACATAAAGAGCGTTTAAAACAATTGCGAGCACAAGTCGATGTTTTGACGTTGACTGCCACACCGATTCCAAGAACATTGCACATGTCGATGCTTGGGGTACGTGACCTTTCAGTGATTGAAACACCACCGGAAAATCGTTATCCAATCCAAACCTACGTCATGGAAAATAACCCAGGCGCAATCAGAGAAGCAATCGAAAGAGAAATGGCACGAGATGGACAGGTTTTTTATTTGTATAATCGCGTGGATACGATCGAGCAAAAGGTTGAAGAGATTCAAGTGTTGGTGCCAAATGCTAGAATAGCTTATGCTCACGGGCAAATGACAGAAGTTCAACTGGAAAATACGTTATTTGATTTTATTGAAAGACAATATGATGTATTAGTGACAACGACAATCATTGAAACCGGTGTTGATATTCCGAATGCCAATACATTATTTGTAGAAAATGCTGATTATATGGGCTTATCTACTTTGTATCAACTACGAGGCAGAGTTGGCCGAAGCAATCGTGTCGCCTATGCTTATTTTATGTATGAACAACAAAAGATTTTAAATGAAGTTAGCGAAAAACGTTTAGAAGCAATTAAGGACTTCACTGAATTAGGTTCTGGGTTTAAAATTGCGATGCGGGATCTATCGATTCGCGGAGCAGGTAATTTGTTAGGTGCGCAACAGCATGGTTTTATCGACTCTGTCGGTTTTGATATGTACTCACAAATGCTTTCAGAAGCCGTTGCCCGTAAACAAGGGAAAAATATCCAAGATCAAAAAACATCTGTTGAGATCGATTTGGGTATTGATGCATATTTACCAACCAGTTATATTTCAGATGAGCGTCAAAAAATTGAAATCTACAAACGAATTCGTCAGTTGGAAAATATGGATATGTATGATGAGCTTGAAGCGGATCTGCTTGATCGTTTTGGTGAATACCCGGATGAAGTGGCACATTTATTGACGACCGGTCAAATTAAAATGGACGGGGATCGTGCTCTGATTGAAACGATTCGTAAGAGACAGCAGGAAATTACCTTTACTTTAAGTAAAATTGGGACAAAAACATATAATGTAGAACAAATATTTGAAGCACTATCTCAGACTCAGTTAAAAGCGGATCTTGCTGTAGACAATGAAAAAATGTCAGTGCGTTTGAAAGTTCCTAAAGATATGAAAGAAGCTATTTGGCTTCAGGAAGTAGCGTTATTTACGACAGCGTTAAGACAGGAAAAGTATAAGACGATTGCTGTTGAGGAAGAATAAAGTTAGGGGCTAAACTCTCGGGAAAAAGATAAAAATAGAGTGAGGTAAAAAGCTCCTCAATCGATTTATCCTATTTTCCAGTCAGAGCTAAACGAGCTCATTCAGCTTTTAAAATAGGAGGTCAACGAATGGCACACAAGGAAATGCGGTCAATGATGCAAGGGGCTGCTATTTTAACTATTGCATCATTCATTGCCAAAGTGCTGAGTGCGGTTTATCGGGTGCCTTTTCAAAACTTAGTTGGTGATGAAGGGTTTTATGTGTATCAACAAGTTTATCCAATCTATGGTATTGCGATGACTTTAGCGTTGTCGGGGCTACCACAGTTTATTTCAAAAGTGGTAGCTGAACAACCAGAAATCAGTGGACAGAAAAAAGTTTTACAACAGCTCTTTCCTTTTGTCTTTATGATTGCAGCTTTGTGTTGGGCATTTTTCTTTTTAGGAAGTCATGAAATTGCCTTTATGATGGGCGATTATCGACTGGCATCGTTAATTCAAGTTGTTTCTTTTACCTTTTTATTAGTGCCTATTTTGTCTTTTTACCGTGGAAACTTTCAAGGGCATTTTATGATGATTCCAAGTGCAGTTTCCCAAGTGGTGGAACAACTTGTACGGGTGGGAGTGATCTTAATTGCAGCATATTCCTTTAGCCAATTCGGTTGGTCGGTCTATCAAACAGGGACAGTTGCGATGGGTGGTGCCTTGTTTGGGGGTGTCGTTGCTGCTGGAATTCTTTGGTATTATGATCGGAAAATCCGTGTAGGTAGCTCGTCTTATCTTACTCAGTGGAAAGTTGAAAAAGGCTCGGGAAAATTATTTGGACGCTTATTAGTAGAAGGTGGCATTGTCTCTTTATACAGCGCGTTTTTGATCTTCTTTCAATTGATCGATTCTTTTTTTGTTAAGAACTCTTTGGTTGCAGCAGGAATCAGTGATTCAGTAGCGAAAATCGATAAAGGGGTCTATGATCGTGGGCAGCCTCTCGTTCAATTAGGTTTAGTTGTTGCATTGGCATTGAGTTCAAGTTTTTTACCCGCGCTAACAAAATATTTCATGAGTAAAGAAAAAGGGCGATTCTTGCAAGCAGCTAAAATCTTTTTACGCTTGACCACAACGATTGCAGCAGCAGCTTCAATAGGTTTGGCATTATTATTACCCTATATAAACTTTGCTTTATTTAAAGATTATAAAGGCAATGGCGTTCTAGGCGTATATGTTTGTTCGATTGCATTTATGGCAGTTATCCAAGCTTATCAAAGTATCTTGCAAAGTCGGAATCAATTTGTCACATCGATGTTTTCAGCTGGCATAGGGTTATTGGTCAAGCTCTTTCTAACAAGTTCTTTGACGTATGTTTGGGGGACGCTTGGTGCGAGCGTTTCAACGATTGCTGGGCTGTTAGCTACTTTATTTTTATTGATATTTTTTTCAAAAAGAGAAATCAATCGTTTTATTGTTGAAAACCATTTCTTTAGAAAGTTAATTCTTAGTTTAGCAACGATGGGAATTGTGTTACTCTGTTATCAAGGTGTGATTGCGATTCTTTTAGGAGCTGTTGAGCATCGTGGGCAAGCATTAGTTATTGCGATAGTTGGCGTCTTGATAGGCGGTGCAACATTTATTTATATTATTATTAAAATACAATTGTTTACAATTCGGGAATGGCTGACATTACCATTTGGAGCGAAAATATTAAGAATGAAGAGGTAAAACACATGCGTTTAGATAAATTTTTAAAAGTTTCACGCATTATTAAAAGAAGACCTGTAGCCAAAGAAGTTGCAGACAAAGGTCGGATTCAAATCAATGGCATCTTAGCAAAATCATCTAGCAATGTAAAAATTGGGGATCAGGTGAAGATCCAATTTGGAAATAAAATCTTAGAAATCGAAGTACTTGAACTTCGCGATTCAACGAAAAAAGAAGATGCTGAAAAGATGTATCAGATTATTTCAGAGAAAAGAGTCGAAAATAGTGACAATTTAGATTAGACAAGCTTCTTAGATGTTGGTATAATAAGACAGACAAACCAAAAACGAGTGGAGCGGAAAACATGGGAAAAAAGAAAAAGGACGTGGAGAAAGTTGCTGCATTAGATAATGAGTATACAAAAGAACAGTATGCCGAATTTCAAAAACAGCAAAAGCAGTTGATTTTTAGACGCCGCCGTCTAGCAGTTGTTTTTCTCGTGGCGTTTGTGATTTTTATCGTTTCAGGTGTTCAGCTAATGAAAGACTATCAGCAACTAAATGCCTTCAAAAAACAGCATGAAGAAGCTGTGGCTGAGTCAGCAGAAGTTGATAAGAAGTTAAGTCGTTTAGAACAAGACGTTACTCTTTTAAGAGACGAGGATTATGTGGCAAAATTAGCCCGCAGTCGTTACTTAGTCTCAAAAGATGGCGAACAAATTTACAACATTCCAGAGTTAGGCGGAACGACTAACTCCAGTAATGAGCAAAAACAATCATCGCAAGAGAGTCAATCACAGTCTCATTCATCTGATAAACAATCAGGTGAATAGCTGCAGATATAATAGGGTAAATAATAGGAGGAACATTTTTTTTATGTCAATTGAAGTAGGAGCGAAGTTGCCAGGAAAAGTGTCTGGTATCACTAATTTTGGTGCCTTCATCGATTTAGGTGAAGGAAAAACAGGGTTGGTTCACATTAGTGAAGTATCAAATGGATTCGTTAAAGATATCCATGATGTATTGACCGTAGGGGATGAAGTAACAGTAAAAGTTACCTCAGTCGGTGATGATGGCAAAGTAGGTTTGTCCATTCGTAAAGCACAAGAGCAAGCGGCAGAACCAAAACGTGAATATCAACGTCGTGAGAACAATGAGCATCAAGGGAACCGTGATCGCAACTCACGTCCAGCACCTAAAAAACAATTTACAAGAGCACAGCCAATGAACTCAAAACAAGATTTTGATTCATTAATGAGCTCATTTTTAAAAGATAGTGATGATCGTTTAACGTCATTAAAACGTAACACAGAAGGAAAACGTGGCGGTCGTGGCGGTCGTCGTAACTAACGAATAAACAATTGAAGCTGAGCGAAAGCTCGGCTTTTATGTTTTGCAAAATATTTAAGCGATGACTTACGAAGTAAAGAGGTGAACAGATGTTTCAAGCATTTTACGATCATTGTAAAAGAAATGACTACTGGCAGCCACATCAAAAAATATTATTAGCGATTTCCGGCGGCGTCGATTCGATGGTGCTATTAAATTTAATGCAAAGAGCAGCAGAAAAGGATCATCTAACAATAGCCGTTGCCCATATCAATCACCAATTGCGTGGAGAATCAGAGGCAGAAGCAAGTTATTTGGAAAGCTATTGCCAAGAGCAAGGACTCGTTTATTACAGTAAAGTATGGTCAGCGCTGGACAAAAGAAAAAATACCGAAGCTCGCGCTCGTGCATTTCGTTACGGATTTTTCGCTGAAGTCATGAGACAAGAAGGCTATGCGTCACTATTTACTGCTCACCACAATGATGATCAAGCTGAGACCGTTTTAATGAAACTGACAAGAGGAAGTGCCTTACCTAACTTAGTAGGAATTAGAGCGCGGCAATCGTTTGGCAAAGGAGAACTGATTCGCCCTTTCTTAATTTTTTCCAAAGATCGCTTAGAACAATTCGCCAAGTGCTCACGAATTGTGTATTTTGAAGATAGCTCGAATCAGGGTGATGCTTACATGCGAAATAGAGTAAGACATCAGGTAGTGCCACTTTTAAAGAAAGAAAACCCGCAGTTTCTACAACATATCACTGATTTTACTGAACAAATCGTATTAGCAGACGAGCTTATTCAGTCAGTTATCGAACCTAAATATGAGCGCTGGGTAAAAAAAACAGCAGCAGGTTGGACAATTCAACTAGCCGAGTTGAAACAAGAAAAAACAAGTCTACAAACGTTTTTCCTAATGATGTTGTTTCAACGAACGATCGTAGTGAAAGACATTGCAATAAGCCAATCTCAGATTCAACAGTTGCTGAATATCATTAGACAACAGGCGCCACAATTAACAATGGATCTTGAACAAGGCTGGCAAATTGTGAAAGAATATGATGTGATGTATATAAAAGAAAAACAGTTGAAGCAAGATAAAAAAATAGTTTACTTAAATGAAAATGAATCTATTTTCCTTTCAAAAAATGAGTGGCTTGGATTAGAAACTACAACCGCTAATCTGGAGATACCTGAAGCTGTGAAAGACTGGACTGAGTATTCTTTGCCCATAAGCGGACAAACACCATTACCGTTAATGATTCGTCATAGAGAAAATGGCGATCGAATTTCATTGACGCCAAACTTAACCAAAAGATTAAATCGATTATTTATTGATCGGAAAATACCCAATTTAACGAGAGAACAGGCGTGGATCATTCTTTCTGCACAGGAGAAGATTATTTGGGTTCCTAAAATTGCAAATTCATGTTTGAGTATTCCTAAAGAAACTGATAAAATACTCTACAGGCTCCTTTATAAAATAAAAGAGTAAAGACCGAAAATTACTTTTATTCAAAGAAGCAAAACAACATAAAATAATAACTAAAAAACTCAAAAGAGAAGGAGAGCAATATGTTAGAGAACGATATTAAACAAGTGTTGATCACGAAAGAACAAATTCTTGAAAAATCAACTGAACTTGGCAAACAACTAACAGAAGATTATAGAGGGAAAAATCCTTTAGTCATTGGTATTTTAAAAGGTGCAATACCGTTTATGGCTGATATCACGCGCTGTATCGACACTCATTTAGAGATGGATTTTATGGCTGTATCTAGTTATGGAAATGCAACGGTGTCTTCAGGTGAAGTAAAAATCATTAAAGATTTGGACACAAACGTTGAAGGGCGCGATATCTTGATCGTAGAAGACATCATCGACAGCGGCCGTACATTAGCTTATCTAGTTGATCTCTTTAAATACAGAAAAGCTGCATCTGTGAAAATTGTCACGTTGTTAGATAAACCAGAAGGACGTGTGGTTGATATCGTTGCCGACTATGTTGGTTTCGATGTACCAAATGAATTTGTTGTAGGTTACGGTTTAGATTATGCAGAAGCTTATCGGAATCTTCCTTATGTAGGTGTGTTGAAACCTGAAATCTACGAATCAAATTAATATCTCTCTTAGATTTAGTTATGTTACAATGTAATGGTCAGAATTGATAAAAAATAAACCGTAAAATTAAATTACGCGCAGTAATCAAAGGAGGACAGGCATGAATAAAAAGAATAGTGGCATGAAAAATGGCCTTTATTATGTATTGCTTATTTTGGCGATGGTCATGGTTGTTTATTTCATTTTTGGAAATAACAATTCCCAATCACCAGATATCGAATACTCAACCTTCAGTACCCAATTAGAAAAAGGTAAAGTGAAGGAACTGACGATCCAACCAACAAATGGTGTATACAAAATCACAGGTCAGTACAAAGAAAAACAAGAAATTAAAAATACTGGTGGTCTTTCTTTATGGGGATCAACAGAAGTCTCTACAAAAGCATTTACAACGGTTGTCTTGCCAAGTGATATCACATTATCAGGTATCCAAGATATGGCTAAAGAGAACAATGTGAAACTTACTGTGAAAGAACAATCATCAAGCGGTGCTTGGCTTTCTATCTTATTTAGTTTCTTACCGATCGTATTGTTCATCTTCTTATTCTATATGATGATGGGACAACAAGGCGGCGGTGGCGGTGGTGGCGGCCGTGTCATGAACTTTGGTAAATCAAAAGCCAAAGAAGCTGACAAAAAAGCCAACCGCGTACGCTTCTCTGATGTAGCCGGAGCGGAAGAAGAAAAACAAGAATTAGTCGAAGTAGTCGAGTTCTTAAAAGATCCTCGCCGTTTCGTTGAATTAGGTGCTCGTATTCCAGCAGGTGTTCTATTAGAAGGACCTCCAGGGACTGGTAAAACATTACTTGCTAAAGCCGTTGCCGGTGAAGCAGGCGTACCGTTCTACTCTATCTCAGGTTCAGACTTCGTTGAAATGTTTGTCGGTGTCGGTGCAAGCCGTGTCCGTGATTTATTTGAAACAGCGAAGAAAAATGCACCAGCAATCATCTTCATCGATGAAATCGATGCCGTTGGTCGTCAACGTGGTGCCGGTATGGGCGGTGGACACGATGAACGTGAACAAACCCTTAACCAATTGCTTGTTGAAATGGATGGATTTGATGGCAACGAAGGTGTCATCGTCGTTGCTGCAACAAACCGTTCAGATGTGTTGGATCCAGCGTTATTACGTCCAGGCCGTTTTGACCGTCAAATTTTAGTTGGTCGTCCTGACGTAAAAGGTCGTGAAGCGATCCTTAAAGTTCATGCTCGTAACAAACCGTTGGCTGATGACGTTGATTTGAAAGTCGTAGCACAACAAACACCAGGTTTTGCTGGTGCTGATTTAGAAAACGTCTTAAATGAAGCTGCATTAGTTGCCGCTCGTCGTAATAAGAAGAAAATCGATGCATCCGATGTGGATGAAGCGGAAGATCGTGTTATTGCAGGGCCTGCGAAGAGAGACCGTGTGATCAACAAAAAAGAACGCGAAATGGTTGCTTATCATGAAGCGGGACATACAATTGTTGGTTTAGTCTTAAGCCGTGCTCGTATCGTTCATAAAGTAACGATTATCCCTCGTGGACGCGCTGGCGGTTACATGATTGCTTTACCAAAAGAAGATCAGTTCTTAATGACTAAAGAAGACATGTTTGAACAAATCGTTGGGTTACTTGGTGGACGTACAGCGGAAGAAATTATTTTCGATGTTCAATCAACAGGTGCATCTAATGACTTTGAACAAGCAACAGGCATTGCCCGTAGTATGGTAACCGAATATGGAATGAGCGACAAATTAGGTCCTGTTCAATATGAAGGAAACCATCAAGTCTTTGTTGGCCGCGATTATGGTCAAACAAAAGCTTATTCTGAGCAAGTTGCGTATGAAATCGATCAAGAAGTACGTCGTATTTTAATGGAAGCACACGATAAAGCGCGTGAAATCATTGAATCACACCGTGCGCAACATAAACTAATTGCTGAAAAACTGTTAGAGTATGAAACATTAGATGCTCGCAGCATCAAGTCATTGTTTGAAGAAGGCGTAATGCCACAAGATGTTATCGACAGCCAATTCCCTAGTGAAAAAGCTCAAACATTTGAAGAGGCAAAACGTGCATTAGAAGAAAAAGATGCGCAAAGACAGGCCGAAGAAAAACAAGATTTTGAAGAAGCGAAAAAAGAGTTACATGACGAAACCGAAGAAGTAAAAGCGGACAGCGAAAAAACAGAAGAACAAGTTCAATCAGAAGTAAAATCTGATGAAGAACATAAAAATGATTCTGAGTATGACCGTAACAACTTTGACGATCGTTACAAATAAGCACATGAAAATCTCCGTTACACTCGTTCAATGAGTGTAGCGGAGATTTTTTGAATAGTTGCGTGCGCAACGCACGGCATTGCTGTATTTTATAAGTAGCAAGAACTAGATTTAAAGGAGAGAGTGAAATGACTTTAGGGGAAATGATTCGTGAAAAAAGAATGGAACTTGGACTTACACAACAACAGTTGGCTGACAAAGTGTATGTCACGCGTCAAACAATTTCGAAATGGGAGCTGGGGAAAAGTCAACCTGATCAGATCTCATTGAATTTATTGGAAAATAGTTTGCAGTTTAAATGTATCACAGAGAGGAAAGAAGGGAGGGCACAAACTATGTCATTGATAAGGGATCTCTTTGGTTTGATCTTTTTCGGCGTTTTATTTTTACCTTTGCGTATGATTTGGATCATGGTTAGAAAAAAATGGAAGACTCGTTTGGTACAATATATCGGAATTCCGTTAGCTATTTGCTTGTATACGGGCTATATGCACTCACTAACAGTTACAGCTTTTTATGTAGTATTGATTTGTACAATTTTACTGTATTTTGGTTTAAGAATTTATTTTCCTTTGAACCAATCGGCTGATAAATAAAAATACGTTTCATTGTCTATCGTCTATTACTCTAAAAAAAGCAAGTAGTACCTATCGATTTCAATTGGTGGTTGCGACTTGCTTTTTCTTTAGCTTAAAATTATTTAGTTGAAAAAATGGTCAAACACTAGTATTATCTGATAATGAGTTAGAAAAAGAAGCAAGTGAGAAGAGGAAAATAAAAATGGAAGATTACTTAGTTAAAGCATTATGTTATGAAGGGTCGATTCGCGCCTATGCAGTTTGCGCAACAAATACAATTTCTGAAGCACAAAAACGTCACGATACCTGGAGTTCGTCAACGGCTGCCTTAGGTCGTACGATGGTAGGTTCCTTACTATTAGGTGCGACCTTAAAAGGAGACGACAAGTTGACTGTAAAAGTTCAAGGAAACGGACCTGCAGGTAGTATTGTTGTCGATAGTGACGGTAGTGGAACGACTAAAGGCTACATAAAAAATCCTCACGTTAGCTTAACGCTAAACGAAAGTGGTAAAATTGATGTCCGTGGAGCTGTTGGAACAGAAGGAATCTTCACTGTGATCAAAGATTTAGGCTTGAAAGAAACATTTTCAGGACAAACACCGATTGTTTCTGGTGAAATTGGCGAAGATTTCACTTATTTCATGGCAGTTTCTGAACAAATTCCATCAGCAATCGGCTTGAGTGTGTTAGTTGATACAGATGAAAGTGTCAAAGCCGCAGGCGGATTTATGATCCAAGTAATGCCAGGAGCAGACGAAAAGACGATTGATTTTATTGAACAACGTTTGCAAGAAGTGCCGATGATTTCTCGATTGATCGATGAAGGTGAGTCACCTGAAGGAATTTTGGAGCGTCTACTCGGTAAAGATCAAATTGACATCTTAGAAAAAATGCCCGTTCAATTCAAATGCAACTGCTCAAAAGAAAAATTTGGGACAGCGATCATCGCCGTTGGTTTAGATGAAATCAATGCAATGATCGAAGAAGACCATGGAGCGGAAGCTGTTTGCCAATTCTGCGGGAATAAATATCACTATAGCGAAGCTGATTTAATTGAATTAAGAAATGAAGCAATCAAAAACACCCGTGAAAAATAGGAGGGAATCTATATGTGGAAAATAGGCAACATTGAAATTCCCAATCGTGTCGTTGTAGCCCCAATGGCCGGTATTAGTAATGCTGCTTTTCGTGTAACCGTTAAAGAGTTTGGTGCAGGACTTGTTGTCTGTGAAATGATCAGTGACAAAGGAATCCAGCAAAGAAACAAAAAGACCTTAGATATGCTTTATATAGATGATCGGGAATATCCATTAAGTGTACAGATTTTTGGTGGAGATAAAGAAAACTTAGTTGAAGCTGCAAAATTCGTAGAAGAACATACGAAAGCTGCAATCATTGATATCAATATGGGATGTCCTGTAAACAAAGTCATTAAAGCAGAAGCAGGAGCAAAATGGTTATTAGATCCAAACAAAGTCTACGAAATGGTAGATGCCGTTTCTTCTGCTGTAAGCTTACCTGTCACAGTTAAGATGCGTACAGGGTGGGACGAAGACCATTTGTTTGCTGTTGAAAATGCATTAGCTGCTGAAAAAGCAGGAGCGTCCGCTATCGCTATGCATGGTCGTACGAGAGTTCAAATGTACGAAGGGCAAGCGAACTGGGATATTTTAAAGGAAGTGAAACAGCACCTAACGATTCCTTTCATGGGAAATGGTGATGTTCGCACACCAGAAGATGCCAAACGGATGCTAGAACATGTTGGAGCAGATGGTGTGATGATTGGTAGAGCCGCTTTAGGGAATCCTTGGATGATTCAGCACACAAAACACTATTTAGAAACAGGAGAACTTATGCCTGAACCGACACCACGTGAAAAAATCGATACCGCCAAAGTCCATCTACAACGCTTGGTAGATTTAAAAGGTGAAAAAATCGCTACAAGAGAATTCCGTCAACATGCTTCGTACTATTTAAAAGGCATTCCGCGCGCTGCTAAAGTAAAAGTGGCAATCAATCAGGCAGAGACCCAACGAATGATGGTCGATCTGCTTGATGCTTTCGAAGAAAAAGCAGAAAAACATGCAGAAAAAGAAGCAATCGAAACAATCTAATAAAAAAAGCAGGCTGAAACAAAAATTCGGCTTGCTTTTTTTTGTTTTAATGTGGCATTATAGGGGTATGTGATTTCAGAATGGAGGAAGTAAAGTGGCAGATGAACAACAAGCGCACCAAGAAGATCTAAACGATCAAATGCTTGTGCGTCGTGAGAAAATGGAAAATTTACGTGGAGAAGGGATTGATCCTTTCGGGAAGCGTTTTGACCGTACACATAATTCAAAAGAATTACATGAACAATTTGACCAACACTCAAAAGAAGAATTAAACGATATGGATTTATCAGCAAGTGTTGCTGGACGTATGATGACTAAACGTGGCAAAGGAAAAGCAGGGTTTGCTCATTTACAAGATCGTGAAGGACAACTTCAAATCTATGTACGCAAAGATCAAGTCGGCGATGAAGCTTATGAACTATTTAAACACGCAGATCTTGGTGATTTCTTTGGTGTAACTGGACAAATTATGAAAACTGATACAGGTGAAGTGACTGTTAAGGCGAAAACGATCGTATTATTAACAAAAGCTTTACGCCCATTACCAGATAAATATCACGGCCTAACAAACATCGAACAACGTTACCGTCAACGCTATTTAGATTTGATCAGTAACAAGGATAGTTTCGATCGTTTTATGAAACGCAGCCAAATCATCAGCGAAATTCGTCGCTATCTTGATAGCAACGGTTATGTAGAAGTAGAAACTCCTGTTTTGCATAATGAAGCCGGCGGTGCTGCTGCACGTCCGTTTATCACGCATCATAATGCGCTAGACATGGACTTGTATTTACGCATTGCTTTAGAATTACATTTGAAACGATTGATTGTTGGCGGTATGGAAAAAGTCTATGAAATTGGCCGAGTATTCCGTAATGAAGGAATCGACACAACGCATAATCCTGAATTTACGATGCTAGAAGCTTATACAGCCTATACAGATTACAAGGATGTAATGGATCTGACCGAAGGAATCATCCGTAATGCTGCTGAAAAAGTTTTAGGGACAACAACGATCACTTATGATGGTCAAGAAGTTGATTTAGGATCTGAATTTAAACGCGTGCATATGGTAGATGCAATCAAAGAACAGACGGGTGTAGATTTCTGGCAAGCGATGACTGTGGGAGAAGCACGTGCTTTGGCAAAAGAACATAATGTAGAAATCAATGATAATATGTCAGTTGGGCATATTTTAAATGAATTTTTTGAAACCTTTGTGGAAGAAACCTTGAAACAACCAACATTTATTTATGGACACCCAGTAGAAGTGTCTCCGTTAGCGAAGAAAAATCTAGAAGATGATCGTTTCACAGATCGTTTTGAACTATTTATAGTAGGAAAAGAATTTGCGAATGCATTTACTGAGTTGAACGATCCGATCGATCAACGTGAGCGCTTTGAAGATCAAGAAAAAGAACGTGAGCAAGGAAATGATGAGGCTCATGGTGTTGATGAAGACTTTATTGAAGCTTTAGAATACGGATTACCGCCAACCGGTGGTTTAGGAATCGGGATTGATCGCCTAGTGATGCTTTTAACTGATGCACAATCCATTCGTGATGTCTTATTATTCCCGACGATGAGATAAACTGTGTAAGAGTAGATTATTTAATGATAATCTGCTCTTTTTTTATTTTCTGAAAATCATCAGAAAAAAACGACTAAATCATGTTGCTAGAAGCTTAAAAACGAACAATAAAGAACAAAAGTA